>DATAFJ010000081.1:0-32349 GCA_036257535.1 Vicinamibacterales bacterium | reverse complement strand
TTCAACATGACTGGATCATAGCACGCATGGAGGGACTGGGGACCAGGGACTGGGGACTCTTGAAGTTGACCGCAAAGTCCCGAGTCCCCAGTCCCTGGTCCCTATGTTGCTCTTCTTACATTACAAGCAGTGCCTTGATCTCTTTGTCCAGCTGCTCTTTCGTCGCGAGCCCCATGTGGCGCTTGCAGATGGTCCCGTTCCGAGCGATGAAGAACGACACCGGAATGCCCCACATCGGTCCGAACGCGTCGTCAACGAGATCGGTCCGGTCGCGCCCCTGCAGCACCGGATAGTTCATCTTGTACTGCTGCGCAAAGGCGCGAAGCTTGTCCGGCGGATCGTCGGTCGATACGCCGAGGACGACGAAGCCTTGATCCTTGTACTTCGTCTGGAGCTCGACGAACGCCGGAATCTCGTACTTGCAGGGGCCGCACCACGTCGCCCAGAAGTTGAGCAGGATGACCTTGCCCTTGTAATCGGAGAGACGCACGTCTTTGCCGTGCATGTCCTTGAGCGTGAACGCCAGGTTGGCTGGCTTGTTCTTGCCGTCGCAGAACGTCGGCGCCCCGCCCTCGCCGGCTGCTGCGAAAGATTCGGCGCCGACCGGGGAGCCGGCCGTTTCCGCCAGTGGAGGAACCGTGACGAACGCGAGCGCGACGGCGGCGGCGCAGCCGGCGACCCAACGCGCGATTCTCGAGGGCTCAATCATTCCCGTCTCCTGACGGTGCGCGCCTGCACGTAGGCGGCAACCTCCTCCAACTCGGCCCGCGGTTCCTGTCCGACGAGCACGAACACACGGTCTCCTTCGGACCACAGAATTGCCTGATGGCCCATCGCGTCGAGGGTCCGCGGGCGCCGGCCTTCATCGCGCGCAACGAACAAAGACAGCGGCCGGCCGGCGTGCCGGTACATGATGTGGGCGATGCGTCCCTGAGAGCTGAGACAACGGCGCACGCCGAGAAGCTCCAGATCGCCGCGCGGCGGCGGCACGGTCAGCTGCCAGCCCTGCGTCTGCTGCCACCTTCCGGCCAGCTCCTGCGGATCGGTCATGCCGTCCGGCTGGAAGACGCCGAAGCATTTGACGTGATCGAGCGCCAGCTGCGTCGCGAGCGCCTGGGCGCCCCGGTCGAAGCTGCCGTAGACGAACACGCCGACGACGGCAAGCAGGAGCGCGGCGACCGCGGAGAGCGGCACCCACCGCGGAGGCGACGGGGTGCGCTTCGCGGAGCCGGCGCACCGCGATCTCAGGTGAGCGGGCGCCTCGCAGCACAACGCGGTGCGACGCTCACGCACCAGCGCTCGCGCGACGCGTTCACGCTCGACATCAGCGCGGCACGACGGGCATGCGTCGAGGTGAAGAGCGATCTCGGCGGCCTCGGCTCCCTGGACCTCGCCGTCCACGTACTTTGCAAAAGCGGTCTCGACCTCGGCGCAGGGCTTCATGCGGAGCGTCCCACCATTCTGGGCGCGGCCTCGGCCGCGCCGGTCAAGCGTTCGTGAAGCAGGCGCCGGCCCCGCGAGATGCGGGACATGACGGTCCCGATCGGCACACCCACCATCGTTGCAATCTCGGCGTAGGAAAAGTCCTCGACGTCCCGGAGCCAGACGGCCTGACGGAAGATGTCGGGGAGGGCGTCGAGCGCGGCCCGAAGATCGGCGTCGAGCATCTGCCGGGAGAGCCGCGCTTCGGGAGAATCAGACGCACGGGTCGCCGCCGGCGCGCGCTCGACCGCTTCGCTGTCGACGGCAACCGGGTCGCGGGCGCTCGCGCGGCGGGCGTTGCGCCACGTGTTGTGGAGAATCGTAAAGAGCCACGCTTTCAGGTTCGTCCCCCGCTCGAACCTGTTCTGAAACCGGAACGCTTTCAAATATGTGTCCTGCACCAGGTCCTCCGCATCGGCGGCGCGGCCCGTCAGGCGCAACGCAGCACCATAGAGCCCGTCGATATGGGACAGGGCCTCCTCCGCGAACGCGTCGCGGGTCTGCGCCTCCGACTCAGATCGCCCGCGCGGGCGGGCGGTCGAGGGGGCGGCCGGTGACCGTCTCCGAAAGAGCATGGGTGACGCTGGCTGGCCGCCCTCAAACGAGAACACCGGGCAGCCGTGGCTTATTCCAAGTCCAGTCTATGATAGCTCGTTACTGGTACATGTATTGCTCAGCACGCCCGGTTTCGTACGACGTGCGGGTCGCATCTGAATCCTCATTGGCTCAACCCGTGTCCTATCAACGTGGTAACATCCGTGCGTTCGCAGCCGGGCCGCCTGCCTCCCCGCTGCCGCTCTCTGAGGTATCTCCTATGGGTATCCGGACCCGACTTTCGACCCGGGAAGGGTCACGCTCGGGGCGGACGCTAGCTGCGGCCGCGCTCGTTTTCATCCTCGCATGCGCGATGGCCGCCGAGGCAATTGCCCAGACGCCGTACTTCCCGTATTACGGAAAGAACCGGGTCCGCTACGACAACTTTCAGTGGCACATCTACACGACGGATCACTTCGAGATCTTTTATTACCCGGAGCTCGAGCAGCATCTCGAACGGGCTGCGGCCTACGCGGAAAGCGCGTATCAGCAGATCAGCGCCGACCTCAAGCACGATCTCGCGTTCAAGGTGCCGCTCGTCCTCTATAAGACGCAAAGCGAATTCCAGCAGCAGAACGTGATCGGCGAGGAGCTGCCGGAAGGCGTGCTCGCCTTCGCCGAGCCTCAGCGCGATCGCATGGTCCTGCCGATCGACGAGCCGCCCGATCAGTTGTACCGCCTCATCACGCACGAGCTGACGCACGTTTTCGAGTTCGACATCATTCCGAGATCGCTCGTCCGCAGAGGGATTCCGCTGTGGGTCGACGAAGGCCTCGCCAACTACATGGCCGGCTACTGGAACCCGCTCGACCTCATGCAGGTTCGCGACGCCGCCGTCGCCGACATCGTCCCGAAGATGAGTGAGTTCGAGACGCAGCCGCTGTCGGGCCGACTTCCCTACTCGCTCGGACATGCCGCGTTCGAGTTCATCGAGTCGCGGTGGGGCAAGGAAGGTATTCGCCAGTTCCTGTTCTCGTTGCGGAAGGCGGTCATCGGCGGCGGCGAGAGCGCTTATCAGGAAGCGCTGAGGCTGAGCCCCGAGGAATTCGACGAGGCGTTCGACAAGTATCTGAAAGATCGCTTCAAGCCGTTCCGCGACAAGGAGCGGCCGGCCGACTACGGACGCAATCTGGCGCCGCGGCCGGACAAGACGAAGTACCCCGTCGTCATCTCGATCGAGCCGTCGCCGTCGGGCGACCTCATCGCGGCCGCCGCCGGCAACCGGAAGGACCAGGAGCTCGACATCATCCTGATCTCCACGAAGGACGGCTCGGTCATCCGCAACCTGACGAGCGGCTTCAACAAGGACAGCGGCTTCGAGTACATCGCCAACCCGGGCGGCCTTCGCGGCAATACCGTGCCGTGGATGTCGTGGTCGCCGGTCGGCGATCGCATCGCGTACTTTGTCCGCACGGAGAAACAGAAGACGCTCATCCTCCAGAACGTGCTGACGCGGAAGATCGAGTCACGCCACGAGCTCAAGGAAGTGGATGCTCCGGAGTCGCCGGACATCAGCCCGGACGGCCGGCAGGTTGCCTTTGCGGCGCTCAAGGGCGCCATCGGCGACATCTTCGTCGTCGATGTGGAGTCCGGGAAGATCACCAACGTCACGAATGACGAGTTCGCGGACTACGCGCCGGCGTTCTCGCCCGATGGCAAGTCGATCGCGTACGTGCGCCGGATCAGCGGGAACGACAAGCTGTTTTTGCTCGATCTCGAGACGAAGAAGTCCCGGCAGGTCACGTTCGGCACGCACGACGATGTCGGGCCGCAGTGGCTGGATGCGGAGTCGCTCGTATTTCCATCAACGGCGATCGATCCCGACGTCGTCGTCGAGCCGGACGTCTCGCGCAACGGAAACATCTACAACATCTGGACGCTGAACCTGAAGAACGGCGAGCTTCGGCAATACACCGATACCTTGACCGGGAACCTCTCCCCCGTCGTGCTGCAGGAGAACCGCGAGAACAAGGTCGCCTTCGTCACCTATTACAAAGGCGAGTTCGGCGTGCACACGCTCGCGCGACAGGAGCCGGTCACGACGGTGGCCTCGAACGAGTTCGGGGAGCCCGGGCCGGTCATCGACTTCCAGGCGCCGCTCAGCCACACGCTCATCGCCGACAACAAGCGCAAGAAAGGCAAGTTCGAGAAGCTGTTCCTCGAAGGCCGTCCGCCGGTGGCGCTCGGCGTGACGAGCGGCGGCGACGTCTTTGGCGGCACGCAGGTCACGTTCACCGACGTCCTCGGCGACCAGCAGTTCAACCTCTTCGCCGCCTCGGTCTCGCAGTACCGGACGCTGTCGTTCTCGTACCTCAACCTGTCCCGCCGCCTGCAATACGCGGTGCAGGCGTTCTCGCAGACCCAGTTCTTCTACGGGCTGCAGCCGGGAGTCCTGCTCGATCCCTCGTTCCAGTTCCTCGATCGCGACTTCGCCATCGCGACGCGGACGTCCCGCGGCGCCAGCGTGTTCGGCATCTACCCGCTGAACCGCTACGCCAGGCTCGAGCTGTCGGCGGGGCTGATCAACTACGACGAGGAATTTCAGAACGCCGAGCTCGAGCAGTTCGCGAACGAATACCAGGAGCAGCTGTACGGCACGACGGTGTTCCGCAACGGGACCTTCATGCCGCTGGGCATCTACTTCACGCAGGAGACGACGATCTTCCGCGAGTACGGGCCGCTCGCCGGCAATACCGTGCGCATCGGATACGAGGTCGCGCCGGCGATCGGCGACCTGCTCTCCCGTCAGACCGTCGACGTCGACGCGCGCTATTACCTCCGGCTCGGCACGAACGGCGTGCTCGCGCTGCGGGGCCGGGGCTTCAAGAGCTGGGGCGATTTCCCGGACTTCATCTTCTTCGGCGGGAACTCCGAGCTGCGCGGATACGAGTATCTCGAGTTCCTCGGTCAGCGCGCGTTCTTCACCAACGCGGAGCTGCGCTTCCCGCTCATCAACGCGATGGCAACGCCGCTGGGCGTGCTGGGAGGCATCCGCGGCGTCCTGTTCGCCGGCCTCGGGGCATCCGGCCTGAACGACGCGCCATTCAAGGTCTGGGAGACGAGCGACGTCGTCTACCCGGTGATCATCGGCTTCCAGCAGGATCCGCTCACGGGCCAGGTCCTGCCCGTCTTCGGCGAACCGAAGGCGGTGAGCGGCTTCCGGCTCATCGACGGCCGCGCCTCGTACGGAATTTCGCTCGAGACGTTCGCGCTCGGCTTCCCGATCCATTTCGACTGGTCGTGGCGGACGCTCTTCAACAAGGACTACGAGGACGTGGTCTATGGCCTCTACGGCGGCAGCGGATGGTGGCGCAAGCCGCAGTTCTCGGTCTGGATCGGGTACGACTTCTAGCCGCGGATTACGCGGATAACGCGGACTGCTACGTGGGTTGCCAGGACCGGCTCGGTGGAAAGGCGAGAGGATGCACCAGAACGGTGGCGCTGCTCGCCGATTACCTCGAGCACAGGTTGCCGCCCGAGGTGCATGTGGATCTCGAGCGGCACCTGGCTGCCTGCCGCACCTGCATCACGCAGCTTCGCACCTACGAATCCACCCTCTCACTCCTGCGTTCGCTCCGCGAGGAGGACCTCCCCGTCGAGCTGCGCTATTCACTCCGCTCGTTCATCGACGCGCACTCTGACTGTAACTAGGGGATGAAGCGTCCCTCGGAATCGGCGACCGAGATGGTGCAGGTGGTCCTGCCCAACGACGCGAACCCGCTCGGCTTCATCCTGGGCGGGACGGTGATGCACCTCATCGACATCGCGGGCGCGATCGCCTGCCACCGGCACACCCGCAGCCTGCTCGTCACCGCCGCCGTCGACGGACTCCAGTTCCTCCATCCGATCAAGGTCGGCGATCTGATCCTTCTCAAGGCCACGGTCACGGCGACGTTCGAGACGTCTCTCGAGGTGGAGGTCGAGGTCTTCTCGGAAGAGATCCTGACCGGCGTCCAGCGCATGACGAGCCGCGCCTACCTGACGTTCGTGGCGATCGATCGGGAAGGACGGAAGGTTCCGATCCCCGGCCTCATCCTCGAGACCGAGCAGGAGAAACAGCGCGCCCGCGAGGCGCTCGCCCGGCGCGCCGAGCGCCTCAAAGCGCGCGCACAGCTTCGCGGAGACGTCTAGGCTCGTCGCGCAGCCCTTCAGGGCTGCTTCAATTCGTGGAAAGTGCGAGGGTGCTGCGTTCGAGGTCGATGCCGACGCGGTACTTGCTGAGGAACTTGTGGCCGACGATCCCCCCGAGCTCGAAGCCGAGGAGCGCGCTCGGCGCCCGGAGGTTGAGGACAACGACGGGAATTCGTGAAAAGCGGATCGTCGAGAACTCGAGGTCGACGTTCGGCATCAGGAACGCGTCGCGATCCCAGCCCGACGTGCCGTAGACCTTCAGCGGAATGCGGCGGAAGGCCGGGTCGACGCTCAGGCTGCCGGCCGTCGCCTGGCTGATCGAAATCACCTCGCCGCCGGTGTCGACCACGAAGCTCGCCGGGCGGGAGTTCACGATGCCGCGCACCATCGCGAGGCGATGGAGGCGGAGCGGCACCTCGATCTCCGGTGTCATCTTGATCCGGCGTCCGATCGTGAGCAGCTTCTTGTCGTAGTCGATGATCATCGAGAGGCCGAGCGCGAGCGGCGAGAACGCCTCCGTCTCGCGCGTCGGCAGGCCGCCGAGGGGCGGGTTCTTGATGAGGGCCGGCACGTCGTGAATCTTCAGGGTTCCGAACTGCAGCTGCTCGATGCGGCCGATCTGCAGGCCCCGAAGGCCGACTTCGCCGACGCCGGCGCTCTGCACGTACGTAATGGGCGTGACGCCCGCGCGTCTGGCAACCGTGTCCGACAGAATCGTCTGTTCGGCGCCGGTGTCGAGCACGAAGTCCATCGCCCGGCCATTGTTGACCCGGCCGGAGACGACGACCTTGTCGCGAACGAGCTTGAACGGCACCGTGTGCAGCAGCGACTCGACGTCGCCGTCGATGAAAAACGGCCGCCGATCCTTGAAAGCCCTGAGAAAGCGGATCTGTGCGCGCGCCCACGCCGCCTTTTCGCTGCGGTCGCGGTTCGGCAGCAGGTTCAGGTAGCCCTGAAACGCGCCGGCGGCCTCCTCGAAACGGTGCATCCGTTCGAAGATCGCGCCAACCGTATAGTGGAACTCCCCCTCGCGCGGCGCGAGCTTGAGGGCTGCCTGCCCCTCGATCATCGCCTCTTCGAGACGGCTGCGCGCCGCGAGCGCACGCGCCATCCCGTGGCGCGCGCGCGGATCGTCCGGTCCCGACGAGAGCGCGTCGCGATACGATCGCTCTGCCTCGTCGAAGAGGCCCGACGCCCACAGCGCATCACCGAGAACGGAGCGCGCCAGGCTCTGAGACGGCAGGGCCGCGACGAGCGCCTCGGCCTCCTCGCGGGCGTCGTTGAACTCGCCTGTTCGAAGCAGCGCCTGAACGAGGCCGGTCGAGATCGGCAGGCGGAGCCGCTCTTCTACCTCGCGGCCCGCCTTGCGATACGCACGAACCGCCTCGCGGTATCTGCCTTCCGCCGTGAGGAGATTTCCAAGTTGTAACTGGATGTCGGCAACGGACCCGGAGTCGGTCGAAACGAGCGAACTCCCGATCGCAATGCCAACGAGAGCCGCGGCGACGTTGACCCGGCCGCGCATAGGAGTCAGGGAACTATAGCACGGTAGGGACTGGCGCTCTCCGCAATGCCCCAATGCCTAATGCCTAGTGCCCAATGGCTCGATGGGCTTTGGGCATTCGGCACCGGGCATTCGGCATTGTTAGTGCGTGTACTGCTCGATAGGCACCCCGTCGTACATTTCATCGACGCGAAGGATCTGCGTCTCCCGGCTGTAGCTGCCGAGTTCGTAGTCCTCGCTCATGATGAGCGCCTTCACGGGCTTGGTCGGGCAGACTTCGGCGCACAGGCCGCAGAAGCTGCACCGCGACAGGTTGAAGTCGAAGTAGTCCAGGATCTTGATCTTCGTACCCGGCTCACGGTGTCCGCCCAGCGCGATGAGATCATCGGGACACGCCTTCGCGCACTGATCGCAGACGATGCACGTCTGCGCGCCCGTCTCCGGCTCCACCTGCAGCCGCAGCACGCCCCGGAATCGCGGCGCCACCGGCCGCCGCTCGGCCGGGTACTGGAACGTGAACGCCGGCTGGGGCGTGTACTTCAGCGTGACGAGCAATCCCTTGACCAGGTCGACGAGGAAAACCATTCGCAGGAACTTGCCGATCGCCTTCATTGTTCTCCTTCTTCGCTCGCGCCGGGCGTTGTCTGGCTACGCTTCCTGCACCAGCCGCGGTTCGGTTTCGCCGACGCGAATCAGGCGCTCCCGGCGAAGAACCGTCCCCTCGCGCTTGATCTTGTCCTGCAGCCGCATCAGCCCGTAAAGGAGCGCCTCCGGACGCGGCGGGCAGCCCGAGACGTACACGTCCACCGGAACGATCTTGTCCACGCCCTGCAGCACCGAGTACGTGGGGAAAGGCCCGCCCGCATTCGAGCAGCTCCCCATCGAGATGACCCACTTCGGCTCTGGCATCTGGTCGTAGAGCCGCCGGAGCACGGGCGCCATCTTCTTGGTCACCGTCCCGGCGACGATCAGGAGGTCCGCCTGCCGCGGCGAGGCGCGAAACACCTCGGCGCCGAACCGCGCGATGTCGTAACGGGACGCCGAGGCGGCCATCATCTCGATCGCGCAGCACGCCAGCCCGAAGCCCATCGGCCAGAGCGACGACGTGCGCGCCCAGTTCAGGATGCGATCGACGTTGGTCGTGATGAAGTTGTCCTCGAAGCGATGATCGATGAACCCCATGTGTCTCCTGCCTAACCCCTCGCCCCAGGCCCCAAGCCCCAGGCCCTACTTCTGATAGTACGCCGCGTTGACCGGGATGTAGCTGTTCCACTTCTCCGGCGTCTCGTCGAGCGCGAAGATGGCCTCGACGGGACAGGCCGGTACGCATGCGCCGCAGTCGATGCACTCGTCCGGGTGAATGTACAGCATCTCGGCCGAGGCGAACTCGGGCTCGTCTTTGCGCGGGTGGATGCAGTCCACCGGACACACGTCCACGCAGGCCGTATCCTTCGTCCCGACGCATGGCTCACAAATGATGTAGGCCATGTGTTTCCTCCGGTTGTATCGTCACGCCCCGACCGCGAGCGTCGCGGCGGGCAGGTGCCCAAGTCGAACTGAAATCAGCCTCGCCAGCTCCCACGCGGCCGGCGGATGCATCCGCGCGAAGGCCTCGTCGTCCTCGCCATGGAGGAACACGCCAACGCGCGCAACTTCGCGGCCGGAATAGTCGTGCACCGGAGCACAGGTGCACTCTAGCGGTGAGACCGCCGTCGTCGATCCGAGCCGCCGCAGAATCTGCTCGCCCGCGAGGGCGTCACGCGCTTCCGACAGCCGGAGGCAACTCAGACGCCTCGTCGCCCGCTCATCGAAATAGACCGAGCAGTGCCCCGGCATTTCCTTGCCGTAGGCCGTGTACATTGAAACTTCAACCGGGCCGGAGCTCCACAAATAGGTGACTTCTCCGGACTGCTGCACGGCCAGGAAGCTGCGATGCCCGGTGCGGAGAACATACTCCCGAAGCACGGGATACGCGTGCAGCCGCAGCTCGGAGCGCCCGAGCAGCTTGAAGCTCAGGTCCAGCATCTTGAGCGTCAGGCTGTAGCGGCCGGTATCGTCGTCTTGCCGGACGTAACTGCGGCGTTTGAGTGCCGACAGCAGACGATGGACCGTGGCAGGTGGCATGCGGAGCGAGCGTACGAGCTCGCTGAGCGTAAGTCCGCGGTCGCTGCCGCTCAGGGCCTCGCAAACGTCCAGCGCTTTTTCGAGCGAAGGTTTTCGTTCCACAATGTGGAATCAGATTCCACTACTAGAGTAGCGCCGTAGTGATGGTCGATCAAGACCTTCAGCGGTCGGACTTTCGAGGCACCCTATAATCGGTAAGTTTCCATGTTCCGGGCTCTAGGCTTCGCCATCCTGCTCGGCGCTTCGCCTGTCCTGGTCTGGGCCCAGGACCTGCCGTCGGGGCCCATATCGCTCGGGGACGGGCGCGTCGTGCTCGGCACCGACGTCGCGGTCACGATCGGTGAACGCGACGAAGTCGGCTGGTTCAACTACACCGACTACGAATACAACGCGCTGCGGATGTTCCGGATGTCGCTCAGCGGTGAGTGGCGGATCGCTTCGCCGCTGGCGCTGGTCGGCGAGCTCCGCACCGAAAACATGGGACACGTCAGTCCGTACGCGCTCTACCTGCGCGTGCGTCCGTGGCGAAACCGTGAGATCGACATTCAGGCAGGCCGGATCCCACCCGTCTTCGGCGCGTTCGGCCGCCGCGCGTATTCGAACGACAACCCGCTCATCGGATATCCGCTCGCCTACCAGTACCTGACATCGCTGCGGGCCGACGCGCTGCCGGGGACGGCGGACGATCTGCTCCGCATGCGGGCACGCGGCTGGCAGACGAACTATCCGCTCGGCTCGGCCACGTTCGCGCCGGGCGTGCCGCTCGTCACCGCCTTCCGCTGGGATACCGGCGTCGAGGTGCGCGCAGCCGGACATGGCTTCGAAGTCGCCGGCGCGATTACATCGGGAACCCTCTCGAATCCGAGGGTCGTGGACGACAACGACGGCAAGCAGCTCGCGGCCAGGGTCACGGCGCGCCCGATCGTCGGCCTCGTGCTCGGCGCTTCCGTCGCGCGCGGCGAGTTCGTCGACGACGACGCCGTCGTGGCGGCTGGCGGGAGTGCAGAAGACTCATACGCGCAGCGGGCGTTCGGCGCCGACGCCGAATACTCGCGCGGGTACGGGATCGTCCGCGCGGAATTCGTCTGGACTCAGTGGCGGATACCGTCGTTTGCCGCGCCGCGGATCGATGCACCACTGGGGGCCTGGGGCGGGCTGATCGAGGGCCGCTACCGGGTGCTGCCGCGGCTGTACGTCGCCGCGCGCGTCGACTGGCTCGACTTCTCGCTCCTGCATGGAACGATCTTCGGCAATGAGGCGGTGCCGTGGGACGCTCCTCTCACGCGGTTCGAGACCGGAGGCGGATGGTACTTTCGCCGCAACCTCGTCGGCCGCGTGACGTGGCAGAAAAACTGGCGCGACGCCGGACGCCTCCGCGAGAAATCGTTCGTCGCCGGGCAGCTGCTCTTCTGGTTGTGATGCCGCGCTACCTGCAATTTGCCCCGCCGCTCGCCCTGGCGCTCGCGGTCGGCTCGTCGGCCGCCGGGCAAGCTCAGAGTCAGCCGCGCAGCACGATCCGCGGGCGGGTCGAGACGGCCGCCGCCGTGGACGCCGCCGACCGGCGTCCGAGCGTCACCGATCTCGGCGCGACGCCGGCGCCCGGCAGTGTCGACCGGCGCCGAAGCGTCGTCTACCTGGAGACCGCGCCTCGCGGCGCATTCGACGATCAGCAGGACCAGCCGCGCGCCACGATGGACCAGCGGAACGAGACGTTCGTGCCGCACGTACTCGCGATCATGGCCGGCACGGTGGTGGACTTTCCCAACAGCGATCGGACGTATCACAACGTCTTCTCGCTCTCGAGACCGCGGACGTTCGATCTCGGGCGGTATGCCGCCGGCAAATCGAAATCCGTCAGGTTCGAGCGGCCCGGCATCGTCCGCGTCTTCTGCGACATTCACTCGCACATGAACGCGTTCATCCTGGTCTTCGGGCATCCTTATTTCGCGACGACCGACGCCGACGGGCGCTATCGCATTTCCGACGTGCCCGGCGGCACCTACACCGTGGCCATCTGGAACGAGGGCGTCGTGCGCGAGTCGCGGCGCGTCAGCGTGCAGGACGCGGCCGACGTCGAGGTGAACTTCACGCTCGGTCGATGACCTTCCTCCGCTCGCTGAGCAACCGCATGTTCGCGGCCGGCGCGCTCCTCGCCGTCGTGCCGCTCGGCATCGCCATCTGGAGCGTCACGGCAGCCGTCACCGCACAGGCCGAGCGCGAGCTCGTGCGCGGCCTCGAAGAGGCGGCGACGCTGATGGAGGAGAACTGGAAGACGCTCTTCGAGCACTTCGACCGCGAGGCTCGCCTCATTGCCGACCTCTCGCGGCTCAAGGCGATTGTCGAGCTGAACGATCCGCCGACGGCCGCGCCGGTCGCGCAGGCGTATCGCGAGATCATCGCGGCCGACGTGCTGATTCTGACGCACCGCACGGGAACGCTTCTCGCGTACGCGGGAGGCGCGGGCCTCGAAGTCGAAGAACTGGCATCGCGCGCGGCGATTCGCGAAGCGGCGTCGGGACGGAAGGCGCGGGCGTTCTGGGGATTTCCGGGCGGCATCCTGCAGGTGGCTTCCGTTCCCATCTGGATCGACCCGGCACATCCGGAGATCCTCGGGACGATCACTGTCGGTTCGAGCCTGAACCAGGAAGCGGCGCAGGGCCTCAAGAACCTGACGAACAGCGACATCGCCTTCGCGATCGACGGCGAGATCAAAGCGGCAACGCGTCCGAACGGCGACTGGCCGGCCCTCGCGCGCCTGCTCATCGGTGGGAGCCAGACCGTCCGGCTCGGCAGCGAAGAGTTCGTCTGGCTGGCCAGGCCGTTGACGACGGCCGCGGGTCACGGAGCGCCGACAGCACTCATCCTG
This sequence comes from Vicinamibacterales bacterium, assembly GCA_036257535.1. Lineage (GTDB taxonomy): Bacteria > Acidobacteriota > Vicinamibacteria > Vicinamibacterales > 2-12-FULL-66-21 > DATAEE01. Next base: position 19,648 of record DATAFJ010000081.1, on the reverse strand, counting down.
CGCTCGAAGACTGAGCGGCTCAGGTTTCTCAACGCGGTCTACACGGCGCTCGGCGTGACGGCGCTCGCTGCGGTACTCGCGGCAACGCTTCTGAGCTACGGCGTGGCCCGCACGATCACCCGGCCGCTCGCCGTGATCACGGCTACGATGCGCGAGACCGCCGCGACGGGCGATCTGACGCGCCGCATCAAGCTGCCTCCGTCCGCGCTCGGTGAAGACGAGGACGCACAGCTTCTAGCATCGACCTTCAACACGATGACTGAATCGATCGGCCGCTTTCAGCGCGAGGCGGCGCAGCGGGAGAGGCTGTCGTCGCTCGGCCGCCTGTCGACGGTCGTCGCGCACGAGATCCGGAACCCGCTCATGATCATCAAGGCGAGCCTTCGCTCCTTGAGGCGCAACGACCTGCGGCCTGACGACATGAAACGCGCCCTGGGCGACATCGACGAAGAGATCGCCCGCCTCAACCGCATCGTGTCTGACGTCCTCGATTTCGCGAAGCCGATCAAGTTCGAGCTGGCGCAGGCGGACCTGAACGCGCTCTGCCGCGACGCCGCGCGCGCCGCCGGGCTCGAGGCCGAGGGGGACGCCGACGCCGCCATCACGCTCGCGCTCGATTCGAAGCTGCCTCCGGTCGTCACGGACGCCGAGCGGCTTCGGCTCGTCCTCCTGAACCTGCTGACCAATGCGCGGCACGCCGTCGAGGCGGGGGCGGAGCCGCGCCAGCCCGTGCAGCTGAGAACGCGCCGGCTCGGTGACGATCGCGTCGCGATCTCGATCGGCGACAGGGGCGTGGGAATCGGCCAGGAGAATCTCGCGCGGATCTTCGAGCCCTACTTCACGACGAAGCGCGGCGGATCGGGCCTCGGTCTTGCAATCGCGCGAAACATCATCGAAGGGCTGGGAGGCTCGATCGCCGTTGTCAGCCGTCCGGGCGAAGGGACCGATATCACGCTCGAGCTGCCCGTGACGGCCGGCGCGCTCCAACCCATACAGGCATGAGCGCAGGCACCATTCTGCTCGTCGACGACGAGACCAAGATCCTCAACGCGCTCGCGTCCGCTCTCCGCGAAGAGGGGCACGAGGTCGTGGCGACGTCGGCGCCGCGCGAGGCGCAGAAGCTTCTCGGCGAGCGCCTGTTCGACCTGCTGATCGTGGACAACGTCATGCCTGGCATGACGGGCCTCGAGCTGATCCGGGAGCTCGCCGGCGCCGGGCAGGATGGCGAGCGGCCGCAGATTCTTCTGATGACGGCCCACGCGACCGTCGAGAGCGCGATCGAGGCGATGAAGCTCGGCGCGCTCGACTACCTTCAAAAACCGTTCGAGATCGACGAGCTCCTCGTGCTCGTCCGGCGCGCGCTCGAGCACGGGCGCCTGCATACCCATCACCGGTACCTCCTCAACGAGCGGGACGAAGAGTTCAACCACTACGGCATCGTCGGGCGCAGCCGCCGGATGCAGGATGTCATCCGGGCCGCCGAGCTCGTCGCGCAGTCGAAGAGCACGGTGCTCATCACGGGCGAGACCGGCACGGGGAAGGAGCTCGTTGCCCGGGCTATCCACGATCGCAGCGCGCAGCGCGAGATGCCGCTCATCAAGGTGAACTGCGCCGCCATCCCGGAGACGCTGCTCGAATCGGAGCTGTTCGGGCACGTGCGCGGCGCGTTCACCGGTGCGACGGCGAACAAGAAGGGCAAGTTCGCGCTCGCCGACGGTGGCAGCATCTTCCTCGACGAGATCGGGACGATGAGCCCGGCGCTGCAGGCGAAGCTCCTGCGCGTGCTGCAGGAGCGGGAGTTCGAGCCGCTCGGCGCGGAGCGCAGCCAGAAGGTCGACGTGCGCGTCATTGCCGCCACGAACCGCGACATCCGTCAGATGGTTGCCGAGGGCAAGTTCCAGGAGGACCTGTACTACCGACTGAACGTGATCCCCGTGAGCATTCCGCCGCTCCGGGAGCGCAAGGAAGACATACCGATTCTGGTCGAGCACTTCATCCGCAAGCACGCGCAACGCGCGGGAAAGCGTGCGGAAGGGATCGATGAGGATGCGCTCCAGGCGCTGCAGGCCTACGACTGGCCGGGGAACGTTCGCGAACTGGAGAACACGATCGAGCGGGCCGTCGTCATGTCGACGACGGCGACGATCCGTGCGCAGTCGGTCTTCATGCTCGGCGCGGCCGGCGCGACGCCGTCCGGGTTGCCCGGCCTGAACCTCCGTCAGAACCTCGAGTGGACGGAGCGGGAAACTGTACGCCGCGCCCTCGACAGCGCTGCGGGCGTCAAGAAGGACGCGGCTGAGGCGATGGGCATCAGCCAGCGCGCGCTCAGCTATTACCTCGCCAAGCACCGGATTGAATAACCGCCGGTTTACGCGAGGCGTAAGCCGTTACCGGTGGCGTAAGCCTTCCAAAGCGTAAGGCCCGTTTCTCCAGCTAGTTACGGTCAATGCCACGCGGCACCATGTTTGCGACGCCCACGGGCATGCTGAACGTGAAGCGGTGCCTGTTAGCGTTCGTGATCCCGGCGCTCGCCGTTGCCTGCGGCGGAGGAGGCGGTGGCGACAACAACGGCGGCAACGGAGGCGGCAACCCAGGTGGCCCAACACCGCCACCGAGCGGCGTCGCCGAGACGATCGCGATTACCAGCGACGGCGCCATCGACAAGCCGAACATCCGTATCGAGGTCGGCCAGAGCGTGCGGTTCACCAACAGCCACAACCGCATGCACCAAATTCAGTCGAACCCGCACGAGCAGCACACCGACTGCCCGCCGGTCAACGCATTCGGTCAGCAGGGGCCAGGCGGCAGCGTCGTGCTCGGCCCGTTCACGCGGCAAGGAACCTGCGGCTACCACGACCACATCGATGCCACGAATAGAAGCCTCTGGGGTCAGATCCGTGTCGGCGTAGACGAGCCGGGACCCGCACCGAACTACATTCGACCATAGCCAATGGTTTGGCGATCTGGCCCGTTGGCCATTCGGGATCTGACAATCGCACGGTCTGAGGGAATTGCCAGAGCCAGAGTGCCAATGGGCCAGACCGCTAAAGTGATCGAGTTCCCCTCCCAAGGAGAGCCCTGATGGGTCGGCGGAAAGCAGTCTGGGGCGCGAGGGTCATCCTCGCGCTCTTCGTTTTTAGCGGCAGCGCGGCGGCGCAGGAAACACAGGCGCCGCCCCCGGATCAGCCGACCCAGGTCTCCGACCGCGCCGTCAACGTGTCACAGCCGGACTTCACGCTCGTGTCGCTTCCGACGACGCTGCGGATGCCGCGGAACAAGTGGTATTTCCGCGTGACCCACAGGTTCACGCGTCCCCTCGGCGAAGGAAACTTCGACGATCTCCTGGCCGACTTCTTCGGCTTCGACTCGGCCGCGATCGTCGGCCTCGAGCTGCGCTACGGCATCTGGGACGGCGTGCAGATTGGCATCCACCGGACGAGCAACCGTACGATTCAGTTCTTCGGCCAGGGCAACGTCCTGCGGCAGGGCGACGGCTTCCCGCTCGGCATCGACGCAGTGGCGACCGCGGAAGGCCTGGACAACTTCAGCGAGAACTACGGCGCCGCCTTCGGGGCGATCGTCTCGCGCGAGCTGAACCGCCGCGGCGCCGTCTATGTCGAGCCGATCTTCGTCGTGAACGCCGCGGAGCTCGCGCGCGAGCCGCTGCCGCTCGACGACCATACGTTCATGATCGGTCTCGGCGCTCGAGTCCGGCTCTGGAGCACCGGATGGTACGTTGTCGGCGAGTGGGCGCCGCGGGTCGCGGGGTACGACCCGGGCACCGATCACGGCAGCCTCGCCATCGAAGGCCGCGCCGGCGGCCACTCGTTTCAGATCAACTTCTCGACGTCGTTCGCGACCACTTACGGCCAGCTCGCCCGCGGCGGGTTCGGCGGGAGCGACGACTGGTACATCGGGTTCAACATTACGAGGAAATTCTTCTGACGGCTGATCAATGCCGACTGCCGGATGCCGAGCGCCCTTGGGCATGGGGCATGGGGCATGGGGCATGGGGCATTAGGTAATTACCGGCCGCTGAATCTCGGTTTCCGCTTCTCCAGGAACGCGGACGTGCCTTCCTTCTTGTCCTCGCTCTCGTAGCAGATCGTCTGAGCGAGCGTCTCTATCAAAAGGCCGGAGTCCAGATCGACGCGTGAGGCGGCGTTCAGTGCGAGCTTGGCCAGGCGCGCGGCAAGCGGCCCCTGGCGCAGGATGCGGCCGGCGATCTCGCGCGCCCTGGCTGGCAGCGTTTCCTTCGGGACGACTTCGCTCACGAGGCCGATCTCGAGCGCCCTGCGCGCGTCAATGATCTCGCCGGTGAGGATCAGGTGCTTGGCGTGGCCCACGCCGACGATCCGCGGCAGCCGCTGGGTCGCGCCCGCGCCCGGGATGATCCCGAGCCCGAGCTCCGGTTGCCCGAACTTCGCGTGGTCCGCGGCGATCCTGATGTCGCAGGCGATCGCAAGCTCGCAGCCGCCGCCGAGCGCGTATCCGTTGATCGCGGCGATCGTCGGCCGCGGAAATCGTTCGAACGCGGCGAAGAGCGACGAGTTGATTGCCGCGAGCCCTTCGTTGCGGGTCCGCCGCCGCATCTCGTTAATGTCGGCGCCGGACACGAAGGCCGCGTCACCCGCGCCGGTGACGATGAGGACGCCGACGTCCTCACGAGCGGCGAGATCCTTCAGCGCTGCGTGACATTCGTTGACGGTCTCGAGGTTGAGGGCGTTCCTGACCTGCGGCCGATCGATCGTCAGCGTGGCGATCGCGTCGGCGATCTCGACACGAACGTTGGACATTAGTAGTCGTACACTCCTCTACCGACCTTACGTCCCAGCCGTCCCTCCTTTACGTACTGCACCAGGAGCGGACAGGGCCGGTACTTCTCGCCGAGCGTACGGTGCAGGAATTCGAGCACGCTCAGGCGAGTGTCCAGGCCGACGAGATCGACCAGCTCGAACGGTCCCATCGGGTGATTGAGGCCGAGCTTCAGCGCCTTGTCGATGTCGCGCGCGGAGGCCACCCCCTCCTGCAGCATGTAGAACGCCTCGTTGCCGATCGTCGCGTTGACCCGGCTCGTGATGAACCCGGGTGATTCGCGGACGAGAACGGTCTCCTTCCCCATCCGCCTCGAGACGGTCTCGACCGCTTCGAGCGTCTCCGGCGCCGTTGCGAGCGCCTGGACGATCTCGATGAGCTTCATCTTGTGAACGGGGTTGAAGAAGTGCATCCCCGCGACGCGTGAAGGATTGCTGAGCGAGCCCGCCATCTCGGTAATGCTGAGCGCCGACGTATTCGAGGCGATGACCGCGGCCGGCGGCGCGTGCGCCTCGACCTCACGAAGTAGCCCGAGCTTCAGATCGATTCTTTCGGGCGCTGCCTCGATGACGAAATCGGCATCCTCCACCGCCGCGGGAAGCGCATCAAACGTGCTCAGCCGCGCCCGTATTGCGTCCCCTTCGTCCTTCGCAACCTTCCCGAGCTCGATCCCCATCGCGACGATGCCGCCGATCGCGGCGACCGCCTTCTCGAGCGCCGACGGCGATACATCGAAGATTCGCGTCTCGAACCCGCCCGCCATCGCCGCATGCGCGATGCCGTGCCCCATCGTCCCCGCGCCCAGCACGGCGACGCGCCTGATGTCGCGCATCACGCCTTCCTGGTCGTGGAGGATCCCTCCACGATCGCTTCCAGCGTCGCGAGGGCGTGGTCGATCTCGCCTTCCGTGTTGTAGAAGTGCGGCGCGACGCGGATGCCTGCGCCGGGGCGATAGTCGATGATGACGTTCCGGCGGATGAGCTCGTCGGCCGTCGCCGATCCGCCCGGCGCGTCGATGGTCACCGTCCCGCCCCGCTCGCCGTCGTCGAGCGGCGTGTTCACCTTGTACCCTCGCGCCTGGGCCCCTTCGATCAAGCGCCGCGTCAGGCGGAGCGATTTCGCGCGGATTGGCCCGACACCCACTTCGTTGACGATCGTGTAGCCGGCGCGCGCGGCATACATCGCGGGCACGTTCGGCGTGCCGCTCTGGAATCGCTCGGGGGCGGCCGCGTAGCGAATGGCGCCCGTTTCGAATCGGAACGGCTCGTCGTGCGCGGCCCATCCTACGAGCGCCGGTTCGACCTCGGCGGCGAGATCGGGCCTTACATACAGGTAACCGGCGCCCGGACCTCCGCACAGCCACTTCACAGACCCGCCGACGGCGAAATCCGCCTTCGAGGCGCCAATCTCGAGAGGGATTGTGCCCGCCGCCTGATAGGTATCCAGCACGACCCGGGCGCCGACGCTGTGCGCCTTATCGATGATCGCCTGCGCGTTCTGGATAAACGAACTGCGGAAGAGGACGTAGGACGCGACGACGAGGAGCGTGCGGTCGTCGATCGCATCGAGGAAGGGCTCGAGCGGCGCCCGCACGCCTTCGTCTGATTTGACGTACACAATCTCCGCGCCGTACCGGCGGAACCCCTCGAACAAGTACATGTTCGACGGGAACTCCAGGTCGCTCATCACGATCCGGTTTCGGCGATCGTTGAACGTGTAGCAGGAGCCAATGATGCCCTGCGCCACGGTCACGTTCTGGTGCATCGAGATCGTGCCGCGCTCGACACCGAGAATCGGCGCGAGCAGATCGCCCGTCGTCCGGCCGATCTCCCACCATCCTTCGCTCCACGCGCGGACGCCCCGTCGTGCCCAGGTGTCGGCGTAGTCCTGCAGCTCGCGTGCGGCCTGGCGCGGCATCGCTCCGAGCGAATGGCTCACTAGGTACGTGCAGCTGTCGAGGATCGGAAACTCGGACCGCCACCGCAGGAGCGGATCCCCTTCTGCATTCTGTATTCTGGATTCTGTATTCTTCTTACTTGAAGATTCGATTCGCGTTGTCATAGAGAATCTTCTGTCTGGTCGAATCGGCGAGCGGCAGCTCGAGAAACTGATCGACGTTCTTCCGCATCGACGCGACGCCAGGGCTCGGCCAGTCGGTGCCCCACACCGTCTTGTCCGCTATCTCCTCTAGACGGGGGAACCATTCTAGCAACTTCCCCGGTGGAATCCCGGACAGCTCGAGATACACGTTCGGGTGCCGGCGAACGAGGAAGAACGCCGTATCCATCCAGATCGGCCGACCACCGTGGGCCGCCAGGATCGTCAGCTTCGGAAAATCGATCGCCACGTCGTCTATGGGCATGGGATCGCCGAGGCGGCTCCGCGCGCCTGGAAACACTGACGTGCCGGTGTGAATGGTCACCGGCACGCCCGCGGCCTGCGCGCGCTCGTAGAGCTCCGCGAGCTGGGGCAGCGCGTCGAGGTACGCGTTGGCGGCGATTAGCTGGTGCGGCGGATGCACTTTCAGCGCGCGGATGCCCATCTCCAGCAGCCGATCGACCGCCTCCCCTACTCCGTCGGTCGTACGCGGATCGATCGAACCGAACGCGATCAGGCGCGACGGATCTGCTGCCGCGTACCGCGCCGCCCACGCATTCACGCCGCCGTCGAACCCGATGACGTCGGGGCTCACGTAGTTGATCAGGCCGGCGCGCTCGATCCCTTCCGCATCCATGTGCCGCAGGAGCGCCGCAGGATCCTCCGACAGCGCCTCGATGGCGGCCGGGTCCGGCTTCCGCACGAGAAACGTACGGCGCGCCGCCGGCTTCATCATGTGATAGGGGGGTATGTGGATATGGGCGTCTATGACACGCATTGGGCCGTGGGGCTACATGTTCAGATCCACCCAGACCGTCTTGACCTGCGTGTAGTGCTCGAGGGCGTGAACACTCATCTCGCGGCCGAAGCCGCTCTGCTTGTACCCCCCGAAGCCGGCCGCCGTGTCGTACACGTTATACGTGTTGATCCAGACCGTGCCCGCCTGCAGCCTGCGCGCCACGTAGTGCGCCTTCTTCAGGTCGCGGGTCCAGACGGCCGCCGCGAGCCCGTACGGCGTGTCGTTGGCGCGTGCGATTGCTTCGTCGATGTCGGAGAACTCGATCGTGGCGAGCACGGGTCCGAAGATCTCCTCGCGCGCGATGGTCATCTGCGGCGTGACGTTGTCGAAGACGGTGGGCTGCATGAAATAGCCACGGCCTGTGCCGATGTCGGCCCGGCTGCCGCCGGCCACCAGTGACGCTCCCTCGGATTTCGCGGTGTCGACGTAACGCAGCACGCGCTCGAGCTGACCTTTCGACGCAATCGCCCCCAGACGCGTCTTGGGGTCCATGGGATCGCCCGGCACCATCTTCTTCGTGCGCGCGACCAGCTTCTCCATGAACTGGTCCTTGATCGAGCGGTCGACCAGCAGGCGCGAGCCCGCGGCGCAGACCTCTCCCTTGCCGTAGAAGATGCCGATCGTCGCGCCGCGGACCGCCGCCTCGATATCGGCGTCCGGGAGGACGATGTTCGGCGACTTCCCTCCGAGCTCCAGCGTGATCTGCTTCAGCGTCTCCGCCGAGCTCCGCATGATCTGCTTGCCTGTCGCGGTGTCGCCCGTGAAGGCAATCTTGTCGATCCCTGGATGCTCGACGATGGCCTGTCCCACCGAGGATCCCGGACCGGTGATCACATTCAGTACCCCTGGCGGGAGGCCGACGTCCTTGGCAATCTCGCCGAGCGCGAGCGCCGTGAGCGGCGTCTGGCTCGCCGGCTTCAGTATGACGGTGTTGCCGCAGGCAAGAGCAGGCGCGACCTTCCACGACGCGAGCAGGAGCGGGAAATTCCACGGGACGATGGCGGCGACGACGCCGACCGGCTCCCTGAGCGTGTAAACGAGGTGATTGCCTTTGACGGGTACGGTTTCGCCGTGGACCTTGTCCGCCCAGCCGGCGAAGTACTGCAGGCACTCGGCAACGAGAGGAATCTCGATCTGCAGCGACTCGCTGATCGGCTTTCCGTTGTGAAGCGTCTCGAGGCGGGCGATCTCGTCGACGCGCGCGATCAGGCGATCCCCCAGCTTCCAGATCAGCCGTCCGCGATCACGCGCGGACATCTGTCCCCATGGTCCGTCGAGGGCGGCCCTGGCCGCGGCGACGGCGGCATCTACGTCCGCGCGCTCGGCGGATGCGACCTCCGCGATGACTTCCTCGGTGGCGGGATTGACGACCGGCATCGTCTTACCACCGGCGGCCGGTTTCCACTCTCCATTAATGAACAGCTTCTTCTGCTCGACGCTCGTCGTCGTCATACGTCCTCACGAGCCCTTGAACTGTGGTTTGCGCTTGGCCAGGTTGGCGGCAAGGCCCTCTTTCGCATCCTCCGACTGAAAGAGGAGCTGTTGCAGCTCGCGTTCGAGGGCGAGGCCCTCGCCGAACCCTGCCTCGATGCCGGACTGGACGGCGCGCTTCAGTCGGCCGATGGCCCGGCTCGCGGCCGCCGGCGGCGTGAACTGCCTGGCGTAATCGAGGACCGCCTGTTCGAACGATCGGCCGGCCAGCGCCGCGGCATCCCAGACCTGCGTGACCAGGCCGATCGCCAGCGCCTCGTCCATCGTCAGCAGCCGCCCGCCGATCATCAATTCCATCGCACGCCCTTTGCCGATAAGGCGGGCGAGACGCTGCGTTCCACCCGTGCCCGGCAACACGCCGAGCGCGACCTCGGGCAATCCTATCTTCCCGCCGTCCTTGCGCGCGATCCGGATATCGGCCGCGAGCGCAACCTCGAGCCCGCCGCCCACACAGTGGCCGTTCAGGGCGGCGATCACGAGCTTCGGCGTCTGCTCGAGCCGATTCAGCGTCTCGTTGGCGTGCAGGCAGAAATAGTACTTGAAGTCGGCGTCAGCCTTCGCCAGCATGCCGATGTTCGCCCCCGCGCAGAAGAACTTCTCGCCGGCGCCGCGGAGGACGATCACGTGGACGGCGGGGTCCATTCGCGCGTCGAGCACCGCGGCGTCGATCTCGCGCATCATCTCGTACGAGTACGTATTCGCCGGGGGATCGTTCAGCTCGATGACGGCGACGCCATCCGCAGCCGTGTAGTGGATCTTCAACTCAGCAATCCACAATCAACATTCGACATAGATCATGCTTCTGTGCGGACGTACTCGAAATCGACCGACTTGCGGTTGATGCCGCGCGCCGGCGGCGCGATGTAGTTCGCGAACCGGCCTGGCTCGTAAATCGGCGCGTTCATGATGCTGAGCAGGAACTCGCCATCCTCCGCCGACGGCAGCCATTCGTGCTTGCGCCGCTGCCATTCCTCGTCTGTCAGCATCCTGCCGTCCGGATCGAAATGCCCGGACGAGAAGACGCCAATCCCGCGGTTGAACTTCCGGTCGGGAAGACGCAGGCGGTCCGAAATGCCATGACGATCGAGGATGCGGTTCCAGCGCTCGATGCCGGCCTCGCAGTCGCCCACGTACCAGTCGCGGAGCACCTCGTTCATCGCGTTCCGCATCGGGATCGTGCGTCGCTTCACGGTGCCATCCTCGAGCACCTCCAGGTCGTAAGTCGCCTCGCGGACGACGTGATCGTCGTGGCGGTCTTCCATCGCCCGACCCTTGAGGCCATTGGCGAAGTAGGACGCGGCGTTGGTCGAGATCTCGTTCCCGTGGAGATCGAGGCTGAGGCTGAACCAGAGATTGATGTGCTTCTGAATGGTCGGTAGATCGATCCCGCCGAGCCTCCGGACGTCCTCGGAGTATCCACTCTCCTTCATCCGCTGGCAGGTGCGCTCGATGATGCGGCCGACGCCCGTCTCGCCCACGAACATGTGGTGCGCTTCCTCGGTCAGCATGAACCGCGTCGTCCTCGACAGCGGGTCGAGCGAGCTCTCCGACAGTGACATGAGCTGCGACTTGCCGTCGCGGTCGGTGAACATCGTGAAGCAGAAGAAGTCGAGCCAGTTGTCGATCGGCTCGTTGAACGCGTCGAGGATCCTGGGCTTGTCGCGGTTGCCGCTCTGGCGCGCGAGCAGCTCCTCGGCCTCGTCGCGTCCGTCGCGGCCGAAGTAGGAGTGCAGGAGGTAGACCATCGCCCAGAGGTGACGGCCTTCCTCGACGTTCACCTGAAAGAGGTTGCGCAGGTCGTACAGGCTCGGACAGCGGTGCCCGAGCCAGCGCTGCTGCTCGACGCTCGCCGGCTCGGTGTCGCCCTGCGTCACCACGAGGCGCCGGAGTTGATTGCGGAACTCGCCAGGGACCTCCTGCCACACGGGCTGCCCGAAGAAGTCACCGAAACCGATCGTCCGATTCGGCACCGGGTCCGCGAGGAAGATGCCCCATCGATACTCGGGCAGCTTCACGTATTCGAAATGCGCCCACCCGGACGGCTCGACGCTGACCGCCGTGCGCACGTACACGTGGTGATAGTCCTGGAACCCCTGAGGCCCCATGTCGCGCCACCACTGGATGTAGGCAGGCTGCCAGTGCTCGAGCGCGCGTTGCAGCCGCTTGTTCGACGAGAGACTGACGTTGTTCGGAATTTTATCTGCGGAGATCATTTCTTTTATTGCGCTGGGGCCCCACCCCCAGCGGCTGCCACGCCTCGCCTAGCTCGGCGCGCTGTTTGCGGCGCCTGGGTTGTTTTAGCACCGGCCCCAGTCGAAGTCGGGACGGCCGGAGGTCCCGTACGACGTCAGGGCGCCCTTTGGCCCGACGGCGTTCGGGCGCTGGAAGATCCAGTTCTGCCAGGCCGTCAGCCTCCCGAAGATTTTCGTTTCCATCGTCTCCGGCCCCGCGAACCGGAGGTTGGCCTCCATACCGGTCAGCGCGTCGGGCGAGAACGCGGCGCGCGCCTCGATCGCGACTCGTACTTCGTCGTCCCAGTCGATATCGTCGGGCACGAACGAGACGAGCCCCGCCTCCATCGCTTCCTGTGCATCGAAGGGACCCTCGTGCGCGAGCCGCTTCGAAATCGAGTCTGGTTCGGCGAGGAACCGGACCTCGAGCCGGGTCAGCCCGTTGCTCATCTTCAACGGCCCGGCGTTCATCGGCGACAAGTAGACGGCGACCGGCCGATCGGGATCGTCGAGCATGTAGGACCGATCGGCCGCGAGCGCAAGCTCGAAGAGCGTCCCCGCGAACGCGCTCCCCGGTTCGATCAGCGCAAAGATACTGCGTGACGTCAGATCGAGCCGCTTCAACGTGCGTTTGATGAAATGCACGACCTCTCGAACGAGCCAGTGATCTTTGTGGGTATCGAGCGTCCGGTCGATGGCGAGCACGGCTTCCGGATCGCCTTCCGTCTTGATGACGACGGTTCCAATCGAGGGCTCGTTCACGCGAAGCCGCAGGATGGCGTCGTCGAGCTCGCGGAACGCACGAATCGGCCAGAAGCGGTCACCAGCGGACAGAATCGCGTCCGGCGTATCCGGCTCGCCTGCCGCGGGCGCCTTCACCGTGATCGTGGCTACCCTTCGATCGCGATCGACCGCGACCGTCACGGCAGAATATGCGACCTCGTCGTCCGACACGCGCGCTCCGAGCGGCCCGAGCGTGATCCCGGGTCCGCTTGACGGCCGGTCCGAGTGCGCAGCGAGCTCTTTCGCACGCTTCTCGACGGCCGCCTTGAACTGACTCGTCGGATAGACGGCGTCCACGAGCCTCCACTCGACCGCGCGCTTGCCCCTGACGCCTTCCGTCAACGTCCCGAAGAAGTCCGCCAGGTCGCGCCGCACCTTCCGCTTGTCGACGACGCGAGTCAGCCCGCCGGTGCCGGGAAGCACGCCGAGAAGCGGCGTTTCCGGCAGGCTCACCGCCGAATTGCCATCGTCCACGAGCAGGATCTCGTCGCAGGCGAGCGCGAGCTCGTAGCCGCCGCCGGCACAAATCCCGTTCAGCGCCGCGAGGAACTTGATCCCGGAGTGCACGCTGGCATCCTCGATCGCGAGGCGTGTTTCGTTGGTGAACTTGCAGAAGTTGACCTTCGCCGCATGCGTCGAGCCACGAAGCATGAAGATGTTCGCGCCGGCGCAGAAGATCCGTTCCTTCAGACTCGTGATGACGACCGTGTGGACTTCAGGGTGTTCGAAGCGGATCCGCTGAATAGCGTCGGCAAGCTCGATGTCGACGCCCAGGTCGTACGAGTTCAGCTTCAGCCGGTACTCGGAGGACAGGCCGGCGTCTTCGCGGACATCCATCGAGAGTCTTGCGACCGGACCCGCGAACTCGAGCTTCCAGTGGCGGTAACGATCCGGCGACGTCTCGAAATCTATGAGCGGAGTGGCGGCCGAAGAGACTCGCTCCATGGCCGCCAGCGTACCGCCCGCCGGCGCCGGGTGTCAAGGCACTATAGTGCGTTGATTATTCAGACGAAGTAATATAGTGCGCAGTGGCAGGCGACGCCGCTCCACACGCTGCCCTGCTGTCGGCAGTCGGCCGACGGATCCGCGAGACGCGCCTCGCGCGAGGCTGGACGCTGCGCGAGCTCGCGGAACGCTCGGGGGTGTCGCCGCGCTTCCTCGTGCAGATCGAATCGGGGCGCGCCAACCTGTCGGTCGGCCGGCTCGCTGACCTCGCCACGGCGCTGGATCTCTCGCCCGCGACGCTCTTGTCGGATGCCGCCGCGTCGCCCGCACCTGGCGTGATTGCGCTGCTCGGCCTGCGTGGCGCGGGAAAGACGACAATCGGCCGCCGGCTCGCACGTCGAATCGCGGCGCCGTTCGTCGAGCTCGATCGGCGCATCGAGGGCGCCGCCGATCTCTCGCTCAGCGAAATCTTCACGCTCCACGGCGAGGACTACTACCGGCGGCTCGAGCGCGAGACGCTCGAGCAGGTGCTCAGGGAACAACGCCCGATGGTGCTGGCGACGGGTGGCGGGATCGTGACGTCGCCCGATACGTACGCGCTGCTCCGCCGTTCGGCGACGACGGTGTGGCTGCGCGCGAGGCCAGAAGACCACTGGAACCGCGTCGTTCGTCAGGGCGATCGCCGGCCGATGGCGGATCATCCGCAGGCGATTGCCGATCTGCGCGGACTGCTCGCGGCGCGGGAGCCACTCTATGCGGCCGCGGCGCACACCGTCGACACGTCCGGCTTGAACGTTCGGGAAGCGGCGGAGGCCGTCGCGCGCCTGTTCCGGCCCTGAGCTATGATCGCGATTCGCTGTGAGCGTAGTCGAAGAGTCGGGGAGGCGCGTGCGGGAGCGGGAGCGATCACTATGGACGGACCTTCGAGAGCTGGCGGAAGTCGGCCGAATCCGTCGACGGAACACGGTCCGATACCGGCTCGCACACTGGCCGATCTGGATATGGGTGTTCTTCATCGCACCCGGTCCGCTGACCTTCCAGCTGTTCGATAGCGGTTTCAACGGGCGTCTCGTCGCCTGGCTGCTCATCGTGCTCGCGGCGACCGGCATCGCGGGCCTCCTCGGCAAGCTCCCGGGCGTCGAACCCGAGCCCTACATCCTCCGCTTCACCGAGGATCGTCCTAACCCGCTTTACCGCCGCATCTCCTACACGTTTGCCTGGAGCGGCGCGGTCGTGTTCGCGCTGCTGAACCTCTCTGGACTGATCTGGGCGATTGCGACCGGCGAGTGGCGCCTCAAGCAGATCTACGACACCGCCTACTTTCCCCTCGCCGGGGCGATGTGGCTGCTCGGCGCACTCGGATTACTTCCGCGCGTCGGACCGTCGACGAAGAACGAAGGACACGAGCGGCGGTTCTTCTATGGCGCGGTCTGGGCCGCGTGCGTTGCGCAGCCGCTGCTGCTCGTGCTGTGGAAGATGCTTCCCTATGCTCGATGGGCCGACGCGGTGAAGCTGACCTTCTTTGCCGGGACACTCGCCGCGATGGCCGAGCTCGCGCGGCGAGGCAAACTGCTCCGGACGCGCCCCGTACGCGCCGGCGAGCTTGCAGTCTCGGACTGAAATCCCAGGCCCCAGGCCCCAAAGCCCCGGCCCCTACCTTGCCGTCTCGCCCGGTTTCAGTTGCAGGATGTCGACACCCGGCATCAGCTCTTTCAGCCGCTCGGGCGTGCCCGTCAGGAGTGGAAACGTTCCGTAGTGCATGGGCACGATTTGCCTCGCGCCGACGAAGCTCGCCGCCCGGGCCGCCGCCTCCGGTCCCATCGTGAAATGATCGCCGATCGGCAGAAACGCGATGGTTGGCTCGTACATCTCCTTGATCAGCCGCATGTCGCCGAAGAGCGCGGTATCGCCGGCGAAGTACACGGTCAGCCCGTCTTCGAAGCGGATCACGTACCCGGCGGCTTCACCCAGGTAAACCGGGCCGCCATCGTCAACGAACGCGCTGCTGTGCACGGCGGGCACCATCGTGATCGTGATGTCGCCGACGCGCTGCGATCCGCCGATGTTCATCGGGCTGCTGTTCTGCACACCTTTCTTCCCGATCCATGCGCACAGCTCGAAAATGCCGATCAGCTTCGCGCCCGTTGCACGGGCGACGGGCACGAGATCGCCGATGTGATCGAAATGGCCGTGGGTCGCGAGAATCAGATCGGCGCGGTCGATTTTCTTTCGATCGGCCGGGCACGACGGGTTCTGTTCCAGCCACGGATCGATCACGATCCGCTTCCCGCCCGGGGAAACGAGCTCGAACGTGCCGTGACCGAGCCAGGTGATTGAGAGTGAGGTGCTGGCAGGCATAGGGTTACAATTATATGGTTGTGAACGGAGCGATACCCGTCACCTTGATCCGCGGCCGTCGCGCTCGTGAAGTCGAGAGCGCGGTTCGGGTCCCGAAGCCCGAGTGGTTGAAGGTCCGCGCCCCCGGCTCGGCCGGTTACCTGCGCCTCAAGCGCATCATGCGCGAGCTCGGGCTCCACACGGTCTGCGAAGAAGCGAACTGTCCGAATATCGGTGAGTGCTGGCACCACGGCACCGCCACCTTCATGATCCTCGGCAGCATCTGCACCCGTTCGTGCGGCTACTGCAACGTCGTCCACGGCAGGCCGGGCGAAGTCGATCGGAGCGAGCCGGCGAACGTGGCGCACGCGATCGAGTCGATGGATCTGCGGTACGCTGTGATTACGTCGGTCGACCGCGACGATCTTCCAGACTTCGGCGCGTCGATTTTCGCCGACACGGTTCGCGAGACTCGCGCGTGCGTGCCGGCGTGCCGCATCGAAGTTCTCATCCCGGACTTCCAGGGCAGCGAAGCGTCGCTTCACGCGGTGCTCGACGCCGGACCCGACGTCCTCAACCACAACATCGAAACGGTGCCGCGGCTGTATCGCGTCGCGCGTCCCGGCGGCCGCTACGAGCGTGCGCTGGAACTGCTCGACCGCGCCCGGCGCTACGCGCCTGCCATTCCAACGAAGTCCGGCCTGATGGTCGGCCTCGGCGAGACCTGGGAGGAAATCGTCCAGGTTCTTCGCGATCTGCGCCACGCCGGCTGTGGAATCCTGACGATTGGTCAGTACCTGCGTCCATCGGTGGCGAACCTGCCGATGGATCGCTACTACACGCCTGCCGAGTTCGCGGAACTGAAACGCATCGCGCTGGAGCTTGGCTTCGGCCACGTGGAGTCGGGGCCACTCGTCCGCAGCTCGTATCACGCGCACGAACAAGCCGAATCCTACGATCTCGGTCAGAATCCCCGTCAGAATCCGGAATTCAGAATCGAGAATACAGAAGGACCGTGCCCAGCCTGACGGAGGTGCGCGACGCGATCATCGCGTGCGATGCCTGCCCTCGCTTGAGGAGTTACTGTCAACGGATCGGGCGTGAGAAGAACGCGGCGCACCGCGACGACGTGTACTGGGTGCGTCCCGTTCCAGGCTTTGGCGATCCGGACGCGCGCGTGCTCGTCCTCGGCCTCGCGCCGGCCGCGCACGGGGCGAACCGCACCGGACGGGTCTTCACTGGCGACGTGCCGGGCGGATCCGGCGATTTCCTCTTCCGCGCCATGCACGATTCCGGGTTTGCCAACAAGCCGACGTCGCACCATGCGGACGACGGGCTGGCGCTCGCCGACGCGTTTATCGCGGCTGTCGTCCGCTGCGCACCGCCGGACAACAAACCGAATCCCGACGAGATCCGGCGGTGCCACGCGCACCTCGAGGCCGAAGTGTCCGCGCTGACGCGGATGCAGGTCGTCGTGGCGCTCGGACGGATTGCCTTCGACGCGTACTGGAGATTGATGGCGACGCGGGGCGTCGTGCAGAAGCCGCGGCCGCCGTTTGCGCACGGCGCGGTCTATCGTCCTGCGGGCGCGCCGGCGCTGGTCTGCTCGTACCATCCGAGCCGGCAGAACACCAACACAGGCAAGCTGACGCCGCTCATGCTGACGGACGTGTTTTCGCTCGCTCGGCGCGAGGTCGAGCGCTGAACTGCAGCCGAAACTATGAGGTCGGCCGCGCCGCGCGCCGCCCGCTCATCCGGTCGATCTGGATGCGATAGATCACGGGCGTCTCCTGCTCCTCCGACGCCAGCTTGCCGGCCGCCGGGAGCCACCACTGTGATTGGCGCTGGAACAGGTCGTACGCGCGGCGCCGGGCGTTGGCGTCCGCTCGTGAATCCTCGATCTCATCGTAGCGGCCGTACACGACGACGGTCGTCCAGTGATTCTTGTCGGTGATATCTTCCACCTCGACGCAGACTTTCGGATTCTCCCGCATCCAGTCGATTTTCTGCCCCCTGATCGAAAAGCTGTACAGACAATCGCCGGCCGGGTCGAAGTGAATGGAGACCGGAACGATGTACGGTTGATTCGCCCGTGCGCATGCCAGCCTGCCGAGATTCGTTTTCTCCAGAATGCTCCGGCACTCGTCGACGGTCAGCTCGTGAATCCGCATCGGACTGAAGAGTATACTCTTCAGGATCTCCGTGAACCGAACAGAACGTGCCACGCTGGACGTGTGACATCGGCCCCCGACGCTGGCCCATGGGATGGGCTGCCGCGATCGTTCTCTGTGTGATTTCCTCCGTCGCCGCTCGGTCCACCGGCGGAATCGCCGGAGTGATCCGGGATGCCACGGGCGCCCCGCTTCCGAATGTCACGATCAGCGTGCGCGGACCCGCCGACCGGAGCACGCTGACCGGGCGTGACGGGCGCTTTCAGCTTCCAGGCCTCCCCGAAGGCGACTACGAGCTCGACGCGGCGCGGAGCGGCTTCGCGACAGCGCGCCGCAACGTCCGCGTCGTGACAGGTCACACTGCGGATGTTACGTTGACGCTCGCGGTGCAGGTCCTGGAGCAAACCGTGGTCACCGCCGAGAAGACCGGCGAGCGCGATCTCCAGAAGCTCCCGATGGCAATCACGGTCCTGCCCGCGGCCGACTTGCAGCGGACGGAATCGCACACCATCGCGCAGGTCGCGGGTCTGGCGCCGTCGGTCACCTTCTCGCAGAATTCGGACTTCTCGCAGCTCACGATCCGGGGAATCGGCAGCAATGTCGTGTTCGCCGGATCGGACCCGAGCTCGGCCGTGTACCTCGACGGCGTCTATCTGGCGCGGCCCGTCGCCGTGCTTGCCGACTTCCTCGAACTCGAGCGCATCGAAGTGCTCCGAGGCCCGCGCGGGACGCTGTATGGCCGGAACGCCGTCGGCGGCGCGCTGAATCTCGTCACGAAGGAACCGACGAACGATTTCGCCGCCGCTGCACGGTTCAGCGTGGCGACCCTCGACGCCCTCCGAACCGACGCGTCGGTGAGTGGACCTCTTGTCCGCGACCGCGTCATGGCGAGCGCCGCCATCCTGCGCGGAGTCCGGGACGGCTTCGTTCGTGATCTGAATCATCCGGATCACCCGCTGGGCGGCGAGGACGTAACGGCAGGACGAGGCAAGCTCCTCGTCGTGTTCAACCGTCGAATGGATCTGACACTGAGCGGCGACATCACGCGCCAGGATCCGGCGCCGCTCACCTATGCCAAGGTGCTGGCCGTGAAGCCTGGATTCCAGGTCGACAATCCAGCCGATCTTCACGACGTGCGGACCTCAACGCTCGCCGAGGGTCATACGTTTCAGCATGGCGCAGCGGCGCGCTTCACGATGCGGCTCGCGCCTGAGACGACGCTCGTGAGCCTCACGGCGTATCGAAAGCTCGATTACCAGGTGATCAACGACGCCGACATTACGGAGCTGGACCTCACCGCGGTGGACCTCCGCGAGTTCCACCATCAGTGGTCGCAGGAAGTAACGGTTTCCCGCGAGCGGCCCGGTTTGTCGTGGATCGCCGGACTGTTTCTCTTCGACGAGCACGATCAGCAGCCCACGATCGTCCGCCTTGGAGGACCGCGCCTCCTGAACTTCCTCGACCCGACGGTCGAGGCGAGCGCCGGAGCCCTTTTCGGCCAGGCGACGGTCAGCCTCACGCGCAGAGTCTCGGCAACAACAGGCCTGCGCTACACGACCGAGAGGAAGACGATCGCCAACTCGGGCCGGCTCCAGACGCTCGATGAGCCGGCGGTCGTACTTCCGTCGTCGTTGTACGCGTACACGGACGCGATCTCCTACAACGCATGGACCCCCAAGTTCGGGCTCGACTTGCGAGTGAGTGCCGACACGTTCGTCTATGTATCCGCGGCGCGCGGGTTCAAGAGCGGCGGCTTCAATCTCACGTCGCCCGAACCTGGAAGGGGTTACGCGCCCGAATGGGCCTGGTCCTACGAAGGCGGTCTGAAGACCGCTCTCGCCGGCGGGCGCGCACGGATCAACCTCGCAGTCTTCCACACGGACTACACCGACTTGCAGGTGCAGACGCCGATTGGTCCTGGCGTCATCGACATCTCCAACGCGGCCGAGGCGACCATCCGCGGCATCGAGCTCGAAGGC
>DATAFJ010000077.1:0-37339 GCA_036257535.1 Vicinamibacterales bacterium | reverse complement strand
TTCCGCCCAGGTGCATCCATCCCCCGTGCAGGAACATCGACGTGATCGTCGTCGTCCAGATCGGCGCCGGAATCGCCGGCGGCAGATCGGTGCCGGACGTGTACTCGCGAGGCACGACACCCCATGCTTGAACGAAGGCCTGCAGGGCCCCTTCCGATCCCTGACCCAGCTCGAGCAGCCAGGCCAGGACGTTGAGAGCGATCAGGGCGAAGGTGACCAGTTGAACGTTCCGCCGTCCTCCGTGGACGTCGTCATCGCCAATCGGAAACATGCGTGCTCCTCCGGCTGGTTCTTAAAGCAACGAGCGTACCGAGTGGGCCTGATCGACGGCGAGGATGCTGCGCAGCAGGACGTCGGCGCCGCGCGCGCAGTCGTCCCACGTCGTGAGCTCGCGGGGGGAATGACTGATCCCGCCCACGCTGGGGACGAAGATCATGCCCATCGGGCCGAGACGCGCCGCCATCTGAGCGTCATGCCCCGCGCCGCTCGGCATCCGCACCCACTTGAGGCCCAGCGCTTCCGCGCTGCTCGCGATCGCCTGCTGGACGCCTGGCGCGGCAAGTGCCGGATCGTGGTGGGTCACGCGCGCGACCTCGATCTCGGTGCGAGTTGCGGCGGCAATCGCCGCCGCCCGCTCGCGGATTTCGGTGGCAAGACGCGTGAGCTTGGCCGCGTCGAGGTCGCGCAGATCGACCGTGTGCTTTACCGTCCCAGGGATGACGTTCGTCGCATTTGGCGTGACTTCAACCTTTCCGACGGTACCCACCTGACGCCCGGGCTCGCGGGTCACAATCTCGCGGATCGCCAGAATGAGCTGGGCGGCGGCGACGAGCGCATCCTGCCGCTCGCCCATGGGCGTCGTCCCCGCATGATTCGCGAAGCCTCGCACGGAGACGTCGAGACGCTCGATCGAGACGATGCCCTCGACGACCCCGATTGGAAGGCCGGATCGTTCGAGCGTGCCGCCCTGCTCGATGTGGAGCTCGAGGTAGGTATGAAGCGACTCCGGCGGCCGCCGCGCCTCCTCGAACCGTGACGGGTCGCCGCCGATCCTTCGAATCGCATCCGCCTTCGCGACGCCATCGACGACGAGCGCGAGCTCGCTCGAGGGGAACTCGCCGACGACGGCGCGGCTGCCGGACAGGCTCCTGCCGTACGCCGCGCCTTCTTCTTCGGCCCAGACGACGACTTCCAGGGGATGACGGGTTCGAACTCCCGCTGCGGTCAGCGTGCGGACCGCTTCAATCGCGGCGAGCGAACCGAGGTCGCCGTCGAAGTTGCCGCCGTTTGGAACGGAATCGATGTGAGAACCGGCGAGGATCGGCAGACTGACTGGCCGGCCGGCCTGCCCGTTCGTCGAGGACTGAAGCCGCGCGAAGATGTTCCCGGCGGGATCGATTCGCGGTGTCAGGCCGGCGTCGCGCATCAGCGACATGACGTACGCGCGTCCGCTGATGTCGGCTTCGGTGTAGGCGATCCGGCTGACGCCGTCGGCGAAGGTGCCGCCAGCCGGCCGTCCGAACTCGCTCAGCCGCTCGAGCTGCGAGCGCAGCCTGGCAGCATCGGTACGCGGGAGGCCGTCGCCGTGCGCCCGCCAGGGGAGCGCGGCGGCGCCGAGGGTCGTGAGGAACCTGCGGCGGTCCACGGCGCGGATTATAGGTCTCTAACTCGTAATTCGTCGATACGCGCTCAACCCCAGAATCAGGAAGACCAGGAAGAGCAGGAGGAACAGTCCCGCCAGGAACTTCGCAATCGCGAACGACGCACCTGCGATGTTCGAGAATCCCAGCGCGGCCGCCACGAGCCCGAAGAGGAGAAATACAAGCGCCCAGT
This sequence comes from Vicinamibacterales bacterium, assembly GCA_036257535.1. GTDB lineage: Bacteria > Acidobacteriota > Vicinamibacteria > Vicinamibacterales > 2-12-FULL-66-21 > DATAEE01. The sequence goes on along the minus strand of DATAFJ010000077.1, from coordinate 35,506 downwards.
AGAGCATCGTCAGACCTCCACGGGTCATTTCGTTGCCAGAATCGTACCCGCGACCCAACTCATCCGTCTGGTGAACTACAATCGCGTGATGACGCCCGCTACTTCCGCAGAATGGCCCGAGCTGCCATTTGATCGGTGGCGCGATACCTACCGCACGCTCCACATGTGGACGCAGGTCGTCGGGAAAGTCCGGCTCGCGCTCGTGCCGCTGGTCAATCACTACTGGAACGTCACGCTCTATCTCACGTCGCGTGGATTGACGACGCTCGCGATGCCGTATCGGGACAGGACAGTCGAAGCGGCGTTCGACTTCATCGACCACGCGCTGGTGATCACCACCAGCGCCGGCGATCGGCGCGAGATCGCGCTCGCGCCGCGTACGGTTGCCGACTTCTACGCAGAGTTCATCGCGCGTCTGCACGAGCTCGGGGTCGACGTTCACATCTGGCCCATGCCGGTGGAGATCGAAAACCCGATCCGCTTCGACTCGGATACGCAGAACAAGTCGTACGATCCGGAATACGCGAACCGATGGTGGCGTGCCACTCTGTCCTCCGGCACGGTGCTCCAGGAGTTCCGGGCGCGCTTCATAGGCAAGTCGAGCCCCGTGCACTTTTTCTGGGGAAGCTTCGATCTGGCGCAAACGCGCTTCTCGGGGCGCCGCGCGCCCGAGCGTCCGGATGCCGACCGGATCACGAAGGAATCCTACTCGCACGAAGTCACGAGCGTCGGCTTCTGGCCCGGCGGCGGGCGGGGAGTCGAGGAGCCGATTTTCTATGCCTACGCCGCGCCCGAGCCGGCGGGCTTCCGGAACGCTCGCGTCCAGCCGCAGGCGGCCGCTTACAGCGACACCCTGTCGGAGTTCATCCTCAACTACGATGCGGTGCGGCGCGCGGCCTCGCCACGCGCCGCGCTTCTCGACTTTGCGCAGACGACGTACGACGCCGGGGCCACCCTCGGAGGCTGGGATCGGGCGGCGCTGGAGCGAACGTGATGAAAGGCTGCGAACACATCGAGGCGATCGACGAAGTCAAGGTCGGCGCTCACAGCTGTGAGGAGTGCGTCAAGATCGGCAGCACGTGGGTTCACCTGCGCACGTGCCAGACGTGCGGCCGCACGCTCTGCTGCGACTCTTCGCCGAATCGTCACTCCCGCAGGCACGCGATGATGGAAGGGCACACCGTCTTCGCGTCCGCTGAACCCGGGGAGCGGTGGGTGTACTGCTTCGCCGACGACGCGTACGCCGAGTACTGAACGGAACGGGAATCGGCCTGTATCCGAACGTCTGGGCGTTCATCGCGGTTGCGCTGCCTCTCGTCCTGACGCCCGGCGTCTCGACCGCAGCCGTTCTCCGGGCGAGTGTGATGCGCGGCACATCCGCCGCTCTCATGACGGCGGTCGGACTGAATGCCAGCTCGATCTGCTACGGACTATTGACCGCGCTCGGATTACCGACGCTCGCGCGCAGGTGGCCGGCCACGCTCACGATCCTGCGGTACGCGGGCGGCGCCTACGTCCTCTGGCTCGGCGTGACGTCTCTCGCCCGCGGCATCCAGCGCTTCCGTCACGAGCGCGCTACGGATCAACAGCTCGTTCCGGATTCCCAGAAGTCAATCAACCACAAGCCGTTCGTTGAAGGGTTCATCGTCAACAGCCTGAACCCGCCAATCGCGACGTTTTATCTGTTGATCCTTCCGCAGTTCGTCCCGCGCGGCGGTCACGAGGTCCGCTCGACGCTGCTGCTGACCGCCGTCCACGTGACGATGGCCGCCTCCTGGCACGTCGCGTGGGCGCTCGCCGGAGGTGCGCTTGCCGCGCACCTTCGCGCCGGCCGTCCGCGTGCCGCGCTCGAAGTGCTGACGGGCGCGGCGCTGAGCGCCCTCGGCATCGCGATTCTGATCTGAGTTACAAGGTAAACAGATAATTCAACTTCACGACCAGCGATCGGTTGCGGGCCGAGAAGCCCAGCGATCGATCGCTCACCGGAGCGGTGTCCAGTTCGTTGTACACGATGAAGAACTCCGAGCCGGGACGGACGATCCATTCGTAGCGGATGTTCGTGGAGAAAAGGCGCGCGGCGTGGTTGTACTGAAACAGCGACAGAAGCGCCATCTCGTTACTGAACGCGAACTGCACCCGGCTCGACAGGAGGTGCGTGCGGAAGCTGTCGCCGCCTAACTCGATCCAGTTCGCTTCATAGGAGCCCGTCAGCCCGACGTTCGTGTTGATCCGCCACGCCGCGTCGACTTCGAACTCGCTGCGATTCCCCGTCCAGAAGCCGCCGGTCCCGAAGCGCAGGCTCAGCGTGGTCTGCCGCCGCTCGAAAGTCTCGAGGCTCACCTCGAGGCTGTTGGCACGGTACGTTCCGGGCGGGATCTCGCGGCCCTGAATCGTGAAGGACTCCTTTATGGCTTCGAGGTTGTTCTCTACCTCGAAGTCGAGGGAGTCGCCCGACTCGAACTCGATGCCGAACTCCCCGCCGCGGTTCCTCGTCTCGAGAGCGTTCCGCTGATCGGTAATGTAGGTAATCGAGCCGGAGAAGTTGAAGCGCCGTATCGCCGCCGCCGCCGCCGGTCTCGGACTCCAGCGCCCGCGCAGGTCGCTCGACCGGCTGTTGGGCCGCTCGATGAATCCGACGCCTGGCCGGAACCCCTCGCCGATGTCCAGGTATTCGTACTCGGCGCCGAAGCGATCCGCATCGTATTCCAGGCGTCCGTATCCGGCGTGACGCCCCGGCAGGCGCGCCGTCTCGTCCATCAGAGACGCCCAGCCTTCGACGAACCACACACGCTCGAAGAACAGGTTGACGTCGGCTGCGACGACGCGGTTGAACTCGCCGCCGCCCTGGACGTTGGTGCAGAGCGCTCCGACGCTCGAGCGGTTGAGCACGTCCTGCTTCACGCGCATCACGGTGAAGTTCTGCGAGGGCAGCGCTTCGAAATCGTCGGTCTGGATGTTCATCGCGCCGATGGTCGTGCGGCCCTGACGGCCGGAGAGCCGCGCGCCGGCGATGATCGGGACGATCTCTCCGTCCGGCGACAGTCCGATCCGCCGGGTGAACACCAGCTCCGCAATTTCCGGCAGCCCGAACTGGAATGCCTGCTGTCCTTCGAGAAAGAACTGGCGCTTCTCGGGGAAGAACAGGTTGAAGCGCGTGAAGTTGATCTGCTGGATGTCGACTTCTTCCTGTGCGAAGTCGGTGTTGACGGTGAAATCCGCCGTCAATCCCGTCGTCACGCCCCATTTCGCGTCGGCGCCCACTTCGCGGCGTCCGTCGGTGTCGTCGACGGTGAAGTCCCGGTTGGCGCCGCCGAGGACGTACGGCCTGATCTGCAGGTTGCGCCCGGGCTGTAGGTCGCGAAGGCCTCTCAGGTGGCCGAGCTCCGCCGGCCGATACCAGCTCGAGTCGTTCGGAACGAACGGCCAGTACATCTCTTCGTTCTTCCGCGGGATGTTGCGCTTGAAGCCGATGCCGAACACGACGTCCTCTCCCGAGGTTGGCGGCGAAAAGCGCAGCGAGCGGAAGGGAATCGCGATCTCGACCTCGTAGCCGGTATCCGTGAAGCGCCCCTCCGACCGCCAGACCACGTCGAAGTCCGGATTGCGCGTGTCCTCTTCCTCGCCCGTCTGGAGCAGGTCCTCGAGCAGGCCGTTCGCGTTGGTGACGAACTGAATCGCGCTACGGTGCCCGTCATAGGCGTCGATCATGACGGACACCAGATCGTCGGCGGTTCCTTCTTCGTCGCGGAAGATCGCGCGCGCCTGGACCAGCTCAGGGGAACGGTCGAAGCACCAGAAGCCGACGTAGAGGTACGTATCGTCGTAGAGGATCCGGACCTCGGTGCGCTCGCTCGCCGCCAGCCCCTCGTTGCGCTCGCGCTGGTAGAAGTTCGTGATCGGCGCAGCCCGCTGCCACGACGCGTCGTCGAGCCTGCCGTCGACCGTCGGCGGCGCGTCGGTGCGAGCCGCCGTGATTTCCCACGTTTCCTGCCGGAGGAGTCGCACGCGCTCCTGGCGGGCTTGCTCGCCGTTGCTCTGGCGCAGGCGTGCGCCGGCCCCCTCTGCGGGTTCGGTGCCCTGGGCGAAGACCAGCATGGGGCAGCGCAGAGAGAGCGCAAACACGAAGGAAATGGCGTGTCGCCACGGCATCAGGAACCGCAAAAATAGTCCGACTCTATCCGCCCACGGCCGGGCTCGCCTTGCGGCGGCAGGGCCTTGTGCACGGCAATTGCACCGCTTGTCTGAGGATGTGTACCCTCCGGAGCCTGGCGAGCGTTGCCCTGTTTACGATTGGCTGCGGTGTTCTGTTTACGACTGGGTGCCGCGAGACACCGGCGTCCGGGGCGCCGGGGTCCATCGCGGCGCGCGCTCCCAGCCGGTCGCCGGTCCCGGTCGTCGACGAGGGCCTGGCTCGAATGCCCCGCAAGGCTGGCTCCCTGAACTTTGCCGTGATCGGCGATGCAGGGCGCGGCAGCCGGCCGCAGTACGACGTCGCGGCGCAGATGGAAGGCTGGCGGGAGATCTTTCCATACGATTTCGTGTTGATGGCCGGCGACAACGTGTACGACGGCGGCACGTCGGAAGACTATCGCCTCAAGTTCGAGCTGCCATACAAGCCGCTCCTCGAGGCCGGCGTGAAGTTCTACGGGGCGCTCGGCAATCACGACGCGCAGAACCAGGTCCGGTACGAACCGCTGAACATGAATGGAAACAGGTACTACACGTTCGAGAAGCGCCTGGGGCTCGTGGGCACCCGACACGCACGTTTCTTCGTCCTCGATACTGTGCGTCTCGATTACTCGCAGCTCCGATGGCTCGACCGCGAGCTCGCCGCCTCGGATGCCGACTGGAAAATCGCGCTCTTCCACCATCCGATCTACACGTCGGGGCGCTATCAATCGAGCGCTGCCGGTCTCAGGCGGCGCCTGGAGCCCATCTTCGTGCGCCATGGCCTCGACGTCGCGTTCTCGGGCCACGAGCACTTTTATGAGCGTACGCTCCCGCAGCACGGCGTCACGTACTTTGTCAGCGGGGCGGGCGGGTCGCTGCGGCCCGGCGACATCAGTCCGGCCGCCGGCGGGGGCCGCCGCGCCGTCGGGTTCGACCGCGACAATCACTTTCTGCTGATCGAGATCGCCGGCGACGAGCTGTACTTCCAGGCGATTACCCGGACGGGTGAGACGATCGACGCCAGCGTGATCCATCGCGACCGGGCAGGGCCGACGGTCCGCTAGCTTCCGGCAGGCGGGCACGGACCGTGATCTGCAATCTCACGAACCTTGCCCATGAACGCGTCGATCCAGCCCTGGACTTCCTCTTCGGTGGCCTCACTGCCGTCGAACGCGGAAAGCCGCGAACTCACCACGAGCCTCCGCACATCCGCCTCGTTGAGGCGTGACAAGCGAGACGCGAGCAGGCGTCGCCCCGCTTCCGAGATCGACACGTCGCCGTAGGTCGCGCCGCGGTGGGGGAGCGCCTTCATGCTCGTCGCGCAGGCCGCCGAGTCGGACCAGATTCGTGTCGACCGCCAGCCGGCGAGGTCCGCTTTGTGAGGGCCGAACGTCGCGCCGAGATCGTGGATGAGGGCGAAGGGCTTTCGGCACGATTCTCCGGCGGGCTCGCCCGAAAGGCAGACCAGGCGCTGGTTCTCCGACTTGTTGTCCCAGTGCGCAAGGAACATGGCCGTCAGCCGAAGCGCATCGAGCTCGGCTCGCGACGCACCGCCATGCCGCGCGTCGACTCGTTCGAGCTCCCACCACGCCCACCCTTCGGTGCCTGGCGCGGTAATCGCCGGCTCGTTTCCCCCGCGCTCGATCGCTGCCCATTCGAAGTCGGACCACGTCGAGAAATCGATCGCCTTGTTCAGCAGCTTCTGACCTTTCACGAGGTCCGCCGCCTGCTGAATCCGAAAGGGATCCGACGGACATCCATAGCAGCGCACGCGCCGAATCAGGTACATCCGGTCGGCACCGAACCCGAGCGCCTCGAGCAGGCGCGTCGCCGCCACTTCCGCGGCAATTTCGGGATTGCGTCCGTACTTGACCTTGACGACGTCGCCGCCCGTGAGAGTGCAGGCGAACTTCGGCGTGGTGCCGGTTGCTTCGTACGGCTGATAGCGGCACTCGACGAGATCGTCAGAGCCGAACGTCGAGAGGTCCGCCGGGTTCCGGCCCAGATCAAGCGAATTGCGCTGCGGGGCGGCGTGCGTCACCCGCGCGCGGCGCAGCGCGTCGTCGCGCACTCTGACAGCGGAGGACGACTCGCCTGCATCCCGGTGCCCAAACACCACGAGCCCCGCGGCAGCCAGAAGGAGCACCACGATACCCACTGCCCAGCGCACGAAGCCGGCTCGAGCAATCCGCAGGCCAGCGAAACCGGCTCATCGATGCTGTGCGAAAGCGGGCGGTGAGTGACCGGAATCGCTCGCCCCTCACGCGTCGTAGATGGCGATCTCCTTTGGAATCTGTATGTTCCGTCGTGGCAGACCGTTTGCGGTGTGCTTGAGCGCAATGACGACCGCCGTGGCTCCGAGAATCCTCGTCGCCGACGATCAGCCCGACCTGGTCGAGGCCCTGCGCCTCCTCCTCAAGTCGAACGGATTTCAGATGGAGGCCGTCTCCTCGCCCGAGGCGGTCCTGGCGGCCATCGAGCGCGGCGCGTTCGACCTGCTGCTCATGGATCTCAACTACAGCAGCTGCACGACGTCCGGCCGGGAGGGGCTCGAGCTGCTCTCGCGAATTCGCTCGGCGAACGGCTCGCTGCCGATCTTCGTCATGACCGGCTGGGGCTCGCTCGACGTCGCCATTGAGGCGATGCGCTACGGCGTCCGCGACTTCGTTCAGAAGCCGTGGGACGATGCGCAGCTCGTGGCGAGACTGTCGGCGGAAGTCGAGCGGTCGCGCACGAGCACCCGGGAGCTCGAGGAGGCACGCCGGATTCAGCGCCAGCTGATGCCGACGGCGCTGCCGCACATCGACGGCTTCGAGCTCGCGGCGAGCTGGCAGCCGGCCGGCCGCGTCGGCGGCGACTGCTACGACGCGATTCCGCTCGGCGGCTCGCGCATGGCGATCACCATCGCCGACGTGGTCGGAAAGGGAGTGCCCGCGGCGCTCCTGATGTCGGGCCTTCAAACCGCCGTGCGCGCGTTCGTGAACGACGTGCTGCCGACCGACGAACTCTGCGCCCGGCTCAACCGGATCCTCGGTTCTCAAATCGCCGAGGGACGCTTTATCAGCTTCTTCTGCTGCCTGCTCGACCCGACGATCGGGATTCTGTCGTACACGAATGCGGGGCACTATCCGGGCGTACTCGCCCGTCGCGACGGCACGGTCGAACGGCTCGCGATCGGCGGTCCCGTGCTTGGCGCTATTCCAGGGGCGTCGTTCGGCCGCGGCGTGGTCGATCTCGCCGCGGGCGATCGCCTCGTGCTCTATACCGACGGCATCACCGAAGCGCGCAACGCAGACGACGAAGAGTTTGGCGAGGAGCAGCTGGTCGAGGAGATCGTCGCCGAGCGCGCATGCAGCGCTCCTGCGCTGACCTCCCGCATCGTCGATGCCGTGTCGACGTTTACCGGCGGCCGGTTCCAGGACGACGCGACGCTCGTCGTGCTCGCGGCCGGCTAGCCCCCGGCTGCCGAGAACCCACTGGGTTACCCGAAGTGCACGCGGCGCTCGACCTCCACAAACCTGGCGTGAGCTTCGGGCTCGGGCGCGGCGAGCGACACGACGAGCGCCGTCAGCGCCGCGACCGGCATGCTGATGAGGCCCGGATTCTTCAGCGGAAACGGCGCGGATGCGTGTCCGAGGATGTCGATCTGAACGGCCGGCGAGAAGTAAATCAGCACCAGGCTGACGAGGGTGCCTGCAACCATGCTCGCCCACGCGCCGGTGGTCGTCAGGTGCCGCCAGAAAACCGAGAGTACGAGGGCGGGAAAGTTGGCGCTCGCGGCGATGGCGAAGGCCAGTCCCACCATGTAAGCCACGTTCTGCCCCTTGAACGCGATTCCGAGCACGATCGACAGCAGCCCGAGAAGAACGGTCGCCGTTCGAGCCACGCGCAGCTGCTCCTTCTCGGAAGCGCGTCCAACGCGCACGACGTTGACCCAGAGGTCATGCGACAGCGCTGCGGCGCCGGCGAGCGTCAGGCCGGCGACAACCGCGAGAATCGTGGCGAACGCGACGGCAGCGATGAAGCCGAGGAACGCCGTGCCGCCGACGGTTTCAGCCAGGAGCGGCGCCGCCATGTTTCCGCCCGCGTCGACCCCGCGGATCACTGGCTGGCCGACGAGGACCATCGCGCCGAAGCCGAGGATGAACGTCAGCAGATAGAACAGACCGATGCACCCCGTTGCCCATGACACCGACGTGCGCGCCGTCTTCGCGTCCGGGACGGTGTAGAAACGCATCAGGATGTGCGGCAGTCCCGCCGTCCCGAACATCAGCGCAAGGCCGAGCGAGATCGCATCGAATGGATCGGTGACGAGCCGCCCCGGAGCGAGCACGGAGGGTCCGTACTGCCGCGCCGCCTCCTGGAAGAGCGCGAGAGGGTTGAACGAGAACTTCGCCAGGACCAGTAACGCGAGCAGGAATGCTCCCGCCATCAGCAGCACGGCCTTGACGATCTGTACCCACGTCGTTGCGATCATCCCGCCGAAGAGGACGTACGCGAGCATCACCACGCCGACGCCCGTCACCGCGACTTCGTACGGCAGGCCGAACAGCAGGCGGATCAGATTGCCGGCGCCGACCATCTGCGCGATGAGATAGAACGCGACGACCGCCAGTGACGCGATCGCGGCCGCGATGCGCACCGGCGTCTGGCGCAGGCGGAACGCGACGACGTCGGCGAAGGTATAGCGGCCGAGGTTACGAAGCGGTTCGGCGATGAGAAACATCACGATCGGCCAGCCGACCAGGAAGCCGATCGAATAGATCAGCCCGTCGAACCCCGAGAGGGCGACGAGACCCGCGATGCCGAGGAAGCTCGCGGCGCTCATGTAGTCGCCGGCGAGCGCGAGGCCGTTCTGGAACCCGCTGATGCTGCGGCCGGCTGCGTAAAAGTGCTCCGTGCTGTGCGTCCGCCGCGCGGCCCACCACGTGATTCCCAGCGTGACGGAGATGAACGCGAAGAAGAAACCGACGGCGACGAGATTGGGCTCGCCCAGCCCGGTCGGCGTCACGCGGACGGTCCGCCTTCGCCAAGACTACGGCCGTCAGCCCCTTGGCGCAGGCGGCTGACGGCCTCGTCGTAGTGGCCGTTCGCCCAGCGCACATAGACCCAGATCAGGAACCAGGACGAAACGATGACGAGCGTCCCCATGGCGATGCCGACGCTCAGGCCCGGGACGATGATCCGGGCGAGAAACGGTTTGCCGAACGCGACGAGGAGGATGAAGCCGAAATACACGATCATCGCGGCGGCCGTCAGCGACAGCGCCATCCGCCAGCGTTCGGCGTCGAGCGCCGCGAGGTCCGTATGGGGATGGGGAGGCATGCGCGCCATTCTATCGTCAGTCGCGGCGCGCCGCCGTCCCAAACGGAACGAAGAGCGTCAGCAGCAGCAGGCCCGTCCACGCGCAGGAGACGCCAAGCCATCGAACGAGGCGCGAGCCGCTCCGGTCGCGCTCAGAGCGTATGTGCCGCTCGACGAGGGCGACAAGCCGCGGGTCTCCAATCGTGTTCCCGTGGGCGTCGTGGGCGACGGTGCGGCCCGACCGAAGCGCGTCGAGAATCGCTGCCTCCGTGAGCGCCGTCGCGAACACGTACGTCCGGGCGCTCCCGACCGGCGACGCGAAGTGGAAGTCCGAGGAGCCGACCGGCGAGATGTGCGGCCGGGCCTTCCTCGCGAGCTCGTAGAAGTCGTGCATCTCGCGCCCGCCACGATCCTCGGGCTCGGGCCATTCCACTTCGACGCCATCGAGCCGTTCGAGCGCCGAGCGATCGAACAATCGAGGATATGACGCGTTCGGATGCGCCGCGATGGCGATACCGCCCTGCTCGTGAATGGCGTCAATGGCGCCCCGCGCCGGCAGCCGCCACGCGATCGGGTACCGGATGCCGACGGCCGCGATGTGGAACCCCGGCGTCGTGAGCTCTTCGGCGACCAGCACAAGAGGTCCATCGAATCGTCTCCCGAGCCACGCGCCGAGGCGCGCCGCGAACGTCTGATTGTGGTTTGTGATCGCGACGACGTCGAGACCGCGGCGCGCCGCCTCGCGACGGATTTCCCACGGCGGCAGCGCTCCGTCTCCGAAGAAGCCGTGCACATGAAAATCGGCGGCGAAGATCCGATAACCGTCCACCTCCGGCGCGGTGCGTCCGGCGCTCTTGCCTCCAATCGTCCCGACGACCATACCCATGAGGAGAAGACCTGGCCCAAGTCGGCGCGGCGTGATCATCGCGCAGCGATCGCAATTAGCCGTGGCCAGGCCGCGATCGCCACGGCGATATAGACACCAGTCACTGTCCAGATGAGAGCCTGGTGGGCCAGCGTCCTGACAAGGGCGCCGCGGTTCGACGTCCTCAGAACCTCAAGACAGAACGCGCGGATGATCGCCGCGGTCCAGACAGCGATGAATGGCGCGCTGGCCATCGCGACGATGCGTGGGACGTCGCTCGTCAAACCCGCCGCACCGATCGCCGCGAACGCGATCAGCCAGAGCGACCAGGGGACATGTCCCATGAACAGCAGGTCGAGCGCACGCGCGACGCCGACGGGCCGCCCCGGCGTCGACAGGACGATCAGGCGCGCGGCGAGAAGCTGGAGAATCGGTGCGAAACTCCAGCAGAGGACGAGGCTCGCCACCAGGCTGGCGTCCAGCCGGCCGGTGGCCATGATGCCGAGCGAGCTCGCGAGAACCAGCGCCACGAGGGCTGGGCGGCGTATCGCCAGCAGGCGTCCGCTGTCGGTGTGACGAACGAGCTCCGCGTATGCGCGCGACGGGCCGAAGGCGACCCGCACATCCGGTGACACAAAGAGCGATCCTATCTCAGGAAGCGGATGAGTCGCGCGGCTGCACGTTTACGGAGAGCTTCTCCGTGCCGCGCAGAATCGTGAGGGAGGTCGCGCGTTCTATCTGGTCCGCCGTCAACAGCCGGTGCAGGTCGTCGATTCCCGTGACGGTCTGGCCCAGAAGTTCGATGATGATGTCGCCGTCGCGCACGCCCGCGGCGGCCGCCGGCCCGTTCGGCTCCACGCGCACGATCAGAACACCGGTCGCGGACGACAGGTGATGGAACCGCTGAACGCGTCGAAGGATCGGCACGTCCTGCCCGGTGAGTCCGAGCCGCGCCCGGCGGACCCGTCCTTCACGCAGAAGCAAGGGCAGGATCAACAGGGCAGTGTTGATCGGCACCGCGAAGCTGATGCCGCGGCCGCCTGGCACGATGGCCGTGTTGATCCCGACGACTTCGGCCACGGTCGTCACGAGCGGCCCGCCGGAGTTGCCGGGATTGAGCGCGGCATCCGTCTGGATGATGTTCTCGATCTGCCGCCCCGTCCTCGCACGCATCGTCCGTCCCGTGGCGCTGACCACGCCGGCGGTGACCGTGTGCTGAAATCCGAGCGGATTTCCGAGCGCGATGACGACCTGACCGGGGCGGAGCGTCCGCGAATCGCCGAGCGGCGCCGCGTGCAGATCGGATCCGGTGATTTTGATGACCGCGAGATCCGTGTCCGGATCGTCGCCGACGAGATCTGCGGTGAGGGATCGGCCGTCGATCAGCCCGACGGTGATCGAGCGAGCGCGCCCGACGACGTGGCTGTTCGTGAGGATGAGGCCGTCCGGCGTGAAGATCAGGCCGGAGCCCAGGCCGCCGGGCCGCTCGCGACTACGCCGAGCGGCCTGCTCTTGCACTTCGACCTGAACCACGGAGGGCGCGATGCGCTCGGCCGACGATACGACCGCCTGCGAGTAGGCGTCGAGGAGGCTGATGTCCCGATTGATGTCGAGCATAGGCGTCTACACTGGTAGACGCCTATGCCGTCGAAAACGGTGCGTTCTAGAGGGGACCTTCTCCCCACGGACCCTTGATCGCGAAGGTGATCTCCCTCCAGGAAGTTATTGCCGGCCGCATCCTCGCAGAGCAGCAGGCCGCCGCGCGGCGTCACGGTGATGTTGTCCCGGTTGTCCAGGTCGTTGGCGTTCGGCGCGTCGTAGATGATTCACCGTTTCGGCCCGCGGATCGTATTCGAACACCTGCCCCTCGCCCGCGGCACCGCCGTTCGTGGTGAGGAAGAAACCGGTCCTGTCGCCCCACCAGGCACCCTCGAGGCGGCTGAGCCGGCTCCGCCCTTGGCGGCGCCCTGTTCGAACCCGACTGGCTTGCGGCCGTCGGATCGTCGATCCGGACCTACTGAACGTCCCAGATCGTGCCGATCGGATACGCGGCGCTCAGGTTGAGGTTCGACTGGCCCTTTACCGCGAGCATATAGAGCGTGGCGCCCTGCCGCAGCCTCCGCGGGAGTTCGGAACGAACTTGTAGAACCCGGAAGGCCCTGCGTCTTCGGTCTCGTACACGTAACCGGTCCTGGGGTCACCATGTTTGCTTCGTGTGAGAAGCGGCCCATGGCCGTGAGCGGGTTGGGGATTCCCTTGACCGCGCCGACCTCGAAGCTCCAGTCGTGATTAGGAGCGTCGGTCTCTTCACACTTGATCCTGTTCCCCACGGCGTCACGCCGCCCGCGCAGTTCCGCCGGCGCCGTCGCCCGCGTAGGTGATTTCCGGATTGTTCAGGTACGGCGTACCGCCGTCCGGTTCGTGGTTGCGTACGATCACCAGCCGGCCATTCCGGCGATGCCGGTCCTTATCGTCGTCGCGGTCGTGTTTCCGATCGTCGTATCGGCCGTCTGTGAATCCCTCGTGGCGCCGATCGCGGTGCTTGTCGTCGTCGTCGGGGTCGCAGGAGGGGAATTCGTCTTTCGGGAAGCGCCCGACGAACTCGCCGAGCGACACGGCCCAGAGCGCTCCCGCCCCGCGTCGCATGAACGTCCTGCGGTCGGTTCTGGATATTAAGCGTAACGAGATTCTACGCGGCGCGATGGCGAATAACGTCGAGGCGGGAGAGCAGCGATTTCACCGGAGCCGGATCGGCATACATCGTCACGTCGACGACGATCGATGCCTGCTCGAGCCAGGTGTGCCAGGCACGTCCGAGGATCGCGGCGGGACGGACACGTGCGACTGGCGCGGGCGGCCGGCTCCTGCAGAGCCAGCTTCCGGCGGTTTGACCGCCGATCCCGGCGAGGAACACGTAGTAGAGCATCATCGTGATCGCGCAGAACGTCGCGACGGCGCCGCCGTTGGCCTCGACGAGCGCCGATACGCCGATCCCGCACAGCGACGCGACGGTGCGCAGGATCAGCGCGTTGATCGCCGCAATGAGCGCCGTGTCGAAAACGGATGCGGCCGATCGTCGCGCGACGATGGGAAGTGGCGTCGGCTTGACGCGGGTGCGTGCGATCGGCGCCTGCGCGATCGAAGTCTTTGCCTTCGCGGTGACCGACTCCCAGACGCGCTGCAGATCGGCGACGACGGGACGCTTCTCGGGATCGAGATGGCCGAGCGAGCCGCGAAGAGCGTCGAGCGGATCCGCCGCGCCGGGAAGCATCTGCTCGAGCCGCGAGACGGCGATGTCGGGGTCAAGCGCGACCGCCGTCGCGAATGCGCGAACGTACGACCTCGCGTACAAACCGCCCGGCAGCTCCTGGAACCTGCCTTCGTCCAGCAAGGTAACGAGCCGCGGGCTCAGCCGCGTGCGTGCCGCGACCTCATCGATTGTCAGGTCGGCCGTGAGTCGCGCTCGCCGCAGCGTCGTGTCCCGAAACATACGCCTGGACGTGGTATCGGCCCATGTCCACGCGTGGTTTAGCTCTGCGGCTCCGCCTGGGTCTGTTTTTTCAAGGTGGGCGGGAGGAGCTCGTCGATTTGCGCCTCGGTCAGGGCGGGCCGGGCCCGGGCGCTCACGGCATCCGCGGCAGCGGCGTAGGCCTCCCGGCCGAATGGGGGCGCCTGCTCGTAGATCGACTGCACCTGCTGCATCAGCGCGTCGCGCCGCGAGGAGATGTCCTGGCCTTCGACAACGCCGTCCTGGATCTCGGAAAGCAGCGCGCGGTAACGCTCCGTGACGAGCCACAGCCGGCCCGCGCAGATGCGATGCGCGGTCGCCCGGCCGTCCCAATCGATCGCCGCCACGATCGCGTGGGCGCCGAACGCGAGGGCGGCGGCAATCGCAGCGGTGATCTGCGGCCCGCGCGCGGGCACGACGAGCGCCACGACGCTTGCCGCCGCGGCGACCCCGATGAGAACGAGCACCACCAGCCTGGCGACCCTGGCGCGCGACGTCAGCCGGTCGGCCGAACGGGCGTGCGCCGTGTAAGTTTGGACGGCGTGCCCGAAACTCAGACGAAGATGATCGACAACGCTGAGGCTGAAAATACAAACCTCCTCAGGCGCGCCAACGCCTCCGGACGTGAACGCTCAGCAAAACCGCTCCGATGCAACGCAGGGTGCAAGGGATGGGCCATTACCTCGCCCCGAAGCAATACAGCGCGTTCCGCGTCCGGAGGAAGATCTTCCCGTCGGCGATCGCCGGCGTCGCGTAGCTTTCCTCGCCGATATCGTTCACGGCGAGGATCTCCCACTGGCGATCCGCCTTGAGCACCGTAGCCTTCCCGGAGTCGCTCAAGAAGATCACCTTGCCGTCGGCGGCAACGGGTGACGCGTAGTAATCCCCGAGCGCTTCTTTCGTCCGGCCGACTTTGAAGATCTCTCCCGTGCCCGGATCGAGTGACGCGATGATGCCGCCATTCTTGATGACGTAAAGCACGCTCTTGTAGACGACCGGCGTCGGGATCGTCGAATGGTTCTTACGGTCGCGCCAGATGATTCCCGTTTCTGTGAGATCACCGCGCGCGCCGCGCAGCCCGACCGCCACCATCCCGTAGTCGCCGACGCCGGCCTGCCGAAGCGCGTTCCATTCGGCTTCGACGATGATGCCGTCGCGGTTCGTGTCCACCGCGCCGAACTCGTCCCAGCCGCCCGTCTCCTCGGGCGTCAGCCGGCGGTCCTTGTTGGCGTCGGTTTTCAGGAATTCCTCGAAGCTCGGGCCGACCGGCGCGTCGGATCCCCACGTGCTGACGATCACGACGTCCGGGCCGAGCACGGGTGACGCGACGGGAAGAAACGCGAGCCCATTAAGCCACCATTTGCGCTCGCCGGTCGCCACGTCGTACGCATCGATCCGGTTGACGCCGAGGACAATGACCTGCGGCGTTTCGCCCTTCCGCTCCGAGACGACGGGAGACGCGTGTCCTTCGAAGGAGGTCTCGCGGCGCTCGGCGCGCCACCTTACCCGTCCGCTGGCGGTGTCCACGGCAATCAGGAACGCACCCGTCCGCGCATCGCAGACGAGAAGGAGCGTGTCGCCGGCGAGAATGGGCGACGCACCGAGGCCGTAGAAGGTATCGAACGGTCCGAGCGGCAGACGCCAGCGCTCGGCGCCATCCGGGCCGAACGCGATCAGGCCGACGTCGGGGAAGAACACGAACACGTTGGCGCCGTCGGTCACCGGCGTAGGCGAGGCGGCATCATTGAGCTTGTAGACCGGCGTCACGCGCGAGCGGGTTATCTCCTTGCGCCAGATCACGCGGCCGCTCGCCCGATCGAGGCACAGCGTGATGAGCGTGTTCCCCTCGGCTGCGGTGAGGAAGATGCGATCGCCGGCGAGGACCGGCGACGAGCGTCCGAACGGGACGGGCGTTTTCCAGACAAGGTTTTTCGAGGGGCCGAACTCGGCAGGCACGGCGGCCGAATTCGACACGCCCGAGCCGTTCGGGCCGCGGAAGCGCGGCCAGTCCTCCGCGGCGGCGCCGCCACCAGAAAGGACCGCGGCCACGACCGTGAGCCAGAGCCAGACGCCGCGCATGTCGCCCTCCAGTCGCCGCGCGGGTTTCCGGGTCATCACGCGCGGCAGGCGGGATAATAACTGAACGTACATTTATAATCAAGACGAAAGTAAATCGTCGTTTATAATCACGACGTTGAGCCCGCGTCCCCGCGTCACGAGCGACGAGACCATCCTCGCCGCCCTCATCCGCACGCTCGGCCGGCTCGGCCCGGGCAGACTCACGCTCGCCGACGTCGCCCGCGAGGCCGGCGTCTCGCCCGCGACGCTCGTCCAGCGGTTCGGGTCGAAGCGCGGGCTACTGCTGGCGATGGCCGCTTCAGGGGCCGAGGCGAACCGCGAGCTGTACGTCGCCATCCGCCGTCAGCACGCCTCGCCGACGGCCGCGATCCTTGCGCTCGGCGACTGTATGGTCCAGTTCATGGGCACGCCCGAGGAGATCTCCAACGGACTCGCGTTTCTCCAGATGGATCTCACCGACCCGGACTTCCGGCGGCATGCGGTCGCGTCGGCCGAAACCGGCGATACCGAAATCCGGCGCATGATCGCGGACGCCGTCGACGCGGGCGAGCTGGCCGGCTGCGACCCCGCGTCGCTCGCGCGCGTGGTCGGGGCGACGCTGCACGGATCGCTCGTGAGCTGGGCGATCCGCCGCAACGGAACGCCAGGGGAGTGGATCCGTAAGGATCTCGAGACGATCCTGAGGCCGTATCGCACGGCCGGGAAGAAAACCAGGACCGGGTTTCGAGACGCGCGCGCGCCACGACGACGTCGCGGACGTCGAACCTAAACGCCTATAATTTCGTCATGCGACTCGCCGTTGCGCGGATCTGTCTGGATTGCGACGAAGTGCACGACGCGGGCGAGTGCCCAGTCTGCGGATCGGAAACCTTCGCGTTTCTGACGAGGTGGGTCACTCCGACCTCGCGAGGCAGCCAGGACAACGTGCAGCGGCCGCGGCGCGCGGCCGACGGTCCGGCGCGAACCGAGCAGATTGCGGCGCTTCGGAAGATTCTCAAGCCGGAAGAGGAGCCCGAGCAGCGCCCGAGATGGCCGCTTCTCGCAAGAGGTGCCGTCGGTCTCGCGCTGGTCGGCCTGGCGCGGCTCGCGTGGCGTACGCGGCCTGCTTCAGAGGATTCCTAAAGGCGAATCACCAGGGCGCGGCCCTGGTACTCGCGAGGATCGACGCGGCGCCTGGCTGTGATCGGGCGCTTCCCGCCGGCCGGAAACGTCACCTCTACGTCCACGACGTCGAGCGTAGCGAGACCGAAATGGACGGCCGTGTCGTTCTGCGAGTCGTACCCGGAGCCAGAGTCCACGATGCGCGCGCCGAGTACGCGGCGGGTTCCCGCGGCAAAGAGACGCACTTCGGCGCCGGCTCTCGTCGCGCGGCCACGGCGGTCCAGGACGCGGACGGCGAGCGAACGCCGCGCAACGGAGGGGTCGAGGGCGTTGCGGAGGAGGAGCGGGATCGGCTCGGTTCCGGCGCCAGTCAGCGACAGGTCGAGATCGCCGTCGCGGTCGAAGTCAGTCCAGTGTGCGCCGTGGTCGGCGGCCAGTGACGCAATCGCCTGCGGCGTTGCCTCCTCGAACCGCCCGCCCGCGTTCCGAAAGAGAAAATCGCGATAGCTGATGCCGCCAGTGACGGTGCCGTTGACGTACATATCGATCAAGCCGTCGTGGTCGATGTCCGCCGGCGCGCACGTATCGTGCTTGGCGTCAACGTCGATCCGCCATCGCGCCGAGACATCCTCGAACCGTCCGTCGCCGCGGTTGAGAAAGAGTCCAATGGGCCCGTAATTCGCGGTAACGAGATCGAACCGCCCGTCGCCGTCGACATCCGCCGCGCACGGCCGTACGGTCCCGTGGGACGCGGAGTCGGGCGGCCGGCCGCCCCAGGCGAGACCGGCCTGGCCGGCCAGATCGGCGAACGTCCCGCGATCGTTTCGAAACAGGCCGTTCGCGTCGCCGTCCATGTTTCCAACGTAGACGTCGAGATCGCCATCCTCGTCGTAATCGAACCATACCGCCCCTACGCTCCGCCGGGCGTCAGCGAGACCGACGCCGGGTGCGACATCGGTAAAGCGCCCTCTGTCGTTGCGGAAGAGCGCGTTCGCGCGGTCGCGGAACGCCACGAACAGATCGAGATCACCGTCTGCGTCCACATCGATCCAGACCGGTTGGCGGACCCCGCCGGTTTTTACCTCCAGACCGGCCGCGCCGGCGATGTTGAGGAAGCGTCCGGCCGTGTTGCGATAGAGACGGAGGACCGGTTCGTCGCCCGGCGCGAAGCCGACGAGCAGGTCGGGATCACCGTCTGCGTCGAAATCGCCCCATGCAGCGGCGCGCGTGGCTCGTCGATCGGCGATACCCGCGCCTGCGGCATCGTCCACCAGCGTGCCGGCGTCATTGCGGTACAGCCGGTTCGCCTGACCGTTGAACCCGACGAAGAGATCGAGGTCCTCGTCTCCGTCGTAGTCCGCCCAGGCGTTGACGAAGCTGCCGGCTGCCGACAGCGCGTCGGGCTGAACCGGGTCGAAGCGAAGAATTGCGGCGGCGAGCGCGGGCGCGATCAGCAGGCGCGACGCGACGGTCACGAGACGGCGTCAGGCACGCGGATGCTGGACGCCTCGAGGCGCGGCATCGGCGCGGTGACGAAGAGCCGGCGGCAAGGTTTCGCGAGGCGGCGAGCCCAGCGCGTCGATCGCGCGACGCGCGCGCTGTCTGTGGCGATGCCTGTGTTGGCGTACATCTGGCGATACAGCTTCGAGATCAGGACGAACGCAAGCCGCGATCGCAGCGAGCGCACGCACGCCGAACGTCGCCAGATCATCGGAAAGCTGTAGAACTGATCCCAGGTCGTTTGAGTGCGCTGGCGGATTTCCTGCGGCGACATCACGGGATGCGGCGTGTAGATCTTCGGCCGTTCCGACGGAGGGATGAGCCAGTACCGCGTCAGCGGCACGCCGCCGACAGTGGCGGGCTCCGCTTCGCGCTCCCACTTCTCGAAGTCCACCGTACCGGGGAATGGCGTCAGCATCACGAACTGCGCGAACGCCACACCGGCCCGCTGCGCGAGCTCGGCAGTCGCCTCGAACGTGTCCGGCCTGTCGGTCGGCAGCCCGAAAATGAACGACCCGAGCACGTGAACGCCGTGCTCCCGGAAGGCGTGGAGCTGCGTCACGAGCTTGTCGCCCGCCTGATTGAAGTCCTTGTAGACGGCCTTGAGGCCCTCGGGCGTGACCGATTCGACGCCGACGAGCGCGCCGTGGATGTGCGCTCGCTTCATCCTCCGCAGGAATTCGGGATCCTCGGCGGCCTCCATCGTGATCTGCGTATAGAAGACGAGATCCTCGGGCAGCTGCGCGAGGCGGTCCATCAGCTCGAAGCGCTCCTCGCGGATCGCGGTGAGCTCCTGCAGCCGCCGCGGATCGGCGCGGCGCGCGGCCATGGCCAGATCGCTGAGCGTGACCGGATAGAAGTTGTCGTCGGCAAGCAGGATGAAGCGGAAGCCAAGACGACGCAGCTGGACGATCTCGGTTATGACGTCGTCGACGCCGCGCTGGCGAGGCTGCTGGCCGTCGGTGCGCCAGACCGAGCAGAACGAACAATGCTTCGGGCATCCGCGCACCGTCTGCACCGATCCCCACATATAGCGATCGGTCGGCAGGAGATCCCATCGTGCCGGCGCAAATGACGTCGCGCCCACGCGGCCGCCGTCATAGATCGGGCGCAGTTCGCCCCGCGCGGAATCGGCGAGCGCGGTCGGCCAGACCAGGTCGCCGTCACCCTTCACGACTGCGTTGGCGGCGCCGTGCTCGCGTGCCTCGTCCGGGAAGAGCGTGGCGTGCACGCCGCCGTAAATGACGGTGGCGCCCCGCTCGCGCGCGGCGCGGCCGACGGCGTATCCGCGCAGCGCATTGCCCGTATGGATGCCGATGCCGACGATGTCGCCGGCGCTGACCATAGAGGAGTCGAACGGCTCGAGCGTCTCGTCGGTGATGACCGGCGGGCCGTATTCACGCGGCGTCGCGGAGGCCAGTACGTACAGCCACCGTGGAGTGATGACGGCAGTTCCGAACGAGAGGTCGCTTGGGTTGACGAGATGTATGCGCACGTGGGGTGCGCGCTACTCTATACTAAGGATGAGCTTTTCCGAGTACCCTACTATCGCTCCTCGCCGGGGAAGTCGTCGTCCAGGCGCGGCTGAGGGCCGGGGATGATGCCGGCGATGTCAGGGTCCTCATCGCCGGTCCTGCGCGGCGTGGCCGCCCGGCGCGCGCGCGCCTCCTCGCGGCGCGCCGCCTTCTGATTCCGCTTTTCCTGCTGTGCGCGCTCGCGCTGGCGCTTGAGTTGCGTCGGTCGCGACTTGCTCGCCATAGATCTCCTGGTGACTGGGTGCCGCTACACCACTACCACCGCGGCTCCGACCGGCGGCCCCCACCGCCGCCTCCTCGTCCACCGCGGCCGCCGCGTCCCTGACCGCCGCCGCCGCCGCCGAAGCCGCCCGAGTCGGGCTTTGGCCGCGCTTCGTTGACGGTCAACGTCCGTCCGCCGAACTGCGATTCGTGCAGCTCGGCGATCGCCTTCTGTGCGTCGGCGTCGCTTACCATTTCGACGAACGCGAAACCGCGCGCGCGGCCGGTTGCGTTGTCGCGAATGACGCGAACGGAGTCGACCGCGCCTGTGCGCTCAAAGAGCGTCTGGAGATCCGCCTCGCTCGTGTCGAACGGCAGATTTCCCACGTAAAGTCTTCGGCCCATGTCGATCTCCTACTATCAGAGGCTGCTCTGGAGACTAGCGGTCGTCGGCACCGTGCTCTGAGGCGGGGCTCAACGGAAGCGTCGATTCTCTCACGTTCGGCCGGTGGATGTCGACAGTGGCCTCCTCGATCGCTGTCGAAGATCGTACCGCAGGTCGATATGGATGGATGGATCATGGCCAGTTCGACGGCGTCGCCTCCCGCTCGAGTCAAGCCGCCGGATACTCTGACGCGCCGCGCCTGGCTCATGGGCGCCTCCGCGGGACTAGGTGCGCTGGTCGGTCGTCAGTGTCTGTTGCCGACGAGCCACCGCGGCCCGGCCTTTCCAGGTACCGACCCCGCCGGGCCCGGCAATGTCCTCAACGACGCCAGCCAACTCTGTCCGACGCGCGTCTCAGCCCACCTGACGATCGGCGACGGTTCCCGTGCAGGCGTGGTCGACCGCATTCGCGCCGCGCTGGCGGAGGCGCGAGCCGCGAAGCGCCCGTTCATTGCCAGCGCCGCGCGTCACTCGATGGGAGGCCAGAGTCTCGCGAAGGACGGCACGGTTGCAACGCTCGATCAGCAGTGGCTGGAAGCCGACAGGACGCGCAAGGTTTACCGAGTGGCGGCCGGCGTGCGCTGGTCGACCGTCATCGCACGGCTCGACGCGCTGGGCTTCTCACCGGTCGTCATGCAGTCCAACAACGACTTCGGCGTGGCGAGCACGTTCGCCGTCAACGCGCACGGCTGGCCGGTCACCTTCAGCGGATGCGGGAGCACCACGCGGGCGCTGACGATGATCCTGGCGGATGGATCCCTGGTTACGTGCTCTCGAACGGAGAACGCCGATCTCTTCCGTCACGCCATGGGAGGTTACGGGCTGTTCGGAGTGATCACCGAGCTCGAGCTGGACATGCGGGCCAACGCTCTGCTGACCCCGCGATTCGAAGAGATGGGTGGACTCGAGATTGGCGAGCGCTTCGCGCGCCAGCTCGCGTCCGACTCGACGATCCAGATGGCGTACGGACGGATGGACGTTTCCCTCGATCGCTTCCTCGACCGCGCTCTCCTGATTACCTACCGGCCCGCCACGGACCAGAGCAACATCCCCGCAGCATCCGGGTCCGGCTTCATCAGCCGCGCCTCGCGCCACCTGTTTCGTGCGCAGGTGGAGTCGGAGACGGTGAAACGTTTCCGCTGGTGGACCGAGGTGGCTCTCGGTCCGCGCGTCGCCCGCGATGCGACGCGCAACAGCCTGATGAACGAGCCGGTCGTGACGCTCGATGACCGCGATCTGTCGCGCACGGACATCCTGCACGAGTACTTCGTCGCGCCGGCTCGTTTCGGCGACTTCGTGAAGGCCTGCCAGGCCGTGATCCCGGCTTCCTATCAGCAGCTCCTCAACGTGACACTCCGCTACGTGGACACGGACCGCGACAGCGTGCTCGCATATGCGCCCGAGCCGCGCATCGCAGCCGTGCTTCTGTTCTCGCAGGAAAAAACGCTTCGCGGCGAAGCAGACATGGCCCGCATGACGCAGGCTCTCATCGATCGGGTCCTCGACATCGGCGGAACCTATTACCTTCCGTATCGACTGCACGCATCGCTCGCGCAGCTGTCGCGAGGCTACCCGAACGCATCGGCGTTCGCCGCTTACAAGCGTGCCGTCGATCCGGCTTTACTGTTCCGCAATCACTTCTGGGATGGCTATTTCGCCAGGCTCTGAGGCAGAGGAGGAGTGTGGGAACACTGCGCCGCATCGCGCTCGTCTACATGGTGATCCTGCTGGCGGCGGCATCGTTGAACTACATCCCGGGCCTGACGGACGCCGAAGGACGGGCCTTCGGCGTGTTCGGGCTCGATATCTATGACGATGCGCTGCATGTCGCGTCTGCGGCGTGGGCGGGTATCGCGGCCGCGTTGTCGAGCCGAGCGGCGCGAATGTTTCTCCGGTACTTCGGTCTGCTCTACCTGACCGACGGCCTCCTTGGCCTGGCCACGGGTTCAGGTTACCTCGACCTGGGCATCGTCCACCACGGGATGCTGGACCTGCCGCTCACGTTTCGAATCCTCGCCAACCTTCCTCATATCGCGGGCGGCGGCTTTGCCGTCTTTGCGAGCGTGCGCTACGACAACGGGGCTCGCTGATGCGGAAGCTCTGGATGCGCGCGTGGCGACTCATCAAACGTGCCGTGGCCGCACTCTTCGTTGTCATGCTGCTGCTGATGACGCCCGTGGCGTACGTCGAGCTGGCGTGTCGCGGCGAGGCCGAGGCCGGGGCGCCGGCATACCAGCCGCTCCTCACCGATCCCGCGTATCAGCGAAGAGAAGCGAACACGTATCTGACCTATCCCGAATGGCACATCGTCTTTGCGTATGACGGCCTGGCACGGGCGCTGAAGGCCGGAGACGAGCACGCGTTTGGCTATCTCCGCAGTATTGCGGGGTTCTGGCGCTCGACTTGCGCCCTCACACGCTTCGCCGGAGGGCACGGCGGCGCCGACTGGGGCACGCGAAGCATGATCCACACGATCGGCGTGAGCTTCACGGCGGAGATGATCGCCAAGGCGGCATACGAGGAGACGATTGGACGCGCCACCGCGTGGCTCCGGGGACCGCGAAAGACTCCGCAGGATGAAGTCGTCGCCGGGATGGCCGTCGAATACGCGCAGTTTCTGCGGCAGACGCCGTGGTACGAATATCCGTTCAGGCGCGAGGCGCGCGAGCTGTGGGCCGCGCCTGTCGATTACGCCGTTCGAGGATGGGAGAGACGCCTCGGCATCGGCCTGGAGTTCCAGGCCAAGGCCGCCTACGCGAAGGTCATTGCCGGGGCTGTGGCAGCCACCGAACCGGCGCAGCTGCGAATCCGAAGCATCGTTGCGGGACTCGATGCGACCGTGCTTTCCCAAATCCCTGACGTCATGGTGATCCGCCACCACCAGGGCGGCCTCGAGATCGAGACACCGCGGTACGCGCAGTTCACGCGTATTCTCACGGAGATCGCTCGACGCGGCGGTGTGATCCGCGAGATCGCCGGCAACGACGAGATCATGGCGAGCGTGACGGTGGGCGACGGCGCGGCGCCCGTCGTCCAGCACGGGACTCTCATCCTGCGGCTGAAGCGTGACGGTATTCCCGGCGATCGCCTGCTCGTCAATGTTCGACTGCCGCAGCTCGCAGCCTTCCTCAAAGCCTACCGGCCGGGCGACCCCGGCCTCGAGCACGTCTTCGACTATTGAGCTCGCCTTCGGCGATCGCGAACGTTCAGCGCCACGCCTAGCATCGCGGCTGCGGCGAGCGTGACCACCGCCACCGCGTCGGCCACGGCCGGACCTGGATCGTGACCGGTCACTTCACGGAAGAGCAGTTGCACGTACGACGGCGGATCGACGTGTCCGAGGCGCGCGCGGATCCTCCAGTGCCAGTCCGTGCACGGGCAGTAGCCCCAGCCGTAGGTCGCGCCCAGGCCGAACCACGACAGCGCGGTCAGCGAGACAGTCGCGAGCTGCCAGGGCCTGGTCCGCCTCCAGATCCAGCCCAGGCAGTTGAACAGAATCCAGCCGGTGTGGAAGACGAAGAAGAAGAGGTTGAGCGCTTGAAACTTGGTGATTTGGTGATCTGGAAATCTGAGGATTTGGATGTGGTGATTTCAAATCACGAGATCACCAAATCACCAAATCACCAGATTTGAAAACCTGGAGCCGGCGGTCGGACTTGAACCGACGGCCTGCTGATTACGAACTATCGGCAGGCGAAAGTCAATAGACTTCGATGGACGCCACTGGATGAAATCCTTAGGGAATCTGTCCACCCGTGTCCGAGACTTTCGCCCAGGATCCACCCGCTAGGCTGTCAACTTGGGTGTCAATGCCGCCTGATTGTCGATGCTCGGCCCACGTAAACCTCGCCGCGTCCGCAGGCCGGATTCTCACAAGGGCATTCCTGGCCCAGGCTCGTCTGATTCACCTGAAACACGAACGACCGGCCGGTTCGGGCGTACCTCGACACAGCAATTCCGGCAGGTCGATACGACCGCCTCGGCATTCGACTTGCACTTCGCTGGGCACTGCTCTTTCTTGGGGGAGGGACAATGCACCATTTCTTCCGCATTGTGGCCTTCGTCGGTCTCACATGCCTTGCCGTCACCACACCGGCGGCGGCTGACCCGATATCCATCACGTCAGGATTTATTGTGGTGACTGCTCGTGACGAGATTGGTCACATCTCAATCGCGGGCACCCGCGGGTTTTCGATCGAAGGCGTCGTTGACCCCGGCGAAGGGCGTGTGGATCCGATTAATTGCATCCCGTGTCTGCCCGGTACGACCATCAGCGTGGGCGCGAACCTCTCCGGCTCCGCCGTTGTGGGCACAGCAACGTTGGATGGGATCCCGTACGAGCTCACCGGGAGCCTCGACGATCTCGCGGCCGTGGTGCTCGAGCTCGTCGGGACAGCCATGCTGCCGCAGCTTGTCAGCCCGACAGTGGTAACCGCGCCATTCAGCATGCGCGCGCCGTTCTCGAGGTTCATCTTTGACACCTTAGAAGGCGGGTTCGTGCCGCTGAACGGTTCGGGAATCGTCAGCTTGTCGCTGTCTCCGGACTTCGGGGATCCAAACGAGCCGCTCTGGACGGTGAACCAGGTGCGCTACGATTTCAACGACGTTCAAACTCCGGTTCCGGAACCTTCCACGCTAACGCTCATCACCCTCGGCCTGGCGGCAACGCTTCGCGCCCGGATGCGTCGCAGGGGGGACAAGACCTGATGGCGAACGGCGGTGGATTGGATGAAGTTGCGGCGCGCACTTTTCACAGCGTTGCGATGGTGGAACGCTTGGACGCAAACTCGTTGGCACCTCGGTCGTGGCCGCCTCGAGCAATATCGCACGGCCACACACGCGACAGAGCTTCATAACTCGCGCGCCTCGACGTGGGTGCCATACCACGCAGGCCGCGAGAGTTCGCACAGGGAGACCTCCCTCAGGTCAACCTTGTCGTGGACCTCGATGACGCCGCGATGGTAGTGTCGCGCCTCAGAACGAAACCCAATCGAGCACCCTCGAATCTTGCCGGCTTTGATCTGCCGCAGAACGTTGCTCGACTCAGCCAAGCTGCCGAAGATGCGCTTTCATGACCTCCGCCACTCGGCGGCGTCACTGCTGATCGCCGCCGGCGTCGAACTCGTTCGAGGTTTCGATGCTGCTCGGTCACTCCGAGTTACGCGTGACGGCCGATCTCTACAGCCACCTGCAGAAAGAGACGGCCGCGAAGGCAGCCCGCCACATGGACGCGGTCCTGAGCCGCTAGGGTGTCAACTTGGGTGTCAAACGGGTGCGGAGACGATAAGGCACCCGTGAGATCGTCGAAATTTCTAAGGATTCTGGAGCCGGCGGTCGGACTTGAACCGACGACCTGCTGATTACGAATCAGCTGCTCTACCGACTGAGCTACGCCGGCGCTCTGCCGCGGGAAGCGCGCAAGAGCAAAAACGGAATCTTATCACGCTCACGCCTGAGCCGGCACGAACAGACGCTCGGTGTCCTTGTTGAGCAACACCCACAGACCGTAAATCCCGATGAGCGTGCCGAAGGGGAATAGGATCAGCGCCAGGATCGAGAGCACCAGCGCGAGGATGCGCGCCCACGGGCGAAACTTGATCAAGCCCCACCCGGCCGCCATCCCGGGGAGCGACGCAAGCACCAGGAACGCCACCATCGCGCCTCCGGTGATCCCGAGAATTGGAATGGCGAACGCAGCGTCGGGGTCACCCTCGGCCG
Organism: Vicinamibacterales bacterium; assembly: GCA_036257535.1. Taxonomy (GTDB): domain Bacteria; phylum Acidobacteriota; class Vicinamibacteria; order Vicinamibacterales; family 2-12-FULL-66-21; genus DATAEE01. The sequence goes on along the minus strand of DATAFJ010000077.1, from coordinate 9,081 downwards.
CGACGGCGGTCACGGCGCCGCCGAGCACGACCATCAGGATGAGCGCGCAGAAGATTCCCAGCGCACCGAGAACGATGTGGAGCACGCCGAGCACCTTGACGTGAGTCTCCATCGCGAAGCCTCCTGCATCGCAAGTATGCCGCCTGACTCATCCGCTGTCCATCTCAGGTCGGTACCGTTCTGAACAGCAGGCCTCCGGTTTGCTTAATTTGCGACGCGTCCTGGAGAGGACAGAATCGAGGCGCGTATGTCGTCAGCCTGGCCCGCTTGTGTATTGCTCACGGTCGTCGCGGTTCTCGGCGCTTCGGCCGCCTGCAGCGACGAGGACGAGCAGGCGCCGCCGACGACGCTGATCGGACCGTCGCGGCCGCCGGCGCCGACGCCCGTAGCCGGACCGCCGAGTCAACTCCCCGCTCCTAATCCGCCGCCCGCGCCGAACCTGACGTTCGGTCCCGTGGCCGACCCGTTCGGGTCGTGCCCGAGCATCCAGTTCATCGTTCGCGGGATCGTGGTGGTGACGGACCGATCGACGAAGTTCGACCGGATTGCCTGCGTCGACCTGGTGACAGGGCGTATCGTAAACGTGCGCGGCCGGACCCGGTTCGACGGGAAGATGCACGCATCTCGCGTCGAGCCACGCTGACCCGGGAGCACGGCTGTGGCACCCCCCGTGCACGGGTGGCGAAGCGTGACGCGGCTCGCTGACTGGCACGCACCTTTAGTGCTCAGTGTGGCGATCTGTCTGGCAGTTTCGTGTAACGGTCGCACTACCTCCGTCGTCGGGCCGTCAGGTGCTCCCGCTCGATGTGACGTCTCCGTCAACGCCCCGACGTCTTCGTTTCCGTCGAACGGCGGCGAAGGCACTGTTCAGGTAGCGACGGCGCGTGAATGCGCGTGGGACGCGGCCGTTAGCGCCTCGTGGGTCCATCTCTCTCCGAGGAACGGAACCGGTCCGGCTCAGGTTGCGCTGAGAGTCGATCGGAACGCCGCCAGGTCGTCGAGGCAAACGGCGATCGCGATCGGCGGTGCCACGCTTTCTATTCGGCAGGAGCCGGCCCCGCCGCCTCCTCCACCACCTCCGGCACCGGCACCGGCACCAGCCCCACCCGGGCCACAACTTCCACCACCCGATCCTCAGCCCCCACCGCCACCGCCGCCACCGCCACCCGACGAAGATGACGAGGACGAAGATGATGAGGACGAAGGCGAGGAGATCCGCCTCGACGGGCGAGTGAGCGTGCTCGCAGGCGTCTGTCCGATTCTCCAGTTCCAGGTGGACGATCAGACCGTGGTCACGATCGCGACGACAGACTTCCACAAGATGTCGTGCGACGACATGAGGGACAACCTCAAAGTAAAGGTTCGTGGCGTGATCCAGGTTGGCGGCATCGTGCTCGCCGAGCGCGTCGAGCGATGAGCCGGGTCGCGACGGCCACACGGCGCCTGGCGGTGATTTGTGCTGTTGTTCTGACTCTGCCGCGATCGGCGCTCGCCCAAGCCCAATCCGAGGCCACCGTCTCGGACGTCGTCACGTTTCTCCTGACGAATCAGGCGGTCGCGACCGGCGACTTCGAAAAGGATCGCGCGGCGGCTGTGGCGGCCCGGGACTCACTCGCCGAGGCACTCTCCGTTGCGCTCGCCACCACCCCGATGGCTTCGTCGTCCGGTGGGTTCGCGTACCGGTTCAATAGCGAGCTCGGCACCGTCGAGCGCATAAGCGAGACGTTCGGCCCGGCGTTCGTCGAGCGGGCTCTCGTTCCGCCTGCCGGACGCTTCTCCGTCGCCGTGTCCCTGCGCGACATGAGATTCAACGAGCTGGATGGATTGCCGCTCGGAGAAGGGAGCGGCATCCTCACCGTGGCGAATCGATTTCGAGACGAGCCGGCGCCGTTCGATCAGGAGACACTCGCGCTCAATCTCCGCGCGTCCACAGTTACCGTGACGGCGAGCGCCGGCGTCGGCGGCCGCGTCGAGATCGGCGCCGCGGTGCCGTTCGTGCGGCTTCGTCTCGACGGCGCGCGGACGAACGTCTACCGCGGGCAGACCTTCATTCAGGCCTCCGGTGATGCAACCGCCGCAGGGCTCGGCGACATCGCGATCCGCGCGAAGTTTCAACCGATTGCCATCGCCGCCGGCGGCGTCAGCGTCGGGGCCGATTTGCGGCTGCCGACGGGGCGTGAAGAAGACTTTCTCGGTTCCGGCGAGTACACGCTGCGGCTGCTCCTCATTGGATCGGCTGAAAGCGGGCCGTTCGCCGTTCACGCCAACGGGTCGCTCACGCGTGGGGGGGCGGCAGAAGGATTCGGCGGTGCGACCGCCGTTTCGGTCGCGGTCAACTCGCGTGTGACAGTCTCCGGCGAGATGCTGATAGATCGGTTGAACGCACTCCATCAGATCGGGACCGCGCTTAGCGTGCACCCGACGATTGCCGGTGTGGAGACGACACGGCTGACGTCCGAGGCTGGCGCCGGGACGCGTGTGCTTGCGGTGGCAGGCGTCAGATGGAATTTCAGCGGACCGTGGCTTCTCGGCGGGCAGGTGCTCTGGCCGATGACGGAGCGCGGTCTTTCTGCGCGGCCCTCACCGATTCTCGCCATCGAGCGAGCCTGGTAAGTCCCGCTAAAGCCGGACTCTACTTCGGGACTCTTGGGTCCGGCTAAAGCCCGGACTCTACTTGGTTTCGGTCGACTCGATCCGCCACACGTCGGCGTCGCGGCGGACCTGGAACAGCCATTCGCGCGGCGCCGACCAGGGCCGGCCGACCTTCGGCGCGTAAGCCGCGCGCCCCTTGCACCACACCCTGGCCTCATCGCCATTCCCGGAGACGACGCAGCGCTCGTACTCGAGGTGCTGCGACGACAGGCCGTTGAACGCGCGCGCGAGCGCCGCAACGTCCACGGTGGGCCAGATCGACGCGGCGGCCTTCGCATCCAGGCGCTCGTAAGCGCGGCGATACTCTTCGACGACTTCGCGAACGGCGCCGGAGTCGAAGCTCCGCGCCCGCGGCGGGGCCGGCGGAGGTGCAACTTCCGGAGCCGGGGGTTCCGCCACTGGCGCTGCCGGAACGACGGCCGGTTCGGCCGGAATCTCAGTTCGATCGATACTCGCCGGTGCGACGTCCGTCTCGGCCCGGGACGGCTCCGCCTTCGGAGCTTCCGGCTCGACGACTTCGGTGGTTGGCTGGATGCGAGGCGCAACCGGCGGGATGTCCCGCGCAAGGGTAGCCGTGGGTGCAGGCGCGACAGCCTTCCCGTCGTCCTTCTTCTTACTGTCGACCGGCTCGGTGGACGCAGGAGCCGGCGTGATGAGGGCCTGAACTCGCGTCTGCGGGAGCATCGCGACGACGTCGCCGATTGCGTCCGGGGCGGCGAGCGGATAGGACGCAAGCGGAGCGCTGGGTATTTCCGTCGCGGCCAGCCGCTCGGTCTCCGGTTCACCCGCGGGTGGCGGCTCGGGCGCGCGCTCGGCCGGGCGTGGGACCGGGGACGGGGAGGCCTCGGGCACAAGGCTCAACGGGAACTGCGGGAACACCCAGGCACCCCCCACGATCGCCACCGCCGCGAGGAACCCGGACGCGGTCGCCACGCGGCGCCGCCGTTTTTTCGCCTGCTGACGCAGCCTTGCGGCGCGCCGGTCGCGCATGCGCGCTTCGAAGCCCTGCCAGGCAGGCGCGTCAGTGTGCGAGCCCATGTGTATGACCCGACGCCTGCACGGTGCAAGAGCCTCGCCAGCGACGCACGGTTCGGCGGCTACCGCGGCCGTATTGACGCTGCATGGGATCCTGACGCACGCTCACGCAGCAATATGACTCAGCAGGAGCCGCATCCGGAGACGGCGCCGGCAGTTAGGTTCGAGTGGCGGCCGCGCGCGCTCGTTCGCGTCGGCTGGACCGTAGTAAGCCTCCTGATTGTCGAGAGCCTGGTCTTCGGCCTCTCCGTCCTGCCGGCGGCACTCTTCTGGGACTCGCTTTTCGCACGCCGTTATCCATCGCGTCCCGTGGCTATCGTCGCTCTCAGCATGGCGTTCATCCCGGCGTATCTCATTTTTTCGTTCACGCTCATGATGCTCTCAGCCTGGGCGACAGGGCTGCTCGGCTGGCGATCGCCGCGCGACAGCGAGATGCGAATCGCCGATCTCGACTGGCCGCTCCTGAACTGGGCGCGCTACATGGCATCGGTTCACGTCACGCGTCTCTTTGCCGGTGCGGTGTTCCGCGCAACGCCACTCTGGACGCTATACCTGCGCGCGAACGGCGCGCGGCTCGGGAAGGGCGTCTACATCAACAGCCTGGCCGTTAACGATCACAACCTGCTCGAGTTCGAGGACCACGTCGTCATCGGCGACGACGTGCACCTGTCGGGCCACACGGTGGAACGTGGGTTTGTGAAGACGGCCAGCGTGCGGCTCGGCCGCAACTGCACGATCGGCCTCGGCAGCGTCGTCGGGATCGGCGTGACGGCCGGGCCAGGCTGCCAGGTCGGTGCCCTGAGCCTCGTCCCGAAGTACGCGCAACTCGACGCGAACACGACCTATGTCGGCACACCCGTCCGAAAACTGGAGCGCCGCAAGTTGTAGTACGAGGCTCTAGCCTCGTCACTCCCCTCGTTGCCTCCGCCTCGTCCTTGCCTGACTCCGGCACCTGCGCTACCATCTTTTATTTAGGTTCCCGCCGAAATCGCTCTCTGTAGGGACGATGACTGACCATCGCTCTGGCGTCGCGAGCCCTCTCGTCATTCGTGGCGCCCGCACGCACAACCTGAAGAACGTCGACGTCACTCTGCCGGCCGAGCAGCTCGTGGTGATGACTGGCGTGAGCGGCTCGGGCAAGTCGTCGCTCGCCTTCGACACAATCTACGCCGAGGGTCAGCGCCGCTACGTCGAGTCGCTGTCGGCGTACGCCCGCCAGTTTCTCGAGCGGATGGAGAAGCCGGACGTCGACAAGATCGAGGGCATCTCGCCGGCCATTGCGATTCGTCAGAAAAACGCGGTCCGCAACCCAAGGTCGACCGTTGGGACGACGACGGAGATTCACGATTACCTCCGCCTGCTTTTCGCTCGCATCGGCCGGACGCTCTGCCGGAGGTGCGGCAGGGAAGTCGTTCGCGAAACGGCCGAGGTCGTCGCGCGCCGGCTCCGCGCCCTTCCGCTCGGTACGAGGCTGATGATCGGCTTCGACATGCCGCTCGTGACGCTGTCCGCGCGACCGGAAGAGACCGAGCTCGACGAGAGCGAAGAGGCGGCGGAGAACGGCAACGGGGGGTCGCGTACGCCGGGGACCGCCGCGGCAGCGGAGGCGCTCCGGGCCACCCTCGAGAACCTGCGTAAGAAGGGCTTCGGCCGCGTGCTGATCGACGGGCGCGCCGTCGGCATCGAGGACGCGGAAATCGATCCGGCCACGTTTACCGACCGCGTCAGCCTCCAGGTGATCGTCGACCGCGTGCGGATCGAACCGGCGTCGGAGGAATCCGAGCCGGAAGCGCTGCTGACGCGGCTCACGGACTCGATCGAGACGGCGTACCTCGAAGGTGGCGGTGCGGCGTTCGCGATCGAGATGACCGACGACGCCCCCGGATCGACAATTATTCACCGCTTCAGCGAGCGATTCGAGTGCCGCGAGTGCGACATCGTGTACGAGGAGCCGCAGCCGCGACTGTTCTCGTTCAACAACCCGTTCGGGGCCTGTCCGACGTGCCATGGGTTCGGCAACGTCATCGAGCTGGACATGGACCTCGTCGTCCCCGACCCGTCGCGGTCGATTCAGCAGAACGCTGTCGAGCCCTGGAGCAAGCCGCACTACCGCGCGCACCTCGCGGAGCTCAAGCGGGCGGCGCGCGCCGGAGGCGTCCGGCTCGACACACCATGGGGGTCGCTGACGGCGGACGAGAAGCGGTTCGTCATCGAGGGAGACGGTGAGTACGAAGGCATCAAGGGGTTCTTCCGCTGGCTCGAGCGGAAGAAGTACAAGGTTCACGTCCGCGTTTTCCTGAGCCGCTATCGCGGCTATCTGACCTGCCCCGAATGCGGCGGCGCGAGGCTGCGCCGCGAGGCCCGCGATGTGCAGGTCGGCGGAATGACCATCGACGCCGTGTGCGCGCAGACCGTCCGCGATGCGTACCGGTTCTTCGCCGACCTCGAGCTCTCCGACAAGGACGCGACGATTGCCGGCAAGGTCCTCCTCGAGATCCGGAAGCGGCTGACGTTTCTCCGGGACGTCGGCCTCGACTACCTGACGCTCGATCGGCTCTCCTCCACGCTGTCAGGCGGGGAATCGCAGCGCATCAGCCTCGCGACCTCGCTTGGGTCCGCGCTGGTGGGCACGCTCTACGTGCTGGACGAACCTTCGATCGGCCTCCACCCGCGCGACAACGAACGGCTGATCGCCATCCTCCGTCAGCTGCGCGATCAGGGAAACACCGTGCTCGTCGTCGAGCACGATGCCGACATGATTCGCGTTGCCGACTACGTCGTCGACCTCGGGCTCGGAGCGGGGGAGCAGGGCGGGAAGATCGTGTTTGCCGGGCCGTTCGACTCGCTGCGTCAGGATGCGCGATCGCTGACGGCGAAGTACCTTCGCGACGAGCTTGCGATCCCCGTCCCGCCGATCCGGCGGAAAGCAACGGCGCAGAAGCTGCGCCTGTTCGGGGCCTCGGAGCACAACCTGAAAGACATCGACGTCGAGATTCCGCTGGGCACTTTGACCTGTGTCACCGGCGTGAGTGGCTCGGGCAAGTCGACGCTCGTTCACGACGTGCTGTACGCAGGGCTGAAGCGCGCGAAGGGTGACTGGGATCGCCGCGTAGGCCTGCACCGCAAGCTCGAGGGGACGGAGCTCGTGAGCGATGTCGTCCTCGTCGACCAGGCGCCGATCGGCAGGACGCCACGGTCGAACCCGGTCACGTATCTCAAGGCATTCGATCCGATTCGCGAGCTCCTGGCGTCGACGAAGGACGCGCGGTCGCGCGGCCTGACGGCCAGCCACTTCTCCTTCAACGTGCCCGGCGGGCGATGCGAAGCGTGCGAAGGCGAAGGGGAAGTCCGCGTCGAGATGCAGTTTCTGGCCGACGTGTTCGTGCCCTGCGAGCACTGCGACGGCAAACGCTTCAAGCCGCAGGTACTGGAGGTAAAGTACCGCGGCCGCAGCGTGGACCAGGTGCTGGACATGACGGTGCGCGAGGCGCTCGCATTCTTTTCGAGCTCGCCCAAGGTCCTCCGGCGTCTGCAGGTGCTCGACGAGATCGGCCTCGGCTACCTGCGTCTGGGCCAGCCGGCCACCACGTTGTCGGGGGGCGAAGCGCAGCGGATCAAGATTGCCGCACATCTTGCGTCCACCTCCGGCGAACGGATCCTCTACATCCTGGACGAGCCGACGACGGGGCTGCACTTCGACGACATCGCAAAGCTCCTGGCGGCATTTCGCAAGCTTCTGCAGGCCGGGCACAGTCTGCTGGTGATCGAACACAACCTCGACGTCATCAAGACCGCCGACTGGATCATCGACCTCGGGCCTGAAGGCGGCGCCGAAGGGGGCCACGTCGTGGCCACGGGCACTCCGGAGCACCTGGCGCAAGTCGATTCGTCGCACACCGGGCGGTACCTCCGGGGCGTGCTCGCCGCCGGCCGCTCGCATGCGTACTCATCTTCATAGATGATCATCTTCTTCCTGGTCTACGCCTCGCTGGTCGCCGCGCAGACGTCTGCGGGACAGAGCTACGACGCGATCAAGAGCGGCGATCCCCGGGCGAAGATCGCGGCGATTGACGCGGCGCTGGGCGACTACCTGACCGACGACATGGCGAAGCGCCGCAATCGGGCCGCGACGGCATTTGCGTACGGGCCGATCGCGGTGTCGGGCCGCCGCCCGTCGCCGGAGCTGACGGCGGCGCTGGTCTGGGCCGCCTCGGACGTGGACGCGCGCGTCCGGCGCGAGGCGCTGTTCGCGCTGGGGTCACTCGGCCCGAACCTGCGCCCTGACGAAGAGAAGGCGCTCGTCGCACTGCTGACGCATGAGGACGCCGCGACGAGGAAGGGGGCCGTGGCGACTCTGGGGCGTCTCAGAACGCAGGCTGCCGGCGATGCCCTCATCGCCGCCATGAACGACCAGGATCCGGCTGTGAAGGCGGCGGCGATGCGTGCGCTGGGCGAGCTTCGATACGAGCGCGCGGTGCAGTCGCTCAACGATCAGCTGACGCACTATCGGCGAGGCGATGTCGCGCTCGCCGCGTTCGAAGGGCTGGCCGGCATCGGCCACGCGACGAGCGTCGAATCATTTCGGCGCGCGCTCGGTGATCGCGAACCGGCCGCTCGCCGGCTCGCGGCCGAGGGGCTGGGCCGGAGCGGTAGCGCCGCGAGCGTGCTGGCGCTCGAGGCCGCCATAGCGAAGGAGCGTGACGCTTTCGCGCGGCTCGCCATGGCCTTCGGCCTCTGTGGTCTCGGCCGTCCGGCGCAGGAGCGGCTGATCGACGGACTCCGGTCCGAACGGACTGCGCCGCAGGCGTTCGCGTATTTCCTGGAGCTCAACGGCACAGCGGCGGCCGCCGCGACGCACCAGTCGCTCGACGCGGCGACGAAGGATTCGGATCTTCGAGTCCGCGAGCTTGCGTCGCGTCTGCTTGACCGCATGCGGCAGCGAAAGTGATCCTGCCGCGCCGGTTCTACGCGCGCCCGACGCTCGACGTCGCGCGCGACCTGATTGGAATGGTCCTCGTGCACGACGCCGGGCCATCGGGCCCCGCGTCCGGGGTGATCGTCGAGGCCGAGGCGTACATCGGCGAGGCCGACCCCGCCTGCCACGCCGCGCCCGGGCCAACGCGCCGCAACGCTCCGCTCTACGGACCGCCTGGGATCGCTTACGTCTATCTGAACTACGGCATGCACTATCTCGTGAACGCCGTGACCGAGGCCAAGGGTGCGCCGGCGGCCGTATTGATTCGCGCGCTGGCGCCGGTCGAAGGGATTCCGTTGATGCTCAAACGGCGCCACCTCCGCCAAGGCTATCGAGGCCAAGGAGCCGACAAGGCCATTCAGGAGGCCGATCTCTGCCGCGGACCCGGAAATCTGACAAAGGCGCTCGGCATCACGCTC
>DATAFJ010000067.1:0-16337 GCA_036257535.1 Vicinamibacterales bacterium | reverse complement strand
ACGCCGAGCACGTTGAAGATGAGCGCGCTGTGATAGGCCACCACGGCGCGGCCGCTCTCCGACACGATCGTCGGATGCTTCACGCCGGCATCGTCGCAGACGCTCTGGATGTGATAGACGACGTCGTTGGCGTATTCCTCGAGCGTGTAGTTGACGCTCGACTCGAAATTCGTCTGCGACCCGTCATAGTCGACGCCGAGACCGCCGCCCACGTCGAGGAACTCCAGCCCCGCGCCTGCCTTCACGAGCTCTGAGTAAATCCGTGCAGCCTCGATCAGAGCACCCTTGACGATGCGGATGTTCGGGATCTGGCTCCCGAGATGGAAGTGCAGGAGCTTGAAGCAGTCCTGCATCCCGCGCGCCTTCAGCTCTTCCAGGCCGCGGAGCACCTCGGCCACGGACAGGCCGAACTTGGAACGATAGCCGCCGGAGCTCTGCCAGCGCCCGCCGCCCCGCGACGAGAGCTTCACCCGCATGCCGATCTGCGGGCGCACGCCGACCTTCTCGGCGTACTCGATGACCAGCCCGAGCTCGGTGTATTTCTCGACGACCGGGATGACGTTGCGGCCCATCTTGTGGGCCAGCATCGCCGTCTCGATGAACTCGGCGTCCTTGAACCCGTTGCAGATGACCGGCGTGTCGTTCGACGCCAGCGCCGCCACCGCCAGCAGCTCCGGCTTCGACCCCGCCTCGAGGCCAAATCCGTAAGGCCGGCCGAAGTCGAGGACCTCCTCGACGACCTGCCGCTGCTGGTTCACCTTTATTGGATAGACACAAACGTAACGGCCCTCGTACTGGTGCTGGGCGATGGCCGCCTGAAACGCGCCGTGGATGTCGGCCAGACGATGCCGGAGGATGTCGCGGAACCGGACGAGGATAGGCAGGTCGATGCCGCGCAGCTGCAGATGATCGACGAGCTGCTTCAGGTCGATCGCCTGCTGGGGATCCTTCGTTGGGTGGACGAGCAAATGTCCGGAGCCGCTGATGGAGAAGTAGCTCTTGCCCCAGCGTGAAACTTCGTAGAGCTCGTTGGCGTCCGCGACCGTCCAGGGCTCTCCGACGCGCCACGGTCTCGGTAGGCGCGTGGTCGGCGTGTTCACGTAGACATGATAAACGAAACTCAGCGAATGTGATCGCGCAATCTAGAGCCCGTGACGACGAACGCGCTGACGAAAGTCGAACGGCGTGAGGCCGAGCGCGGCCGCCGCCCACCGGCAGTCGCCGTTCGAACGCGCGAGCGCGCGGCGGATCAGCACTTCTTCCGCTTCGAAGAGCGTCAGGTCGTCCAGACGCGGCGACCGCTCTCCCCAGACGCGCAGGCCGAGGTCGCGAACCGTCAGGACCGGGCGGCGCGCGACGCGAACGGCGCACTCGATCGCGTGGCGCAGCTCCCGGACGTTCCCAGGCCAGCGGTGACGCACGAGCGCAGCCATTGCGGCGGCGTCAAAGTCCTTCACCAGGCTGCCGTGTAATTCCGCGAACTCCCGGAGAAAGCGCTCGGCCAGGAGCGGAATGTCCTCGGGCCGCTCACGCAGCGGCGGCAGCGGGATTTCGATCGTGCTGAGGCGCATCAGGAGTACCCGGTTGAACGTGCCCCGGGCCGCCTCGCCGGCGAGCGTCGCGCTCGTGGCGGCGAGGATGCGCACGTTGGCGCGGCGCGCCTGCCCCGACCCGTTTCGGAAAGCCGTTCCCGACTCGAGCGCCGCCAGAAGCCGGGCCTGAAGGCTCGCCGGGAGATTCGCCGCCTCGTCGATGAGGAGCGTGCCCTGGTCGGCCAGTTCGTAGATGCCCGCCCTGTCCATCACGCCCTCACCCGAGGCAACCGCGGAGGCGCCGAAGAGCTCCACCTCGAGGGCGTCGTCGGGGCGTCCGCCGCCGATGATGCTGAAGAGCGGCCGGTCGGAACGGGGCGACGCCTCATGCAGCGCGCGGGCGACCACCGACTTACCGGTTCCCGCTTCCCCGGTGATCAGAACGTTGGCGTGAGAGGGGCCCGACCGTTCGATCAGGCGGAGCACCGGCCGCATCGCCCGCGACTGGGCGAGAAAGCAGGAGCGGTCGCCATCGCACACGGCCATCATCCGTAGATTGGGAGCGGGGAGGCTGGAGGGCAATCGAATTGGGATAAAGGAGATCACCGCAGGGACCAGGGACTCTACACGGAGTCCCTGGTCCCTAGTCCCTAGTCCCTTCAGGCGTCTAGAACCGAACCCTCAATCCCAGCCGGAGGATCCGCGGGTTCATGATCTCGAGCACGCTGTCGAACCCGCGTGTCCCCGTCGCCTCGACGTCGTACTGACGGCCGAGCACGGTGGCGGCGTTGAACACATTGAAGATGTCAACGTCGAAGACCACACTGCTCCGGCGGAGCTGGACGGTCTTCTCGAACCTGAGATCGAACGACGTCACGGCAGGCAGCCGATTCGCGTCGAGGTCATCGACCACGAGCACATCCTTGAACGTTCTCACCGGATCGCTCGTGACGACGTCGTTGACGTGATAGGGCTTGCCGAAACCCTGGCGGGTGACGAGATTGGCGCCAATGCCGGTGTCCCACGGCCCCTGCCAGAAGCCGTTCGCGATGAACTGGTATTTCGGCGCGATGAGGTATACCTGCGACTTGCCGCTCCCGGTCGTCGCGCGGCTCACAACCCCGTCGTCGATCTGTGGCGCGATCCGCTGGCTGGTCGGATCCTGAATCGACAGCGACGGGTCGGTGAAGTGCTCGCGCTCGTCGTTCCACGAGAAGCCGACGCGCGCCATCCAGCGGTCGGCGAGACGCTTCGTGCCGGACAACTCGAACCCTCTGAAGGCTCGGTGGTAGCCCTCTCGGTTCGCCGTGAACGTTCCGCCGCCGACCGGCGCGACGGCCGGGTCGAGGGCGTAAAACGGCACGTCGTACGGTCCGGTCTGGGGCGTATTGCCGGTCAACCTCCCGTCGAGCAGGAAGTCCTCGCTGGTCGCTCCGATGATCGGCAGCGGGTCGCCCTGGGCGCCCCAAAGCGCACCGTTGAAGCGCCGCCAGGTGAACGATCCGCTCACCGCGAAGTTGCGGATGATCTCGCGGTCGGCACCGATCACGAGCTCGTGCGTGCGCGGGGCCTTGAGATCCGGGTCGATCGCGTTGACCGTCGTCGTCGGGTTGTCCGGGTCGATCCCGACCGAGCCGATCGGGGTCGAGTCGACCTCGCTGCGCTCGATCCGCCCGTCGAGATTTCCGTCGATGCCGATGTAGTACGCGTAGCCGTACGAGTTGGCCGCCACCGTGCCGGCCGTCGCCACCTGGAGCTGGCTCGCAAACGACGCATAGCTCGCTCGAAGTATCGTCTTGCGCTCTTCGTCGAGCGCGTAGCTGAAGCCGACGCGCGGCGACAGCGCGTTCCACGTGACGACGTTGTCGAGCGCGGGAGACGTGTAGGCGGGCATGAGGTCCGGCACGAGCTGGTGCGCGGGAACGTCACCCTCCCTCACGGAATTCGTCGTGTGATCGAAGCGCAGCCCGACGTTCAGCGTAAGCCGGTTCCAGGTGATCGTGTCGTTCGCGTAGAGATAGTTGTAGTTCGCGGAGTTCTCCTGGATGTACGGCCGGAAGATCGCCATGATGTAGCCGCCCGGACCGAGGTCGGGGATCTCGAAGTTGATCACGCCGCCGCCCCAGCTGAAATCCGTGAAGTCGTTCACGCGGCGCCACGCTCCGCCGAAGCGCACCTCGTGCCGCCCGTGGAACCAGTTCGCGTCGACGTTGATCGTCTTCTGCGGCCGATCGGTGACGAGGTAATAGCTCGACCCGGATTGCAAGCCGTTGGCATCGATGAACACCTGCGTCGTCCGCCCGCCCTTGGGCTCGAGGCTGAACGGCGAGTCGACGTAGGCCCCGCGCGCGGTGACGAACAGGTTGTTGCCCGGTATCCAGTTCACCTCACCTTTGTAGGTCTTCGTCGGGCCGTCCTGATCGACCGTGGACTCCGGCGCGACGAGCGGAGAGGCGTCGCGGCCGAACTTCTTCTTGTTGCCCGAGAAGAAGGTGAAGTTCGCGCGGACCGCCTCGTTTGCCTGGACGTTGGTCTTGAAGGCGGTATTCTCGAGGATCGTGCGGTCGAGGACGTCGTTGATCGTACGAATGCGCACGTCGGTCTTGCCCCAGGATCCCCAGGCCCACCACTTGTCCTTCACGAGCGGGCCGCCGAGCTCGAAGCCGTAGTCGGAATACTGATCCGTCCGGTTGCCTTTCCCGTTCGGCCCGGCGACGGCGGCGAGGCTGTCATCGATGTTGTTGCTCTGCATCGACTCGTTCTCGAAGAACAGGCGCGCCGATCCGTGCGGCGTATTCGTGCCGGTCCTCAGAACGAAATTCAGCTGCACGCCGGGCGTCGCGGCCTGCGCATCGGCGCCGCCCGTCGCGACCTGGATCTCCTGGAACATGTCGAAGTCGTAGTAGGTCGGCGAGCTGCCGAGCGCGTTCATGTCGGTGATCGGGATCCCGTCGAGGTACCACGTGTTGTCTCCGAAATCCGCGCCCTTGGCCGTGTAGTTCGACTGCTGGCCCGACTCGGACCCGCCCACGTTCACGCGATCGACGACGATGCCCGGGACGGTCTGGAGGACGACCCACGGATCGCGCGAGCTCGGCACCTTCTCGAGCTCGTCGACCGTTATATTGGTTGCGATCGATTGCCGCTTGGGATCGATCGTCGTGACTTCAGCCTGAACGTTCACCTGCTCCGTCACGCCGCCGACGCCCATCGTCACGCGAAGCGGAACGCTCGACCCTACGCCGACCGGAACGTTCTGATTCACGTAGTCGGCGAATCCGGCAAGCGAGGCTTTGACCTGATACACGCCCGGCGCGAGATTGAGGAAGCGCGCCTCACCCTGCGCGTCGGTCACGGCTTCGTGGCTCTGCGGTCCGGTCGCCGTGACCGCAACGCCCGGCAGGACGGCGCCAGTCGAGTCGGCCACGACGACGTCGATGCGGCCCGTGTGGACCTGCGCCGAGGCCGGCGCGGCTGACAAGATCGCGAGCGCCCAGAGCGCCACAACGCCTGGCGCCCATTGACGGATGATGTTCATTGGATCGGTTCTCCTTCCGAATCGAGCGGATGGAGCAAGCGAAGTACCGAACACGGACGTCTCGCAAGATGCGGCGTCCCGCTTGTGTCGGACGAAACGCCTCGCAGGACCGGGAGTACGATCGGAGTGGCGAGCGGCCTGTCGGCTGGGACGAATCAGCAATCAGTCGGGACGAACTGCGGGACCGGCGCGTCCAATCTCGTGGATTGATCATTCGGGATCGCGGAAGACCCGCCCGAACGCCGCCGATTTTCTTGACACAGCATTTGTCCCACCGCCATAGTTCCTATATGACCGAGCGTCGACTGCCCGTGCGCCTCAGGACGATTGCGTTCGCAGCGATCGGGCTCTCCGTGTTCTCGACGCTGATGGTGTACCAGCTCACGCGTTACTGGGAAAAGCCGCAGCCGATCACGGACCTCGCCGCGCTGAACGGCACGTACTGGGTGATGTGGGCGATATTCACGCCGATCATCATGCGGCTCGCGGTGCGGTTTCGATTCGACCGCGGACGATGGCCGGGCGCTCTGGCGATTCACATTCCTGCGCTGCTCGTGTTCGTCAGCCTGCATCTGGCGATCATGCAGCTCGTGCGGCGCACGATCGTCGGGTGGGATCGCTTCCGTTACGGCTACTGGACGAGCCTCCGGATGGACTTCATCCAGTATCTGGACTGGGAGATGGTGACGTACTGGGCGATCGCCGCGCTGGCGCTGGCCGCCGTCTACTATCGCGAGTCGCAGGAGCGCGCCATTCGAACGGCGAGGCTCGAGACCCGCCTCGTCGAGTCGCAGCTCCAGACGCTGCAGCGCCAGCTGCAGCCCCACTTTCTCTTCAACACGCTGCACGCGATCTCGACGCTGATGCATCGAGACGTCGAGGCGGCCGATCGCATGCTGTCGCGCCTGAGCGAGCTGCTTCGATTGACGCTGAACAAGGTCGGACAGCAGGACGTGCCGCTCAGCGAGGAGATCGACTTCCTCGCGAAGTACCTGCAGATTGAACAAACGCGCTTCCAGGACCGTCTCACCGTAAGGTTCGACGTCGAGGCCGAGGCACTCGACGGCCTGGTCCCGCGCATGCTCCTGCAGCCGCTCGTCGAGAACGCGATCAAGCACGGCATCGCGCCCCAGCCCGGACCGGGCGAGATCGCGATTGTCGCGCACCGGGACGGCGCACACCTTCTGCTGGAGGTACGCGACAACGGCGTGGGACTCTCGCAGGATTCGCTGACGGCGCTGCAGTCCGGGATTGGCCTGTCGACGACGCGCGCGCGGCTGCAGCACCTGTTCGGCCGCGATTACCAGTTCGAGTTCCATCGCCAGCCGCGCGGGCTGACCGTCCGAGTGGTCATTCCCTGGCGCAGCGCCGAGCCGTCCGTCGACTTGAAACCGGCGAGTGTTGCGTAAACAAAAGGTTCTGGGTGCAAGGTGCAGGGTTCAAGGGTGGTTCAGGGTTAAGGGTTCAAGGTTCGTGGTTCTCGGTTCACGCAGCGAACCCCGAACCTCGAACCAAGAACCCCGTGCCTTGAACCACCCTTGAACCCCGCACCTTGCACCTCGAACCGTGTCCGTTGACGGTAGGAGAACCATGTTGAGCCTTGCTTCGTCAAATCCCCCGGCAGCCCGGAAAGTGCGCACCTTGAAGACGCTCATCGTCGACGACGAGCCGCTGGCCCGCGAGCGCGTCACCACGCTTCTCCAGAACGAAGAGGGCATCGAGCTGCTCGGCGAGTGCCGCGATGGCCTCGAGGCAATCGCCGCCGTCCAGCAGCTTCAGCCCGATCTCGTATTTCTCGACGTGCAGATGCCCGGGGCCGACGGCTTCCAGGTCATCAATGGCGTGGGGGCCGAGAAGATGCCGATGGTCATCTTCGTCACGGCCTACGACCAGCACGCGCTGAGGGCGTTCGAGGTCCGCGCGCTCGACTACCTGCTGAAGCCATTCGATCGTGATCGCTTCCGCGAGGCGCTCGGCCGCGCCCGCCGTCATATTGAGCAGCAGGAAACGGGCGATCTCGGCCGGAGGCTGCTCGCGCTCGTCAAGGATCTGCGTCCCGCCGCTCCTAAAACCGACCGTCTCGTCGTCAAGTCGGGCGGGCGCCTGTTCTTCCTGCGCACCGACGAAATCGACTGGATCGAGGCGGCGGGCAACTACGCCCGTCTCCATGTCGGCAACGACGCGCACCTCATCCGCGAGACGATGCAGTCCCTCGAGGCCCGCCTCGACGCCGAACGCTTCTTCCGGATTCACCGCTCCCGCATCGTCAACATGGAGCGGATCCAGGAGCTGCAGCCCTGGTTCAACGGCGAATACGTCGTCATCCTGCGCAACGGCACACGGCTCACCCTGAGCCGCGGATACCGCGAAAAGCTCCAGGAACGGCTTGGAAAGGCCTTCTAATCGCACTCACACGGTTCTGGGTTCAAGGTGCAGGGTTCAAGGGTGGTTCAGGGTTAAGGGTTCGAGGTTCACGGTTCATGGTTCAGGCACCGAACTTCGAACCCGCACCAAGAACTCTGAACCTTGAACCACCCTTGAACCCTGCACCCAGAACCCCGAACCGCTTCTCGTCTCAAGCCAACCTGACCCCCGCAGATCCCGTCAAAGAAACTGGATTACGGGGAGGTCACCATGCGCCTGCTGGCGGTTCTGTTGTCGTTTCTCTCGCACCTGTTCGGTCTCGCGCTGCCGGGCGCGGCGCCCGGCGCGCAGCATTTCAGCATCAACGTGGATGGGCGGGAAGTGACGGGGTGCGGCGACCTGCACGTGACGTCGGACGACGAGATCGCCCGAGCGGACGAGGCGATCACGATGCCGGTCGGCGCGCCCGTCAAGCTGTCGGCCGCGAAAAACGGCGGCGTCTGGATCGTCGGCTCTCGGGCGGCTCAGATCGAGATCGAGGCATGCAAAATCGGCGTGGGCTCGAACCCGAGCCGCGCGCAGGAGGCAGTTGCCGGCGTGAAGGTGCAGCAGCAGGGTGACACGATCTCCGCAACGGGCGCGGCAGGGTCGAAGTGGCACGTCTACTTCATCGTCCGCGCGCCGAACGGCGCGAGCGTCGCCGCGGAATCGACCAACGGCCCGATCTCGCTGCGCGACGCGGACGGAACGTTCAGCATGCAGGCCTCCAACGGTCCCATCTCGATCTCGGGCTCGCGCGGAACGATCAACGCGCGGACCGAGAACGGACCGATCTCCGTCAAGGGAGGCGCGGGCGAGCTGACGCTCCGCGCGAGCAACGGGCCGCTTTCCGTCAAGCTGGACGGCGTCGAGTGGGACGGCTCAGGCCTCACAGGCCAGACCACGAACGGGCCGCTGTCGTTGACCGTGCCGGAAGGCTATCGCTCCGGCGTCCTCGTCGAGGCTGACGGCAACTCGCCGATCCGCTGCTCCGGCTGCGCGAGCGCGCGCAAGACGTGGGACGACGATCAGCGCCGGATCGAGCTCGGTGGCGGGCCGCAGATCATCAAGCTGACGACGTCGAACGGTCCGGTCAGCGTCGTGCAGAGATAGCGCGCAGTTAGGCCCGAGCCTTCGGGTCGATCGTCGTCGTCTCCGCGGCCAGCAGCTCTTCGCCCACGCTGGTGCGCATCCCGCCGCCGAAGTCGACCGGCGGCAGCGCGACGAGCGGGATGATCGCGAGGCTCGAGACGCCGGCGCACGTGGCAAAGACGGCGCGCAGCGCGGCGTCGAGCCGCTCGATCCCGGCGGCATCGAGCGCCAGCGCGCCGTGCGCGCTTCCGGCCTGGAGGTCGATCCCCGGCCCCAGCATCCATGACAGCACCGCGCCCATCGCGGCGACGCCGATCGCCGCGCCGATGCTGCGGGCGAACTGATTCAGGGACGTCGCGATCCCGAGCTCCGACCGCGGCACCGCGTGCTGGATCGCGAGCAGGAGCGCCAGCATCGCGAAGCCCATGCCGGAGCCGAGCCCGAGCGATGCCGCGTGCAGATACCAGCGCGGCACGCCCGCGTGAACGAAGGCCAGACCGACGAACGAGAGCGCCATCAGCACCGTGCCGATCCATGCCGTCGGGCGATAGCCGATGACGAGCGTCAGCCGCGCGCCCGCTATCGACATGCCGACCCATCCGAGAAAGAGCGGCGTGAGCGCGCGTCCCGCCTGGCTTGCCGTGCCGCCGAAGACGCCCTGAACGAGGAGTGGAACGAACGCGACCGCGGCGAACATGCCGACACCGAGCAGGAACACCACGGCAAGCGTCGTGGACACGATGCGGCGCCTGAACAGGGTGAGCGGCAGGATCGGCTCGGGCGCGCGCCGTTCGACGCCGGCAAAGACTACGCTGAGGATGAGCGATCCCGCGATCCACGGCCAGGCCGGTCCGCTGATGTGCGACAGCCCGGCCAGAAGCGTCGTGACGGCGGCAAACAGCAGCGCCGCGCCCGCCCAGTCGATCGACACGACGCGCGTCTGGCCGTGTCCCGGATAGGCCGCGCGGATCACGACCGCGGTCAGGAGGCCGAACGGAATATTGATGTAGAAGATCCATCTCCACGACAGCGCGTCGGTCAGGTAGCCGCCCACGAGCGGGCCGGCGATCGACGACACGCCCCACATGCCGCTGAAGAGCGCCTGAACTCTGGGACGCTCGGCGATCGTATAGAGCTCGCTGATGATCGTCATCGCCAGCGGCACCAGCGCTCCAGCGCCCAGTCCCTGCAGCGCGCGGAACGCGATCAGCTGCTCCATCGACTGCGCCACACCGGCGAGCGCGGAGCCGACCATGAACAGGCCCACGCCAATCAGATAGAGCCTGCGTCGCCCGTACAAGTCGGACAAGCGGCCCCAGATCGGAACCGACGCGGTGGACGTCAGCAGGTATGCGGAGAAAACCCAGCTGTAGTGATTGAGGCCGCCGAGCGATGCGATCACGGTCGGCATCGCCGTGCCGACGACGGTCGCTTCGAGCGCGCCCAGGAGCATACCGAGCAGCAGCCCGGCGGTGATCGTTCGCCGCCTGGCGGCGCTCACGGTCATGAGGGAATCAGGCCTTGGGCTTCGGCAGCGTGAAGAGCGTCTCGTCGAGCGGCGTGTTCAGCTCGATCTTGTCGACTGTGATGGAGGCCGTCGGCGTGCCGTTGATCGATGTCTTGAGCGCATGGGGCAGCATGATGCCGTCGACGCTGCGATAGTCCGACAGCTCCGTCTCCACCGTCATCGGGGTGCCGCCTTGCAGCACTTCGGTTGTCGTCTTGATCTCGAGACCGGTATCGGGACTGAGGAAGAAATACTGCACCTGCCCGTTCTTCTTCGTCACCTTGACCTTCTGCGTTTTCACGCCGCCGACCTCCTCGGCGCCGACGACCTCCACGGTGTGCCCTTTCGCCTTCCAGTCGACGAGCGCGCCGTCGAAGTCCGACTGATCCTTCGCCATGTCGGCCTGCGGCCCCGTCAGCTCCTGCGGGGCCTCGGATCCCGTCATCGGATTGATCATCCAGGCTTTCTGACCGTCGAACGCGGTGACGATCCGCTTGTCCTGAATCTGCATTTCCTGCCGCATCAGGTTCGGCCGCTTCGCCGTGATCGTCATGGGCAGCTCCATGCCCTGAATGGACACGCGACCGGTCATGCGCATGCTCTGAATGGCTTTCAGCTTCGCTTCGCCACCCTTGGCCTGCAGGTTCCTGGCGACGAGCGCGTCGACGGTGGGCTGAGCGGCGGAAGCGGCGGGCTGGGCGGAAACGGCCGAAGCGCTCGAGATGGCAAAGAACGCGGCGAGCGCGACGACCGGGACGGAACGGGGCATAGGCCCTCCTACAGGTGTCTTTGCGAAGCGCAAAGAACACCAATTGTAGCAGGGCCGTCCGCGCGCGCGCGGAATCGCTACACGCGCTTGCTGGTCGCGAACTTCCGGTACAGGAAGAGTAGGATGACCGCGCCGAGTATGGACATCAGCCAGCCGGCTCCCTCTCCGGCGGCATAGAGCCCCATCGCGCGGCCGACGAAGCCACCGATGAGCGCGCCGGCAACGCCGAGCAGGATCGTCACGATGAAGCCGCCAGGATCCCGCCCGGGCATCAACAGTTTGGCGATGACGCCCACCACGAGGCCGAACAGAATCCACGCAATGACGCCCATACAACTCCTCCTTTACTTCGGATGCATCGCAAATCGAATGCCTGCATCCTCGATTTCCGGGCGCCGCCGGCCAACGTAACGGCGACGCCAGGGAAGGGAGGCACATAATAGCAGGCATGCGAGTGCCTCGACCGTTCGACTTTCCGGCTCTGGTTGTGCTGGTTCTTCTGAGTGTTCCGGCCGCCGGGCAGCCTGGGAAAAAGGTCTACATCTCTGCAGACATGGAAGGGATCAGCGGGATCGTCGGCGACGACCAGGTCTCGGCCGAAGGGGCCGAGTACGGCCGCTCGCGAAAGCTGATGGCCGAGGACGTCAACGCCGCGATTCGCGGCGCGCTTGCCGGCGGCGCCACCGAGATCGTCGTCAACGACTCGCACGGCAGCCAGCGCAACGTGCTGCCGGAAGATCTCGATCCCACCGCGCGCCTCATCAGCCACAGCTTCAAGCGCTTCGGCATGATGGAGGGGCTCGACGAGACGTTCGATGCGGTCCTCTTCGTCGGCTATCACGCCAAGGCGGATACGCCGGGCGGGCTCTTCGCGCACACCGGCTCCGGCGTGCTGCGCGACCTGCAGATCGACGGCCGCTCGGTCGGCGAAGGGGGCATGAACACGATGCTCGCGGCGTGGTACGGCGTGCCGGTCGTCCTCGTCACCGGTGACGACGTCGCCGTGGCGCAGGTGAAGGAGGTCGCGACCGCGGCGCGCGGCGTCGTGGTCAAGCGGGCGATCAACGTGAGAGCCGCGGAGCTGAGATCGCTGCGCGAATCGAGAAAAGAGATCGAGGCGGCGGCGCGCGAGGCCGTCGCCGGCGCGAAGAAGATCGCCGCCGAGCGGCCGTCATCGGTTCGCGTCCGGATGCGCTATCGGAACTTCACGTATCCGGAGATCGCCACGGCCTTTCCAGCGATCCGGCAGATCGAACCGGACACGATCGAGTTCACGGCGGACACGATGCCGGCCGCGTACCGCTTGATACGCGTGCTGTACAGGTTTATTAACCCAAACTAGCCGCGGGATACGTCTGATGAGCAACTCAGACATTCGCGTTCGCGCGGCGACTGCGGACGATCGGGCCTTCATCCTCGAGCTCGTCCCCGAGCTCCTGGCGTTCGGGCCGCCCGCGTGGCGGAATCACCAGGAGATGATCGCCACGGATACGCGCGTCATCGAGGCAGCGCTCAGCGGCCGGACTGAAGGCGCTTCGGTGTTCGTCGCCGAGGACGGACAGGGGGCACGGCTCGGGTTCTTGCACGTCGCGCCGCTCTGGGACTATTACCTCGAACAGGCCTGCGGGCACATCTGGGACATCGTGGTCCGGCCCGAGGCGCGAGGGCACGGCGTCGGACGCACGCTCATGGCCGCGGCCGAGCAGTGGGCACGCGATCGGGGGTATCGGCTGCTGACGTTGAACGTGTTCGTCGAGAACCGGGCGGCGCTTCGCCTCTACGAGGAGCTCGGCTTCGCGCCGGAATCGATGAAGTGCGTGAAGTCGATCGGCTGACGTTACCGCTTTTCGCCCGATTCCGTGCTCTGCACCCTCGGCGCGTCGTAGAACTTCCAGCGCGCCTTGTAGTCGCGCGTCAGCGGCTGCCCTGTCAGCGACGCGCGGACCATCTCGACCGGCATCTCTCCGCGTTGCAGGATGGTGTCGTGAAAGTCGCGGTTGCTCATCTTCTTCGAGCCGACCAGCTCGCGATGAAGCGCGCGGAACTGGAGGCCGCCGATCATGTACGCCACCTGGTACAGCGGTGAGTACGAGCCGTTGAACGACCGCCGGACTTCTCCTTCGGCGTTCGCGCGCTCGTGTCCGACCCGCTCGACGAGAAAGTCGATGCACTCCTGCGGCGTCATCGATCCCAGGTGAAAGCTGAGCGAGAAAATGATCCGCGCGGTGCGGTGCATGCGCCAGAAGAGCATGCCGACGCGATCCTCGGGTGACTGCGGAAAGCCCAGATCCCAGAGGATCATCTCCCAGTACAGCGCCCAGCCTTCGCCCCAGAACGGCGTTTCGAACGCGCGGCGGTGCGTGTTGTAGCGGTCGTTCATGAAGCCCTGGAGGTGATGCCCCGGGATCAGCTCGTGCTGTACCGTCGCGCGCGAGAAATGTGTGTTGTTCCCGCGCATGCTCATCAGCTTGTCCGCGTGCTCCATCGCGTCGGTCGGATACGACACGAGGATGACTTCGCCGCCCAGGAAGAACGGCGACACCTTCTGCTGCGCGGGCGTCATCATCTCGACGCGCCAGATGTCCTTGGCGAGCGGCGGCACCGTGACCAGATCGCGCTTCTCGATGAAGTCGACCGCTTCATGCGCGAGCTGGCGGATCACCGCCGTCTGCTTGCCCGGCTCGACGTGCAGGTTCTTGACCTTCTCGAGCGCCTTTCGCCACTCGTCTCCGAAGCCCAGCTCGCGCGAGGCCTTGATCATCTCCGCCTCGCACCACGCGTACTCCTTCTTGGCGATCTCGACGAGCTCTTCAGGCGAGTACGAAATCAGCTCGGCATCGAGGTCCTCGAGGATGCCCTCGCGGCCGATCGGGTCGCCGACGATCGGCTCGTCTTCGCCCTCCTTGTAGCCGACGACGCGCTCGCGGAGAACCTTGACGTAGGCGGTCAGCGCACCGTCAACCCTCTTGTACGGATCGCGGACCCACCAGGAGAACAGCGGGCTGTAGCCGTCGTGGAACTTGAACCACTGTTCGAGGAGACGCTTGAGATCACCGATCTCGTTCGCGGCACGCAGCGCGACGATCCGCGACACCGGCGGCGTTTTCGAGTCGCCCGACTCGAGCTTCTTGCACCCGTTGTCGATGTCGTCCGCCATCTTCGCGAGCGTGGCGGCGGCCCCGCGCGGATCGACATCCTCCATGCGCCGCCGCGACTCGTGCAGCGCGCTGATCGTCGCGCCGAACGGAATGAGGGTTGACATCTCCGTCTGCCGGCGATCTTCGCGGTCGAAGAGCTTCGACTGATAGTCGAGACGGTTACGAAGGAGGATGTAGTCGATGCGGCCTTCCTGACCGAGCGTATCGAACGGGATCTGCGCAAGCTGCGCACGCCACGTGCGGACGTACTCCCTCAGCGCCGCGCGACGTTCGGCAGCCTGATCGTCGGAATAACGCCGTGCCAGCGCGGCGCGGTCCACGATCAAACGCTCGACGAGATCGCGCAGCTCGCTGTCGGACTGATGCGGCAGCGGCGTGACCGACGGAACGTAGGTCGCTGCCGGCGACATCGTGTGCCGATCGACGGTCTGCCGAGCCGCCGTGCCGGCTGCCGTCGCGCCGAGCGCCGCCAGCACGAGCATCTGCACGAGAAATTGACGCGATTTCATCGGCCGAAATGATACCGTACGCACCATGCTGCGAATGCTTGCTGCCGCCGTCGCGTGCGCGCTCGCTCTCTCGATCGCAGAGACCACCCTGAAGGGTCCTACCAGGGCACAGAGTCGTGCCACGGAGACGACCCTGAAGGGTCGCACTCCAACGCAGGGTCGCACCACAGCCCCCTACTATCCGGAGCGCTGGGACTGGCAGAGGCGGCGGCCGGAAGAAGCAGGATTCGATCCCGCTGCGCTCCAGCAGGCGATCGACTACTCGGTCGCGAACGAGAACCCGAACACGAAGGACCTCGCCCTCGACATCATCGCCTCGTTCAATCGTGAGCCATACAACATCCTGATCGGCCCGGCGAAGCCGCGCGGCGCCCTGAGCGGCCTCGTCGTTCGACAGGGCTACATCGTCGCGGAGTGGGGAGATACGACGCGCGTCGACATGACGTTCAGCGTCACGAAGTCGTTTCTGTCCACCGTGGTCGGCCTCGCGTGGCAGCGCGGATTGATTAAGGATGTAGCGGATCCCGTGCGGCCGTACGTGCCGACGACCGACCTGTTCGAATCGGAGCACAATGCTTCGATCACCTGGGAGCATCTGCTGCGGCAGACGAGCGACTGGCAGGGCACGCTGTGGGGCAAGCCGGATTGGGCCGACCGGCCGGAGGGCGAACGGCCCGCCGACTATCCCAACCGGCCGATGCATGCTCCCGGCACCCGCTACAAGTACAACGACGTCCGTGTGAACGTTCTCGCGCTCGCCGCGCTCCATGTGTGGCGCCGTCCGCTGCCGGAGATCCTGCGCGACGAGGTCATGAATCCGATCTCCGCGTCGAACACGTGGCGCTGGCACGGATACGAGAACTCATGGATCGATCTCGACGGCCAGAAGATCCAGTCGGTGACTGGCGGCGGACACTGGGGCGGCGGGATGTTCATCAGCGCGCGGGACATGGCGCGGTTCGGATACCTGTACCTGCGCCAGGGCCGGTGGAACGATCGGCAGATCGTTTCGGAGAAGTGGATCCAAATGGCGCGGACGCCCGGTCCGGCGAACCAGGAATATGGCTACATGAACTGGTTCCTCAACACCGGCCGCAAGCCGCTGCCGTCGGCGCCCGAGTCGAGCGTGACCTTCCGCGGCAACGGGCAGAACATCATCTACATCGACTGGGTTAACGACCTCGTCGTCGTGGTGCGCTGGATCCGCGGCGGGCCGGCGCTCAACGAGTTCCTCGGCAGGATCCTCGGAGCGCAGACCTCTACCGAATGATCCGCAGGCCGCCCGGCGCCGTCAGTGCGCCCGAGCCGCTCTGATTGATCGTGACCAGCACGCCGGCCACGCGGATCGCGCCCGTCCGCGCGGCCGTGCCTGTATTCGGCGCCACCGTGAACGTCACGGTTCGGCCGCCAGTCCCCGTCGTGCTTCCCTGATTGATCGTGATCCACGAGGCCAGCGTGCTGGCGAACCAGTTGCACGCACTCCCGGTCGTCAGCTGCACGGAGTTCTGGCCGCCGGCTCCGCTCACATTGACCGTTCCGGGTGAGACCGAGAACTGGCACGTCCCGGACTGGTTCACTTGAAGGGATGAGGAGCCGACCGACACGATGCCCGTGCGGAGATCACCGCCGTTCGCACTCGCGCGCAGGGTCAGCCACCCCTGGCCCGTTCCGTTTGCGCCGTTCGGGAAGGTGATCCACGAACTGTCGGCCGTTGCGGTCCAACCGCAGCCGTTGCCGGCTCTGACGAGCGCGAACGTGTTTCCACCGCTCTGACTCATGCTGATGGCCGCCGGCGACAGCGTGTATTCGCACGCCGACTGGTTGACCGT
>DATAFJ010000213.1:0-57737 GCA_036257535.1 Vicinamibacterales bacterium | reverse complement strand
CAATCATGCCTCCGCATACAGGACCTGAGCGCCGCTGGGACAGCGCGAATGCGACAGCGTAGCATGCGACCAGATCGCTGTCAAACATCTGATAGAATTGAAGTTCGCCTCTATGCTCCGGTTCCTCAGCATCCGCAGCCTAGCCGTCATCGATGCCGTCGACGTCGAGTTCCAGCCCGGCCTGAACGTACTGACAGGCGAGACCGGAGCAGGCAAGTCGATCGTCGTCGGCGCCGTCAGCCTCCTGGCCGGCGGTCGTGCGTCGGCCGATCTCGTGCGGACCGGTGAGGACACCGCTACGATTCAAGCGATCTTCGAAACGGCGGATGGTGCAGAAGTGATCGTGCGCCGCGAGATCTCTGCGCAGGGGCGCAGCCGTGCCTTCATCGACGGGGCACTCGCGTCGAGCGCCGCGCTGAAGGAGCTCTGCGGGGGGCTGGTCGATCTGCACGGGCAGCACGATCACCAGGCTCTGCTCGATCCCTCATCGCACGTCGACCTGCTCGATGAGTTCGCACAGGTGGAAGAGCTGACGGCGCCTGTTGCAGAGACGTATGCGCGTTGGAGCGCGCTCTCGGCTGAATGCGATCGCCTGCGCATGAACGACGAGCAGCGCGACGCGAGGCTCGAGCTCGCGTCGTTCCAGCTGACGGAAATCGAGAAAGCGGCGATCGCGAACGCTGACGAGGATCAGACGCTGACGGACGAGCGTCAGGTACTCGCGAACGCCGAGAAGCTCTCGCGGCTCTGCGGCGAAGCGTACGAGGCTCTGTACGACGGCGAGCATGCGGCGCTCGCGTCGCTTGCAGTCACGTGGAAGAAGCTGGGAGAGCTTGCGGCGATCGATTCGAGGTTCCGGCCGCACGTCGAGGGCCGCGACGGCATCAAGACACAGCTCGACGACCTCGCGTTTTTCCTGCGATCGTACGCGGGCGGGATCGACGCCTCCCCCGATCGGCTTCAGCGCGTCGAAGACCGGCTCGCGCTGCTCGAACGTCTGAAGAAGAAGCACGGGCCGTCGCTCCCGGCCGTGCTCGCGAAGGCGCAGCGCCTCCGCGACGAAATCGACGAGCTGACGAACGCGGCGTCACGCACCGCGGCGCTCGACGAAGAACTCGATCGGGCACGCGCCGCGTTCCTCGCATCTGCCGAGCGCCTGTCGGCGGCGCGCCACGATGCGGCGCCGCGATTCTGCCGGCAGCTCGAGCGCGGCCTGTCGGAACTCGCGATGGCCGCGACGCGTTGCGAAGTACGCTTTGAAGGTTCGCTCCCGGAAGCGCAGTGGGGAAGCCGCGGCATCGACAGCGCGGAGGTGTACATCTCGCCCAATCCCGGTGAAGAGCTCCGGCCCCTCGCGAGGGTCGCATCCGGCGGCGAGCTGTCCCGCATCATGCTGGCGCTCAAGACGCTCGCGTCGATCGACGCCGAGGGCAAGACGCTCATCTTCGACGAGGTCGATGCCGGCATCGGCGGCGCCGTCGCCGACGTCGTCGGCGCCCGGTTGCAGCAGCTCGGTGGCAAGTTCCAGGTGCTGTGCGTCACGCACCTCCCGCAGATCGCCGCGTATGGTTCGACGCACCTCACCATCGCCAAGCGCGTCCGCTCCGGCCGCACGGTCACCGACGTGGCGACCGTGGATGGGGACGCCCGGATCGACGAGGTCGCCCGGATGATTGCGGGCGTCGATCGGACGGCTTCGGTGACGATGAGCGCACGCGAGATGCTGGCAAGCCGTCGTGGCGAAACAAAAGCGAAGCAGATGGGCTCGGCGCGCACGCGACCGATAAAATCGGCGCAACCTCCGAACCCGCGCGGCACGAGGTCGGAAGCACGTGGCACTTAAGTACCTGATCGAAACGTTCGGCTGTCAGATGAACTTCCACGACTCGGAACGCATGGCCGGTCTGCTCGAGCAGGCGGGTTACGAGGCGGCGGAGTCTGATGCGGATGCCGATCTGATCGTCATCAACACGTGCAGCGTCCGCGAGCGGGCCGAAGACAAGTTGTACACGCGCCTCGGCGAGATCGGAACGCGCGACACTGCACGTCGTCCGGTCGTCGCCGTCGCCGGATGCGTCGCGCAGCAGGAAGGTGAGTCGCTCGTCCGCCGTTCGAGCTCCGTTGACGTCGTCATCGGCACGCAGAGCCTCAAGCATCTGCCGATGCTCGTCGAGCGTGCGCACAGCGCATCGGGCGACGCGCTGATTGACATCAGTCCTCATGACGACGTGTCGTTTCCGCTTGGAGTGGCGCGCCGCAGCGATCCGCTCAAGGCGTGGATCACGATCATCGAGGGCTGCAACGACTTCTGCGCCTTCTGCGTCGTACCGTACACGCGCGGGCACGAGCGCATGCGCCCCGCGGCGGACATTCTCGCGGAAGTCGAGGAAGCGGCGCGCAACGGCCATCGCGAGGTTCACCTGCTCGGCCAGATCGTCAATCACTACCAGGCGCCGGACGTTCCGTCATGCGACTTCGCGACACTTCTCGAACGCGTCAACGGCGTGGAGGGCGTCGAGCGGATTCGCTTCGCGAGTCCGCATCCCCGGCACGTCGGTCGCCGGCTGATCGACGCGATTCGCGATCTGCCAAAGGTGTGCAAACACCTGCATCTGCCATTGCAGTCCGGGTCGACGAGGGTTCTCGCGGCCATGCGCCGGCGGCATACGCGCGAGGACTATCTCGACCTCGTCGCCCGGCTGCGCAGCGAGATACCGGACATCGCGCTTTCGACCGATATGATTGTCGGCTTCCCGGGAGAGACGGCCGGGGACTTCGAGGAGACGCTGTCCCTCGTGAGCACCGTCCGCTACCACAGCATGTTCTCCTTCAAATACTCGGAGCGTCCGAACACGCTGGCGTCGAAGCGCATGCCGGACGACGTGCCGGAGGTGGAGAAGACGCGCCGAATCGTGGAGCTGCAGGCGCTGCAGAAGGAGATTCAGACGGCGATACATGAGGCGGCCGTGGGTCAGGTCGTGCCGGTCCTGGTGGACGCCGTGAGCCGCAAACGGGATTGGGAGCTGTCGGGCCGGACGGACGGCAATACGGTCGTCAATTTTCCGGGCGATCGAGCCTGGCTTGGGCGTACGATGGATGTGAGGATCACAGAAGGGTGGCCGAACAGCCTGCGGGGGGAAGCGGTATGCAAATCGAGATGACGATCAAGGGCCTGATGATCGATCCCATCACGAACATGCCCATCATCATCCTGCGGGACAAGGACGGGCAGCGGGTTCTGCCGATCTGGGTCGGCGTGTTCGAAGCAAACGCCATCGCTTTGCAGATCGAGAACGTCGCCACGCCGCGCCCGATGACGCACGACCTTCTCAAGAACGTCATCCAGGACCTGAAGGCGGAGATCCAGAAGGTCGTTGTCTCGGACCTGCGGGAGAACACCTTCTACGCCATCATCTATCTCGACTCCCAGGGGGAAACGGTCGCGATCGACGCGCGTCCGAGCGACGCGATTGCGCTCGCGCTCAGGGCCCACGCGCCCATCTACGTCGAGGACTCCGTCATTGCGAACGCCAAGACGGTTGACATCGTCCCCGACAAGGAGGACTCGGAGCGGTTGCAGAAGTGGCTCGAGAACCTAGATCCCGAGGAGCTCGGCAAATACAAGATGTAGCGGCTTGACACTTTTCGTCCACGACCCCTAGAATGGCCCCGCCGCTTCTCGATGATCGTTGCCATAGCCAATCAAAAGGGTGGGGTCGGAAAGACCACCACAGCAATCAACCTAGCGGCGGCGCTCGCCCTCCGCGGTAAGCCGACCCTCCTCATCGATCTCGATCCTCAGTCGAACAGCACCATGTCCTATCTGGACATGCAGATTGTCGAGCGCAGCGTATACGACGCGATCGCCGACTCCACGGTCACGCTCGCCGACGTGGTCAAGCCAACGGCGCAGAAAAACCTCTTCATCGCCCCTTCGCGAATCGCGCTGGCGAAGCTCGAGGCGAAGTTGGTGGGGGAGATCGACTCGCATTTCCGACTGAAGGATCGAATCGAGGCGGTCCGCAAGCAGTTCGCGCACATCGTCATCGACTGCCCGCCCACGCTCGGGCTCCTGACGGTCAATGCGCTCGTCGCGGCCACGCACCTCCTGATTCCCATCCAATCGTCCTACTTCGCGCTCGAGGGCACGGACGATTTGCTCGAAACGATCGAGAAGGTGCGGGCGCGGGCGAACCCCGGGCTACGCATCCTCGGCGTCGTCATCACGATGCACGACAAGCGGACGGCGCTCGGACGCGACATCCGCACACAGATCGACAAGGTCTTCGGCAAGAAGGTGTTCAAGACGGTGATCACGAAGAGCGTACGGCTGGAGGAAAGCCCGGCTTACAAGGAGTCGATTTTCTCGTTCGCCCCAGACTCCTCGGGCGCCACGGAGTACTACAGGCTGTGCGAGGAGGTCATGGATCGTGTCTAAGCGCGGACTACCAGCCACCGTACGTATGCGGCACGACGAGCACTACGTCGAGGCGCTCGCCAGCTCCGCCGGCTCGCCGGTCGGCCGCATCGTCGCGATCGATCAGATCGATCCGAACCCGAACCAACCGCGCCAGGTGATGGGTGATCTCTCCGAACTCATGGCGTCCATTGCCGAGAAAGGCGTCATCGAGCCGCTCGTCGTGCGGCAGCGCGGCGGCCGGTTTCAGATCGTGGCAGGGGAGCGCCGCTACCAGGCGGCGGTGCAGGTGGGCATCCGCGAACTGCCGGTCGTCATCCGCGACCTGGACGACACCGAGGTCATCGAGGTCGCCCTCGTCGAGAACCTCCAGCGCAAGGACCTGACACCGTTCGAGGAATGCGAGGCACTCGCGACGCTCGCGGAGAAATGTCATTACACGCACGAGGATCTCGCCCGCAAGCTTGGTAAGTCCCGAACCTCCATTACAGAGTCGATGGCCCTCAACGGCATGCCCGAGGAGGTCAAGAACCTTTGTCGGCTGGCCGACATTTCATCTAAGTCGTTGCTTTTACAGATAGTTCGCCAATCAGACCCCAAGAAAATGACCGCCCTGGTCGAGAAGATCGCCCGGGAAGGCGGAACGACCCGCGAGGCGCTGCGCCAGGAAACGGCGAGGCCCAAGGTCGGCCGGCCGAAGTCGTTCGTCTACAGCTACAGGCCGCCTACGAAAAACTTCAATCTCCGACTGACCTTTACCAAGTCCCGCGTTGAGCGCGACGAGATCATCGACGCGCTCCAGGCGATCATCCGAGAGCTCCGCGCGCACTGAGCTCTGAGCCTTGGTTCTAGGTTCTCAGCTCGAACCCCGAATTCAAATCCAGAGCCCGAGTCCCGAGTAGTCCTGAGTTGCGTTCTCTCACAACTCAGAACTCAAGACTCAAGACCTTAGAGCTCATCGCTCAAAGCTCGAAGTTCATTGCTCAAAGGCTCGGAGCTCATCGCTCAAGCCTCCGAGAAGCCCCAGGCCAGGCCCCAAGCCCCAGGCCCATTAGTTAACATAAGATGCATTATCAGACTCTGAGGATAATGCTCGGGAAACAGCCTGTGGACGGTCTGTGGACGCACTCCGCAGGAACCTGCCCTAGAATCAACTTCCGTGCGGACGATTGACCGGTACCTCATTCGCGAGGCCATTCCGCCGTTCCTGCTGGCGCTGCTGATCTTCACGTTCCTCCTCGAGATCCCGCCGATCATGGACCACGCGGAGCGGCTCATCGCCAAAGGTGTGCCGTGGCCGACGGTCGGACGCATCCTGCTGACGCTGATCCCGTCGGGCCTCGGTGTCGCCATCCCGATGGCGCTCCTCGTGGGGCTGCTGATTGCCTTTGGCCGCCTGTCGAGCGACCGGGAGACGGTCGCGTTCCTAGCCTGCGGCGTCAGTCTTTACCGGCTCCTGCGGCCGGTCCTCCTGCTGTCGTTCGCCGCCCTCGGCGCGACACTCTGGGTCCTCATTGTGGAGATCCCGGACGCGAACCAAACCTTCCGGGAGATCACCTGGGGAATCGTGGCGGCGCGGGCAGAGCATGACGTGCGGCCGCGGGTCTTCTTCGAGGATTTCCCGGGCCGCGTCATCTACGTCCAGGAGGACGCTGGGCAGGAGCCCGGATGGCGCAAGGTCTTCCTGGCCGATACGTCCGACGCGTCGAAGCCGGTCATCTTCATGGCCGATCGCGGACGGCTCGTCCTCGATCGCGCCGCGCGCCGCGTCGATCTGATCCTCGAGGGCGGGATTCGCTACAACGTCGGCAAACAGGCGGGGGAGTACGACCTCTACGAGTTCCGCTCGGGACCGCTCATTTTCAGCCTGGATCCGAGCCAGGTCTTCCCTGCCTCCGGCCCGCCGAAGGGCATCAGCGAGCTGACGATCGCCGAGCTCCAGGCGCAGCGCGCGCTCAAGGTCCGCGAGGGGCTCTCGCCGCACAACGAAATCATGTTCATCCAGCAGAAGTTCTCGATACCCGTGGCCTGTCTGGTCTTCGGGCTGCTGGGGCTCGCCCTCGGTGTGACGACGCGGCGTGAAGGCAAGCTGGCGGGATTCGCGGTCGGGCTGGTCGTGATCTTCGCGTACTACATCCTCATGTACTTGTCCGAGGGCCTCACGAAGGGGCACATGCTGCCTGCGGTTCTCGCACGCTGGGTGCCGAACCTCGTGCTCGGACCGGTGGCAATCGCGGCGCTCATCTGGCGGGCCAAGTGGGCGGAAGGGCGATTCCCGATCACGTTCCGACTCCCCCGCTGGTCACGCCGCCGCGCGGAGCCGGCACCCGATGCGTCACCCGCCGCCACTCTCTCGACGACTCCACCCGGCCGCGGCCGCGTCGTCGTCGTGATCCGGTTTCCGAAGTTCTGGTATCCGAGACCGACGATTCTCGACGGCTATGTCGGCGCAATCGCCTTGCGCTTCGCGGGCCTCGCGTTCGTCGGCCTCCTGGGCCTCTTTTACATCGCCACGTTCGTGGATCTCTCCGACAAGCTGTTCAAGGGGCAGGCGACGACCGGGATGCTGCTCGAGTACTTCTGGTTCGCGACCCCGCAGTTCATTTACTACGTCATTCCGCTGGCGACGCTCGTCGCAGCGATCGTAACGGTGGGAGTGCTGACCAAGCGCAGCGAGTTGACGGTGATGAAAGCCTGCGGCATCAGCCTCTATCGAGCCTCGGTGCCGCTCATCGTGATCGCCCTGGCGGCCAGCGGCGCGCTGTTCCTGCTCGAGGAGCACCTGCTGGCCCGCGCCAACAGGAAGGCGGAAGCGCTCAACGACGCCATCCGCGGCCGCTCGCCTCGCACGTTCAACTTTCTCAACCGGCGCTGGCTCGCCGGCGGCGACGGCTCCGTCTACCACTACGCGTTCTTCGATGCGCAGAAGGACGAGCTCGGGGCGCTGTCGATCTACGACGTCGACAAGCGAACGTGGCGTCTGGCGCGCCACACGCACGTGGCGCGCGCAGGATTTCGTGGAGGCCTGCCGGTCGGGTCGCCGCCGATGTGGACGGGACGCGACGGATGGGTCGCCGCCTTCCGCCGGGGCTCGGCGCCGACCTGGGAACGGTTCTCAGAACGGCGGCTCCCGCTCGAACCGCCCGAGTACTTCGAGAGCGAGCAGCCGGACGAACGGCTCATGACGGCATCGGAGCTCCGGCGCCACGCCGCGGAGCTGCGCGCCAGCGGAATGAACGTCGAGGGGCTCGCGGTCGCCGTCGAGCGCAAGATCGCGTTTCCGTTCGTCACGGTTGTCATGACGCTCATCGCGCTCCCCTTCGGCGTGACGACCGGCCGGCGCGGCACTGTCTACGGTATCGGCCTCGGCATCGTCCTGGCGCTGGTGTATTGGATGCTACTCAGCGCGTTCGGGGCGGTCGGCGGTGCCGGTCTGATGCCGCCGTTCCTGGCGGCATGGGCGCCGAACCTGCTCTTCGGAATGGGTGCGACTTACCTGCTGCTAACCGTCCGCACGTAGCCGCGGCGCGATCTCGCGAAGCGCTGCGATCAAGTCGGAAGCGACCAGGCCGTGGCGGTACGCGTCGCGAAGCGCGCGCTCGGCGACACGCTTCGCGTTCAGCGCGTGCCTCCGGCGATCAAGCTCCGCCGGCGCCGCCGCTGAACGCGCGACGAACGTCCCTCTCCCCCGCCGGATCTGCACCACACCTTCACGCGCGAGCTGTCGATAGGCGTGCTGAACCGTGTTGGGGTTGAGGCGCAGCCGCGCGGCGAGCTGTCTGACGGCCGGCAAGGGCTCATCAGGCTTCAGGATGCCGACAGCGATGTTGCGATGCACTTCGTCGACGAGCTGTCGATAGATTGGTCGGGCGTCGTCAGGGTCGATCTCAAACATGAGTCCTCATAGTGAACTAGTGGACTAGTGCACTATATCACTAGTCTTGAAACAGTGCTGAAGGCCTGAGGAAGTCTAGAAGCAGCCTGCGCGGTGGATGCGGAGCGAGCCGCGGTCGCCTGGCCTGGCGTTGACGAGGTCGATCACCACCATCAGCGTTCGGATCGCGACGGCATCGGGTTGCGGTCGCCCTGCGGCGGGCGCTGGTCTCAGGTCGGCGAAGGTCAGTGTCACAGCCTGCGCCTCGCGATCGACGAACACCGAGCGGTGCCAGCGGCGCCCTTCTACCGGACGGCTTCCTCCGGGCTCACGAACCTGCACCGAGACGCGGGCGGTGCTCGGAGCACTCATCGCCAGAACCAGCGTGTGGCAAGCAGCCAGGCCGGCGGGGAGATCGCGCACGACCGCCGCGTACGGACTGACGGCTTCGTTGGTACCCAACGAGTACGTCAACGTGAGAGGCGACTCCCCTGCTGCCGTCGACAGCTCCGCATGCGATGTCGGGTCGCGCTCCGCGCTCCAGTGCGATCGATCTCCCGGCTCGAACAGAACCACCCGTATGGGTGACGCGGGGACCGCTGGCAGCGGCGGCAGCTCGGGCGCGGTGCCAACCCGGATTGCGTTTGAGAGCAGCCACGGCACCGGCTCGTCGCCTGGCGCCTGCCGCATTCGGACTTCGACGCGGTAGGTGGCCGTCGACCCATCCGCGACGTACTCGAGGGACGGCGCCGGGGCGCTTGCAACCTGCCGCCCGTCGCGAAGCAGCACGAGTGTCGACCCCGCCGGACCGTTCGTCTGTGCCGTGAAGGTGACTGGAACGCCCGGAGCCACGCGTCCGCCCATCTCGGCATCGTTTCTCGACGTCCGTGCCGCAAACGACAGCTTTCCGGGTCCGGCGATCGAGTCGATAGCTGTAAAGACACGCCGGCTCCGCAGCGCTTCGACGATGAGCCGGCTGTCGCTGGTCGGATCCCCGCGCAGGTCGCCGCGCAGAATCGCGCGCACCGACAGCGCGCGGAATGCGCTCTCATACGAAGGGAACCGAAGCCGGCGGCCCCCTTCCCTGCCGACGCCCCCATGCGCATCCGTCGTCCCCAGGAGCAGGATGTCACGTCGTTCGGCAAGCTGGTCGAGCGTGGCCAGCACACGGGGCCTGTCCAGCACCACGCCGATCGACTCGGCCGGGCGCAGAACATACGTCGCCGCCGCCCGCGCGAGCGTCATCCACGACTCGTCACGCCACTCCGAGTCGACGTTCAGCCATTCCACGCCGTCGAACGGCGCGGTCCAGTCGGTCCAGGCCAGTTCCGCCTTCGGCGCCGCCGGGTGCGCGACGATGCCGAGCCCCCCGAGCCGTGCGACATCCGCGGCGACGTCCGCCGCCTCGCCGCCGAGCCGATACGGCGCGGCCGGCATGTCGAGCGCCAGATAATGCCCGCCTGACGAGCTGATCTCCACGCCGTCCAGCACAAGTACGCCCGACACGTACCGCGGCGCGTCCGGCCGCCGCGTACCGTCCCCGTGGTCGGTGACGACGACAAACTGAAGACCCGCGGCTGCCGCTGCGGCCGCAATATCGTCGATGGAGCCGGAGCCGTCGGAACGCCGCGAATGGACGTGAATTGCGCCGGCCGCGACGCGTGGGTCTGGCGTCGCGACGGGAAGAGCGATGCGCGATTCAGGGAGGAGGGCCAGCAGCGCCGCGGCGACCAGCAGGGCCACCGCGGCGCAGAGGATTACAGCCCGGCGTCGGCGCGGAGCGCGTTGGCCTTGTCGGTCCGCTCCCACGTGAACTCCGGCTCGGTCCGGCCGAAGTGCCCGAACGCCGCGGTCTTCTTGTAGATGGGACGCCGCAGGTCGAGCATCTCCATGATGCCCCTCGGCGTCAGCTTGAAGTGCGAGCGGACGAGCTCGCTGAGCTTGTCCTCGACCACGCGGCCGGTACCGTAGGTGTCGACGAGCACCGAGACCGGCTCCGCCACGCCAATCGCGTACGCGAGCTGCACGAGCACGCGATCCGCGAGCCCCGCGGCAACGCAGTTCTTGGCGATATAGCGCGCCATGTAGCAGGCCGAGCGGTCTACCTTCGTCGGATCCTTGCCGGAGAACGCGCCGCCGCCGTGCGGCGCCGCCCCGCCGTAGGTGTCGACGATGATCTTCCGCCCCGTCACACCGGCGTCCCCCTGCGGACCGCCGACCACGAAGCGTCCGGTCGGGTTGATGTAGAACTTCGTGCTCTTGTCCATCATCTCCGCCGGGACTACGCGGTTGATGATCCTCTCGATGATGTCCTCGCGCATCGTGTCGTTCGCCACCGCCGGGCTGTGCTGGGTCGACACGACGACGGTGGCGACGCGAACCGGCTTGTTGCCGTCGTACTCGATCGTGACCTGCGACTTGCCGTCAGGCCTGAGATAGTCGAGGACGCCGTCGCGCCGCGCGCACGACAGCCCGCGGCACAGCTTGTGCGCGAGCATGATCGGCATCGGCATCAACTCGTCGGTCTCCGTGCACGCGTAACCGAACATCAGTCCCTGATCGCCCGCGCCACCGGGATCGACGCCCATGGCGATGTCGGGCGACTGGCCGTGGATGGACGACAAAACCGCGCACGTCTCGTAGTCGAACCCGTACTTCGCCCGGGTGTATCCGACGTCCTTAATCGTCTCGCGGACGATCTCGGGAAAATCCACGTAGCAGCTCGTGGTGATCTCGCCAGCGATGATCGCGAGGCCGGTGGTGACGAGCGTTTCGCAGGCGACGCGCCCGACTGGATCCTGCGCGAGAATCGCGTCGAGAATCGAGTCGGAAATCTGGTCCGCGATCTTGTCGGGATGTCCTTCGGTAACGGATTCGGATGTGAACAAGTGACGGCCAGTGCGGCCCATTACGCTCTCCTTGAACTGGGACAAACGCTTCACTTTAGCAGAGCGCCCGCGGGCTGGTCAACGAATCTGGAAGCTCTGTATCGCCTCGTCCTCCGACTCGAAGATCTCGAAAACGGTCACGAGCTTGGTGATCGTCATCACGCGCAGGTTGCGCTGGACGAGCGTCAGCAGCTTGATGTCGCCGCCCTGACGGCGGAGAGACACGAGCTTGCCGACCATCACGCCGACGCCCGCGCTGTCGATGTAGGTGACGTCCTTCAGGTTCAGGACGATCTTGAACCGCCCCTCCTTGACGAGCGCGTCAATCGTCTGCCGGAACGGGGTGTCGCCCTCGCCGAGGACGACGCGGCCCGTGAGGTCGAGGATCGTGACGTCGCCCTTTCGCCGCTCGGTGATCTGGAGCGAAGTCGCCATGTTCTCCTGACTGGACCGGGTACACCGGCCTACGCGCGGGGGTGAAACTTGTCGTACACGCTGCGCAGCCGCGCCTCGAGCACGTGCGTGTAAATCTGCGTCGTCGAGAGGTCCGCGTGTCCCAGCATCATCTGAATCGCGCGCAGGTCGGCGCCACGCTCGAGCAGATGCGTCGCGAAAGAGTGCCGCAGCACGTGCGGCGTCAGCCCGCGCGAGATGCCCGCCTGCCGGCCGTACGCCTTGAGAATCTTCCAGAACCCGACGCGCGACAACCCCCGCCCGCGCGCGTTCACGAACAGCCAGGGTGCCTTGGACCGGCGCACCAGCACCAGCCGCGCTCCGCGCATGTAGCGGTCCACCCATTCCGATGCCGTGTGACCGATGGGCACCATGCGCTGCTTGTCGCCCTTGCCCGTGCACGTCAGGTAACCGGACTCGAGGTTCACGTCCGATGGCTTGAGGCCGACGAGCTCCGAGACACGCAGGCCCGTCGCATACAGAAGCTCGATGAGCGCGCGATCGCGCACGCCGAGCGGCGTCGAAGCGTCCGGGACCTCGAGGAGCCGGTCGACCTCTTCGAGGCCGAGCGCCTTCGGCAGCGCGGGCCAGGCGCGCGGGGCACGCAGGTCGGCCGACGGATCCGCCGGCACCAGCTCTGACGCTGCGAGGAATCGATAGAAGCCGCGGATCGTGGCAACAGCCCGTCCGACGGATCGCGGCGAGCGGCCGCCCGTCATGAGCGAGCGCACGAACGCCTCGAGATCCCGCCGCTCCAGCGTCTCGATCGATCTCTTCTTCCGTTCGGCGAAGTCCGCGAGCGCCGCAAGGTCGCGGCTATAGGCCTCGACCGTGTTCGGCGAGAGGCGCCGCACGGCGCGAAGGTGCGTCAGGTAGGCGTCAAGCATTACTGATTTGCAACCACCAAGCCCCAGGCCCTACGTGTACGCCGCGCCGACCATGATCCGCTTGATCCGGAGATACGGCGAGCCGTGCGACGGATGGTTGATCTGAACCGGCTGCCCCTTGGCGTCGCCGGTCGTGCCGAACATCTGCCAGGACTCCTTGCCCGACACGGCGTCCAGATTCGCCCAAAAGTCCGTCGTGATCGCGTTGTAGGTGACGTCGCTCACCATGCGCGTGACCTTGCCATCCTTCACTTCCCAGAACGCGTCGCCCCCGAACTGCCCGTTGTAGCGCTGCTGATCGATCGAGTAGCTGCCGCGGCCGTCGATGAGGATGCCGTCCTTCGTGTCGGCGATGATCTCCTCCGGCGTCGGCGAGCCGGCCGGGCCCGCGTCCACGTGCACGTTGGGCATCCGGAGGAACGGAAAATTCCGCCACGAGGTCGCGAACGTGCATCCGTGGGACTGTTTCAGACCCAGGAAGTGCGCGGTCTCGCGGTTGCTTTGAAGCCCCACGAGCATCCCTTCCCGCACGATCGGAAACTCCATCGGCTTCACGCCGTCGTCGTCGTAGCCGATCGTGCACATGCCGCCGGGAATCGTTCGGTCGCCGGTGACGTTGAAGCGTTTCGAGCCGTACGTCAGTTTGCCGACGTCCTCGAGCTTGATGAAGCTCGTGCCCGCGTAGTTGGCCTCGTAGCCGAGGACCCGATCGAGCTCCGTCGGGTGGGCGATGATCTCGTGAATCGTGAGCATCGCGTGCGACGGGGTCAGGATCAGGTCCTTGACGCCCGGCTGAACGGCCGGTGCGTTCGAATGCTCGACCGCTTCGGCGGCGATCCGCTCGGCATTCTCGAGCATGCGCGACGCCTCGACGATCTCGTACCCCCCCGTCCGCGGCGGCACGTTGAACATGCGGCTCTTGACCGTGCGACCGCGGGCAATGACGTTGAAACCCGGAGAAGTGCGCCAGACTTCCTGCTCGACGTACGAGCCCTCGGACGTCGCCAGGTATTTCCACTCGTAGTCGAACGCCATCACCGACTGAACCCGGAACACGCCCTTGTTCCGGAGGACGGTCTCGTTGACCTTCATCAGAAAGGCGATCTTTTCGTCGAGCGACACCTGGAAGGGATCCTTCGCGATCGGCACGGCCCAGTAGTCCGTGTACGCGGGTACCGGCACGAGCTCGACGTCGTTCCGCTTGGCGATCGCGCTGGCCCGCGCAACGTCGACGGCGTCCCGCGTGATCTTCCGGATCTCGTCTTCGGTCACGAGCGGACTGCTCGAAAAGCCCCACACTCCGCCGTGAATCACGCGGACGCCAAACCCCGCGCTCTCGCTGCGGCCCCGGCCACCGAATCCGAAGCCCTCGGCAACGATCTTGTCGCGCACGCTGACCGAGTCGTCTACGTTGCGCGTGAAGCGCACGTCAGCGTACGAGCAACCCAGACGCTTGGCCTCCCGCAGCGCCACGTCCGATAGACCCTTGAAGCGCGACTCCAGCGGCCGTTTCTGTGGAGACTGCGCGACCAGGTCGGCAACCAGGTCGCTCGCGGCAAACGCGGCACCCGCTGCGGCGGTGGTCCTGATGAATTCTCGACGTTTCATTTCAGCCTCGTCACACGGCCGGCGAGATCGATGTCATCGTGAAGTCTTCAATCCGCATCGCGGGAACGAGCGCGGTGCCGGGATTGTCGTACGCTTCCCCGATGTGCATCGGGATCGACGGACCGAGCGCCGTGATGTTGTTGAAGCCGACCGCAGGCGACTCGTTCCAACGGAAGTTCTGGGCCGGCGCCACGATCTCTCCGTTCTCTATGAGGAACAACCCGTCGCGGGTCATCCCCGTGTTGAGCAGCGTCATCGGCTCGACCACCCTGATGTACCAGAAGAACGTGAC
The DNA here is from genome assembly GCA_036257535.1 of Vicinamibacterales bacterium. Classification (GTDB taxonomy): domain Bacteria; phylum Acidobacteriota; class Vicinamibacteria; order Vicinamibacterales; family 2-12-FULL-66-21; genus DATAEE01. The sequence continues at coordinate 43,318 of DATAFJ010000213.1, read as the reverse complement.
CAGGAGCCCGCGCTTCGTGGTCTTGATCATCTCTTGGACCGATGTCGTCCCGCCCTCCATCACAAGGCTCATTTGCGGTGCGGTGGGCGTCGGCTCTTTCCCCTGCTTCTTCGCCCAGAACCTGTCGTAGAAGAGGTCCTTGACGACCCCCTTCTCCACCCAGGTCCTCTTGCGTGCGGCGAGGCCGTCGGGACCGATCGGCGTCTGGCGAAGAATCGGATTTCCGATCTCGCTGCGAATGGTGACGTTGTCGCCGAACAGCTTCTGGCCCAGCTTCGTCTCGCCGCGCTGGGCTCCGCTCATGAAGCTTCGTCCCTCCTCCGCCGTGCGGGCGTTGAAAATGTTCATCATGAGAGAGAGAAACCGGGCCGCCGGACGAGGCTCGAGAATGACCGTGTAATTCCCGGGCTCGAGGGCGCGCGGCTTCTGGGACTTCAACGCCTTATCGGCCGCGACTTCGGTAAGGGCCGCAGCATCGATGGTCGTCGGATCGATGACGCCGGTCGTGCCCGACCAACCCGAACCGGTCCCATCCGGCGTGCGGCACGTAAGGATGAAGCTGGAATTCGCGTAGCGGTGATACGCGAAGAGCCCCTCCGAGTTCGCGAGCGCATCGGTCCAGTGCATCTTCGGGATGTAGCCGGCGCCGAGCACGCCCTTCTTCTCGCAGATGTCGATCGACTTCTTAACCATCTGCGCGCGTTCAGCAGGGCCGAAGTTGACAGCCGGCGGAAGCGCGGACTCGACCGTGAGAAATTCCTGCGGCGGCTTGACCGGCGGCATCAGCTCTGGATTCTCGGGCTTCCGCTTGGCAAGCTCCTGGACCTGCTCGATCGCCGTCTTGAGCGACGCGTCGTCGAACTGATGCGTCGACGTGGTCGCGGTCTTCTGACCGTAGTAGACGGTGATCTCGACCTCCTGATCGTGCTCGATGAGGTTGGCGGTGATGCTCGAGTTGGCGTAGCGGCACGCAGAGCGCTCGCCGCCGGAGAAGCTCACTTCGACGGCGTCTGCCTTCGCCATGTTGAGGACTTTGTCGGTGATCGCCTTCACGTCCTCGCGCGAATAGCTCATGTGCGCATTCTATACCGGGCTAATGCAGGTGACGACGTCTGCGCAGGGCCCATTCGGCTGCCAGACAGCCGGCGAACGGCAGCATCCACCATGCGCGGCGGAGAGGTCGCAGCGTTCGAACGGTTGTCGCGGGTTTAGCGTGCCGTTCCAGCTCCGCTGCGAGGCGGTCGAGATCGCCAGCTCGAACCGTCATGCCGCCCGAGGCGGTGGCGACCGCCTCGAGCGCCGCATCGCGCCCGCTCCAGGGCTGCGCGACCGAAGTGTTCACCATCAGCGCCGCGGTCGCACGCACACCGGCATGTTCGAGACTGCCGGTCACGACGCCATTGTTGAGCGGCGCGCGAGCGGTGCCGCGATAGATGCCAGGTTCACCGCCCGGCCACAGCCGAACTGGCGTCTCCCCCATTCGCGCGATCAATCCGAGGTGCTGGTCACCCGCGGGCTCAGAAGCAATCACCTCAGCCACGATCTCGATTGGATCGCCGGGTCTAACGATCCCCGGTTCGAACCGGACGCTGACCGGTCGAGGCGTCAAGGCAGCATATGACGCAATCAGATCCGTCCAATAGCGACTTCCCTCTCGATGCCGCCAAGCATCGAGCGCCCCGGAGAAGACTACCTGTCCACGTCCCAGCGGCGTCGCAAGGACGACGGGCCGACGGCCGTCGGCCGCGAGCGTTTCCCAGCCGGACCGCACGCGGGCCGGGATACTCAGCTCCGACGCACGTAGATCGCGGGTCAGCGCAGCAGGCCGCAGCAGGAGCACCTCTTCGAAAGCATCGGCCGGCGACAACTGCAGCATCGGGCCGGCCGGCTTTCGATCCGCAAGCAGCACCACTGAGCCACCCCGCTGACGAACATATCGTTCCAGGGAGGCCACCTCGTTTCGCGTGAGCGCATCGGGTCCGCCGACGACCACAACATCGAACGAGTCGACGGCACTGGGCTGATCGAGCGCGCGTGGCCGTTCGCCCGACTTCGCCGTCGCGGTCACCTCGATCCGCGTGGACACGTTCGTCAGCGATGAGAGCGCGATGCGTGGATCGCGTTCGAGCACGCGTGCGACAAACGTAGCCATCCACGACGGCCGGCACTGATAGACGAGCACCGGCCGCACCGCCGCGTCCGCCACGACGAGCGTTGACACGCGATTGTCCAGATCCGAGCGTTCGGAATCATCCCTGGACGCGACGACATCGAGCGTGTGCGGGCCTTCGACGCCCGGGACGAACGTCAGCCGAGCCTCGAAAGTGTCAGCCTGCGATCGCCATCGGTGCGTCACCTTTGCGATCTCTACCCCGCTCTGCATCAGGCGGACGTCTGCGTCGCGGCCCTCTAGCCCGCGTCCTTCCACGCCTGCCACGATCGCGGCGCGATCCCAGACGGTGATCCGCGCCGGCGCCTGCAGGCTCGTGATCCTGATGTTGGGTTCAACGTTCGACGCGAGGTTCACCGCGTATGTGGGTATCGCCTGCTTCCCGGCTCCTCGTGGAGTGTCGTGAGCCGGCCGCTGGTCGCCGATCACGACGCGCACTACGGCGGCGGACGCGGGCCCATTCACCACCTCGAACTGCCCGGCCAGGCGCGTCGCAAGGCTGCGTCGAGCCTGCTCGGCGACGGCACGCCGGCTGGATCCATCCGCCGGCAGCGCCATCGACGGCGCCTCTACGACTTCGATCGACAGCTGCGGGCGAGAGCGCGATTGGATACTGCACGCAGGATCGACCACGGCCGAGACGGCAATGGCGACAGCGGCTCCGCGCAGCAACCGTTCGATCATGGCTGCTCCTGCAACGCCGCGAGCCATCGTCCCTTGAGCGCCCCGGCGGCCGGAGCAGGCTCCTGGGGATGGTGGCCGGCACGCGTAGCGCGCGCGAGCAGCGTTTCCAGGGCGGCCTGCACGTCCGGCGCAGCCGTGTCTACCGCGGCGCCCGAGGAGACCGCGGAGGCCCTGCGCGCAAGACGAAGAGATGCTGATTGCAGATCAGCGGCCGACGGATCGAGCGCGAGCACGCGCTCGGCGGCGCGCGCGAGCCGCCGGCTCTCGTCGGCCGCCCGCCCAGCCGTGGCGTTCGACACGTGAGTGGCGAGTGCCATGAGCTCCGCCAGGGCCTCCCGCATGGCCCGAGCCTCGGCGTTTTCCTCGGAAGGCGTCAGCGGGCGCGTCGCGTCGCGCGCCTCCGTCAGATCGCCCGACAGGCGACGGGACGGATCGATGCGGCTGCGCACCGGGAGCGTTCGCAGAAAGTACCGGCGGCGCCCGAAGGCGCGTTCGAGCGCTGCGACTGCGGCGCGAGCCGGCGGGATCGCCTGCCCCGTGTCCGGCACGGCCAGCTGCGTTTCGACCTGCATCATGTGTCGGACGGCCTCGAGCATGTCGCGGCGCGCCGCGTTCTCGAGCCGTCCTTCACCGATCTCATGTGAGTGAGCGGCTTCTTCCTCTTCGTCCTCGACTTCCCCACCCATCATGAAAACGAACGTCGCGCGTACCGTCCGTTGCTCTGCCGCGATGCCCAGCGCTTCCTCGCGCAGCGCGTCGGCGGACAGCGACGTGCGGCGCGCGTGCAGCTTCTGGATCTTCAGCAGAATCATCTGCTGGCTCATCCCCTGGCGATCGCGATCCGGCGGCAGCTCGAACCCGGCAAGCGTCGCCTGCCCCGGAGCGGCGATGTCGACCATGTAGGTTTCGGAGCTCCCGATGCCTTTCGCTCCGCGCCCGTCAGTTGCCACGAGGCGGTACACGACCGTGTCGCCGGGCTGCAGGCCAAGACCTAGAAGCGGCAGCTCGCCGGCCGCACGCCAGCTCATCGCGTTCTCGCGCGTGATGGTGAGCGGGAGCGAGCCTTCGCGGAACTCGAATTGCTCGCCCGATCCGCTGATCGTCGTGTATCGCAGCTCGAGCGACTTCAGGCCGATGTCGTCTGCGGCGGCGCCTGCGAGCGAGATGCGCCGCCGGGCATCTGGAAGCAGGAGGTCACTCGCCGGCGCCGTCACAAGTACGTTCGGCACGTGGTCCGGCACGACTTTGACGCCGATGAGCCGGGTCACCGTCGCCGATTCGACCGCGACAAACCCGGACTCGGAAAGAGGAACCCGGACGGTCTGCGCGCCATCGCTCGATCGAGTCATCCGCGACACGCCGGACGTCGTGCGCGCGCGAATATCCGGCGCTCCCGAGTCGACGACGAGCGACATGACGCTGCCTTCAATCGCCTCGACCTGCTCGGGGTCGCGAAATGTCTTCGGAGCTGCGCCTGTGTACGGGGGCGGCACGACCGTGACGCTGACATGCCAGGCACCCACCCCGGACGTCGCGAGCCGATTCGTTCGATTCTCGACGGGCGCACGATTAACCGCCCAGGGCAGGGCTGCGGCGAGACCGATCCAAGCCACCACCGCGAGCATCGCGACGATTGCAACGCCGCGGAGCGGAAGAAGACTCGAGACGTCCGCATCGGCGCCGAGACGTGCCGCGTCCCTCACGACGCGCTGCGCCACATAACCGGGCGCACTCTGAACGCCTGAGAGAATCTCGTCCGCTGTAATCAGGACGTTCTTGAAACGCTCGTCGCGCGCCTCGATTGCTTTCGCCGCATCACCCGTCTCGCGCGGGATCGAGCGCCACAGTGCAACAGGCGCCAGCGGGCCCCAGCTCAACGAGCGAAGCACGTGCCGGATCACAAGACGCCTGCGTGCGCGCGCGAGAAGATCGCGCACGCCATCGACGTCCGCGACAGGGGGTTCAGGCGGCACGGACATCCTCCGCGGGGCGGGGCGTCGCCACGCGCGCGTCGAGCCGCCTTCGAAGCCACGTTTCGACACCGATGAGCCCCAGCACCACCAGCCACACCCATCGGCCATCGTCTTCGTCCGCATGCGCGGCGGTACGCTCGTCGATCTGGCCCGGTGGTCGGGACCACTTCGTCAGCGTTTCCGCGGCGAGGCGATCCGGCTCGAGCTCCTGCCAGGCGCGCGGCTCGAAGAACGCGCGCCGGATCTCCCGAATGGCCAGCGGAAGCTCGAACGAATCCGCCGGCTTGTCGAGCATGACGACCATCGTGCGGTCGCCTACAGCACCGTTCGCCACACCCGGCAAAGCCGCCGCTACTGAGGCCATCCATGCGCTTCGGATTGGGCCAATGTTCGGCGGGACGGGTCCGCCGAGCGCCACGATCACAACGCTCGCCGTAGCCTTGTCATCGACGGGCGCGACGGCAGGCCGTTGTCCCGCTGCTTCGAGGGCGGCGCGAACGGCCCGATCATCACCAGCGCGCCCCCGGACCTCAAGGGTGAGGTCCGGCGCAACACCGCTCGCTCCGTCTTGCGGGACTATCTGGACGAACCTCACACCGTACGATTCCGGAATCCGCGCCAGCGCCGCCTCGTCGAGCGATCCCCGCTGAAAGTCGGAAATCAGAACGAGCTCTCGACGCGCAGGCGGCGCGCCAGCCAACCATCGCACGCCTTCGACAATCCCGGAGAAAAGGTCCACCGCATCCACGACGCGGCTGCGGAAAGCCGCCTCCGCTTCCGAGTCTGCTGCGCGGCGGGCCCGGGCGGGACCGTCGCCGGCGGCCGCACTCGTGCTGACGTCGACGACGATTGCGCGCGCAACCCGGTCCTCCCACCCGGCGCGGCGCGCGGGTGTCACGAACAGCGGACGGGCGAGCGCGAAGGCAGCCACGCCGACGATCGCGATGCGCACGAGCAGCAGCGGCCAGTCTGCGATCGAGCGCAGCCGCACGGCCGCCGCGTTCGACGGCGTGATGAACCGAAGGCTGGGAAACGGCAGCCGCGTGGCGCGGCGCCGGAGCAGCAGGTGGACGACGATGGGGGCGGCGATCGCGGCGAGCGCCGCAAGCGCGATCGGATTGCGCAGCAGAACGCCCATGCTCACACGGCGCGCCGAAGCAGGTGCGCCCGCAACGCGCCGTCAACCGGGGTATCGGTCATCACCCGGAGATAGTCGACGCCGTCGGCGGTCGCCTGCTCGCGCCAGCGCTCGAGATGGTCCGCCAGCGACCGGCGATAGTCCGCGGCGCTCCGTCCTGCCGCCGCGAGCACGCGCGCACCCGTCTCGAGATCGACGAACTCCAGATCTCCGCCGTATGGGAACTCGATCTCCGCGCGCGTCACCAGGTGAAACAGGACGACATCGTGTCCGACACGCGCGGCGCGCCGGAGCTCGCGCGCGAGCGCCTCGTCTGGCTCATACAGATCGGTGAAGACCAGCACCATCCCGCGCGTGTCGAGGCGTTCGACCGCGCGAGCGAGACCTGGCGCGATGGGATGACTGCCCTGCGGAACCGCGCGCGCCAGCGCCGCGAGCACTGCTTGAAGCTGCGCCTGACCCGCGCGCGGCGGCAGATATTCGCCGCGGTCGTCGCCGCACGTCGCGAGCCCGATGGCATCTCCCTGCCACACAATCAAGTACGTCAGCGCCGCAGCCAGCGCTCTCGCGTAGTCGACTTTCGATGGCGCGTCGGCCCTCTCGCGAAACCCCATCGACCCGCTTCGATCGAGGACGATCTGAGCGGCCATGTTGGTCGTCTCGCGGAACTGCTTCGTGTAGATGCGATCCGTCCGCGCGAAGAGCTTCCAGTCGACGTACTTGAGGTCGTCTCCGGGCCGGTAGGGCCGGTACTGGCTGAACTCGGCGCTGTAGCCGTGGAACGGGCTCCGGTGCAGCCCGGCGACTGCGCCTTCGACGACACCGCGCGCGACGAGCTCGAGATCGGCGATGCGGGTCAGGACCGCCGGGTCGATCACGGACGGACCGCGTCGAGTAGCCGCGTCACGACCTGATCGGGGTCGACGCCGTCAGCCTCGGCCTGGAAGTTCAGGAGAACACGATGGCGCAGCACCGCCGGCGCAACGGCGCGCACGTCGTCGAGCGCCACGACGCTGCGGCCTTCGAGGAGCGCGCGTGCCTTGCCGCCGAGAAGCAGCGCCTGGCCGGCCCGGGGGCCCGCTCCCCACTTCACCCAGCGCCGGACGAACTCGGGAGCGCCATCCTCGGCGGGACCCGCGGGCCGCGTGGCCCGCACGAGGCGCGTGGCGTAGTCGACGATATTCGTCGCCGCCGGAACGTCGCGGACGATCCGGTGAAGCCGCTCGATCTCGTCACCGCTCGCGACGACCTGCATCGCGGGCTCTTCGCCCGCAGTCGTCGCGGCGAGGATCCGCCGCTCCTCATCCGCGGATGGATACTCGATGACGACGTTGAACATGAAGCGATCGAGCTGCGCCTCCGGCAGCGGGTATGTTCCTTCCTGCTCGATCGGATTCTGGGTGGCGAGAACGAACAGAGGACGGTCGAGCGGAAACCGGACGCCGCCGACGGTGACCTGGTATTCCTGCATCGCCTCGAGCAGCGCCGCCTGCGTTTTCGGCGGCGTGCGGTTGATCTCGTCGGCGAGGATGATGTTCGCGAAGATCGGTCCGCGCATGAAGCGAATCACCCGCTGCCCGGTCGATCGATCCTCCTCGATCACTTCCGCGCCGAGGATGTCGGACGGCATCAGGTCGGGCGTGAACTGGATGCGGTTGAACTTCAGATCGACCGCCTCGGCCAGCTTGCGGATGAGGAGCGTCTTCGCCAGGCCCGGAACGCCGCGAAGCAGGCAGTGACCGCCGGCGAGAAAGGCGATCAGGATCTCGCGGACGACCTGGCGCTGCCCGATGATGGCGCGCGCGAGCTCCTGCTCGAGCCGCGCGGCGGCCGCGGCGAACTCGGCAAACGTGTCGTCCGCTGAATTGACAGCCACGATTACGCAGGGTAACGTACTCGGCCCGGCGATGCCCACGCACTCGAAGTGGCAGTACCTCCCCACGGAAGCGATCAACCCTGAAAGTCTCAACCTCGATAAAGCTCCGGTCGCGGCGATTATCGACCTGGTCGTCAACGAGGACCGCAAGGTCATCACGGCCGTCCACCGGGAAAAAGAACGGATCGCGCACGGCATTCAGATCGTGACTCAGGCGCTCCAGAAGGGCGGGCGCGTCATCCTGGTCGGCGCGGGGACGAGCGGACGGCTGGGCGTGCTCGAAGCGGCGGAGATGCCCCCCACGTTCGGCACCGCGCCGCGGCTCGTCCAGGCGCTCATGGCGGGCGGACAGGACGCGGTCTTCCGCGCGAAGGAGGGCGTCGAAGACAATTACGAAGAAGGCGCGCGAAGCGTCGCGAGACTGAGGCCGACGAAGCGTGACGTCATCATCGGGGTCTCCGCGAGCGGCGTCACGCCGTTCGTTCGCGGCGCGCTGACGCGCGCGCGAAAGGCCGGCGCCAAGATCATCTTCGTCACCTGCTGGCCAGGATCGGAGCTGAACACCTTCGTGGACCTCGTCATCGCCCCTGCAGTGGGGCCGGAAATCATCGCCGGATCCACGCGGCTCAAGGCGGGGACCGCGACGAAGATGGTCCTGAACATGTTGACCACCATCTCGATGGTGAAGGTCGGCAAGACCTACGGCAACCTGATGGTCGACGTTCAGGCGGGCAGTGAAAAGCTGAAGGATCGCGCACGCCGCATCATCAGCATCGTCACGGGCGTCGACTATGACGAGGCGGGCCGGCTTCTGAAAGAGGCCCGCGGCCACACGAAAGCGGCCATCGTGATGCAGAAGACCGGCACGAGCTATCCGCAGGCGGTCCGGCGCCTGCGCAAGGCGGACGAGTCGATCCGCAAGGCGATCGGCGAGGACATCGAGCCGAGGCTGAAAGAGCTCCTGCGAACCAGCGAGCGCACTAGCGAGCGCTAGCGCGCAATATCCGCGGCCGCCGCCTCATCGAGCATCAGCTCCGCGTTCGAATGCAGTTCGAGAAACGACGCAGGCAGGCGTGTCGTGATCGGACCGCTGACGACCTTCGCCAGCACGCGCGCTTTGCTCTTCCCGGTCGCCAGAAGGACGATCGCGCGGGAGGCAAGGATCGTCGCCATGCCCATCGACAGCGCCTCGTGCGGGACATCGCTTGCGTCTTCACCGAACAGCGCGGCGTTGGAGCGCCGCGTCGATCTCCGGAGCGTCACGCGGTGCGTCCTCGGCTCGAGCCCACGCGCCGGCTCGTTGAACCCGATGTGCCCGTTGGTTCCGATTCCAAGGATCTGCAGGTCGATGCCTCCCGCCGCCTCAATCGCGCGCTCGTAGCGGGCGCACTCCGCCTCCGGATCCGGCGCCGACCCGTCCAGGAAGTTGATGCGCTCCGGCGCCAGGTTCACGTGCGAGAACAGCTGCGTGTTCATGAAGCTCCGGTAGCTCCCCGGATGCGACGCCGGAACTCCGAGGAACTCGTCGAGGTTGAACGTCGTGACGCGGGAGAAATCCGCGCCGCCGCGACCGTGCAGCTTTACCAGCTCGCGGTACATATGAATGGGCGTCCGCCCGGTCGGCAGACCGAGGACGACGTCGGGTTTCACTTCGAGCTCGTGCGCGACGCGTCGAGCGAGAGCGAGCGAGGCCTCACGCTCGGTTTTGAAGACTGTGAGTTTCACGAAACGTCAGCCGGTTCAGTCAGAGAGATAGGCAGGTATCTTAGCGCCCCCGCGGGCTTCGGCAAGCGCCAGCTGCACGGCGCCGCGAGCGGGCTCGACGTCGAGAAGCGTTACGGTCGAACCGGGCGCCTCGGCGGTCAGCCGCTGCGTCAGCTCGGTCACCAGCCATGGAACGCCCCGGAATACGCCGCCGGCGAGCACGAACGCAGTCCCGCCGGGAATGAGTTCCAGGCGCGAGGCGACCGAGAGCGCGGAGGCTGACAGCTCGCGAGCGGCACTGTCGAGAATGCCATGCGCGACCGCATCACCCTCCTCATGCGCCGCCTGCACGTGCGGCGCGAGCGCCCCAATCGCCGTCGGCCTCAGGCCGCCGTAATACACCTCGTGAATCAGATCCTGAGGCGTGGCAACGCCGAAGTGCTTCAGGAGGCGCGGCGTCAGGCTCGTAGGTTCGCCGCGGCGATCCGTCTCCCGCAGCACGGCGCGAAGGGCCGTCCGACCGATCCAGTAGCCACTCCCCTCATCTCCCAGCACGAACCCCCAGCCGCCGGATCGCGCCGCCTGCGAGCGCTCATTCCGGCCATAGGCAATCGAGCCGGTCCCGGCTATCACGACCACTCCAGGCTTGCCGGGAAGACCAGCCTCGAGCGCGACGAGAGCGTCGTTGACGACCAGGAGACGAGCCTGGTAGCCGATGCGGCGAAGAATGCCCCGCACGATTTCCAGATCGTCTGGCCGGTCGACGCCCGCGATCCCGAGACAGATGACCGTCGGCAGAAGCTCGCGAGGGTCGCCGCCGGCCGGCGTGCCCGAGTGGCAGAGGGCCTGCTCCATGACTCCGTGGAGAACTTTTTCGACCTCGAGCTCCCCGTGGGCCTGGAGGTTTGCGCCGGGGCCGCGCGCTTCCGCGACGACGGTCCCGGTTTCGTTGGCGAGTTGACAGACGGTCTTGGTCCCGCCTGCATCGATGCCGATCACATACACGGACGCTGACAGCTTACCAGTAGAGCTTCAGGCTCAGCTGGATTTCACGCGGCAGCTCGCGTTGACACTCATCCGTTAAGCTGTTACCTTTGAGCGCTTTATGATTACTTGCGGCGCCGGACTGTCGACACGATGACGATGACGCGCTGGGTGCGCGTGGTCCGGCTGGCTCTGCCCCTCGCTCTCCTCTTCCCGATTGCGATTTGGATCTTTGGTGGCGAGACGCGCCTGAAGGCTCGCACGACCGACACGGTTCGTGCCGAAGTTCGGGCGCTGTGGGTCACGCGCGCATCGCTCGTGTCGGCGCGCGCGATCGACGAGATGGTGCGCGCGGCGCGGCAACACGGCTTCAATACAATCTTCGTGCAGGTGCGCGGCCGCGGCGATGCGTACTTCAGCGGCGGAGTCGAGGGGCGGGCGTCGGAGCTCGCCGCCACGCCGGCGGCATTCGATCCACTCGCTGATGTCATTCAAGGCGCTCGTGCCGCGGGCCTGCGCGTTCACGCCTGGATCAACGTCAACCTCGTGGCGAGCGCCGTCGAGCTGCCTTCGGACCGCACGCACATCCTTTACCGGCATCCCGAGTGGCTGATGGTGCCGCGCGAGATCGCGACGCAGCTTGCGCGATACGAACCGAACAATCCCGCATACGCGGGCGCGATCTCCCGCTGGACGCGTGCGCAGGCCGGGCTCGTCGAAGGCCTGTACGCATCTCCGATTATTCCTGCGTCGGCGGATCATGTCGTGTCGATCGTCACTGACCTGGCGCGCCGGTACGATCTCGACGGCGTCCACCTGGACTACGTCCGCTATCCGAACGAGACGTTCGATCACAGCCGGTTTGCAATCGCCGAGTTCCGCAGCGACATCGCCGCGACGATGGCGGCGCCGGAACGCTACGCAGTGGATCGGCGCGCTGCAGTCGACCCGTTTGCGTGGCCCGACACGTTTCCGGAGCAGTGGCGCGATTTCCGCCGCGCCCGGCTCTCGCAACTCGTCCGCCGGATCCGATCCGCGGTCAAAGCCGCGCGCCCGTCGGCCGTGGTGTCAGCCGCCGTGGCGCCTGACACGGCGGAGGCGCTCGAGAACAAGCTGCAGAACTGGCGGGCCTGGGTCGAGGGTCAGCTCATCGACATCGTCTGCCCGATGGCCTACACGCAGGACCCGGCGGTTTTCGACGCGCAGATCGCGGCGGCCAGACAGATCGCCGGACCTGACGCGGTGTGGGCGGGCATAGGTGCGTTCAGGCTCACGCCGGCGCAGACGGTGCAGCACATCGGCGCGGCACGCCGCGCAGGCGCCGCCGGGATCGCGCTCTTCTCCTACGACAGCGTGACCGCTCCGCCGGCCGCTCCCGACTATCTCGCCGCGGTTGCGCGCTCGGCCTTCGGCGCGGCCGCATCCGCGAGCGGCGGCGCCGCCCGTCAGTAAGGCCGGGGTGACCTGGGTCGACTACCTGGTGATCGCCGGGTATCTGGCAGCGATCACCGCGTTCGGCTCGTGGTTCGCGCGCTTCCAGAAAACGACTCGCGACTATTTCCTCACCGGCCGCTCGGTGCCGTGGTGGGGGATCTGCTTCACGATTGTCGCCACGGAAACGAGCACGCTGAGCTTCATCGGCGTGCCTGCCGGAGCTTACGCCGGCAACTTCGCGTTCCTTCAGCTCGCCTTCGGTTACATCATCGGCAGGATTCTTGTGAGCGCGATCCTCATTCCGGCGTACTTTCGAGGCGAGCTGTACACCTCCTACGAGCTGCTCCAGCGGCGGTTCGGCGCGCCGGTCAAGAACATCGCCGCCGCGATCTTTCTCGTCACGCGAACGCTGGCCGACGGGGTCCGGCTCTTTGCCACGGCGCTCGTCCTCTCGGTCGTCACCCAGGTCGACGTCACGTGGACGATCATCCTGATTGGCGGGGCGATGATCGTGTACACGGTGCGCGGCGGCGCCGCGGCGGTGATCTGGACGGACGTCGTGCAGATGTTCGTGTACGTGACCGGCGCCCTCGTCGTGTTCGCAGCGCTCCTCGCGCGTGTGCCCGGAGGGTGGGAATCGGTCGTCGCGGCTGGCGCGGCCGCCGGAAAATTTCAGATCCTGGATCTCACGTGGGACGTCACGCGGGTCTATACGCTCTGGTCGGGACTGCTCGGAGGCGTCGCGCTCACGCTCGCCACGCATGGAACCGACCAGTTTCTAGTGCAGCGCCTGCTCGCCGCGCGTTCTGCCCGCGGGGCCTCCGCCGGCCTGATACTGAGCGGGTTCATCGTGTTCGCGCAGTTCGCGCTGTTTCTGGTCATTGGCGCGATGCTCTACACGTTCTACCAGCACGCGCCACTGCCGCGCGCGCTCGCGTCGAACGACGAAGTGCTTCCGCTCTTCGTCGTCACCGAGCTGTCTCACGGCGCCGCGGGCTTCATCGTCGCCGCGATCGTCGCGGCGGCGATGTCGCCATCGATTAACGCGCTCGCCGCGACGACGGTCAACGACTTCTATGTCAAGTACGTGCGGCCCGACGCCGACCAGGCGACGCTGCTGAGGGTGTCGAAGATCGCGACCGTCGTGTGGGGCGTCCTGCAGATCGCTGTCGCGCTCGGCGCGCAGTGGATCAGATCCGTGCTCGATGTTGGTCTCGGTGTGCTGTCGCTTGCGGCGGGACCCGTCCTCGGCGCGTTCCTGATCGGAGTGCTCGCACCGTCCGTGAAAACCGCCGCCATGCTCGCCGGCATGGTGGCCGGTATCGCGGTCGTGGCTATCGCCTGGTCGACGCAGGCGACGGCGTGGACGTGGTACGCGTTCATCGGCGTCGCCGTCACGTCGCTCGGGGCGCTCGCCGCACAGGCGGCCGCAAGACGATGACTGATTTTGCGAGTGCGCAGGACCTGCTGGCGGGCGGCGTGCGTGACCACGCGTTCCCTGCAGCAAGTATCGAGGTCGGGCAGGCAGACGGCGTCGTGTGGCGGAAAGCACTCGGAGCGCTGACCTACGACGCCGATGCGCAGCCGGCGCAGGAATCGACGATCTTCGATCTCGCATCCCTGACCAAGGTGCTGGCGACGACGACGCTCACCATGAACGCCCTCGAGCTCGAACGGCTCGATCTGGACGAGCCGATTTCGAGACGCCTGAACGACTGGCGCGGCGCCGACCGCGAGTCCGTGACCGTTCGCGACCTCCTCGCGCACTGCAGCGGCTTGACGGCCTACCTGCCGTTCTTTCGCGACTACCGCGGCCGGGTTGAATTCGAGCGCGCCATTTCGGAGCTTCCCCTCGAGTACGCTCCGCGTACCCAGTCGATCTACAGCGATCTCGGCTTCATGCTGCTCGGGTTCATCCTTGAGGACATCGCGCGCAAGCCGCTCGCAGAACAGTTCGAAAAAGTCGCGGCATGCGTCGGGCCTGAGCCGCTTGCGTTTCGTCCGCCGTCGTCATGGCGGCCGCGCACTGCGCCAACCGAGACAGATCCCTGGCGCGGACGCCTACTCGTTGGTGAAGTTCAGGACGAGAACGCGTGGGCGCTCGGGGGCGCCGCGGGACACGCGGGACTCTTCGGTACTGCCGCAGCGGTGGGATCGTTCGCGCGCCTCGTTCTCGCCAGCCTCCGTCACGACACGGCGCTCGGACGCCGCGACACGTGGCAGCTTTTCACGCGCCGCCGCGACGGCGTTCCCGGCAGTTCGCGCGCGCTTGGCTGGGACACGATGCTGCCGACGTCATCCTGCGGGACGATGCTGTCACCATCCGCGATCGGTCACACCGGCTTTACCGGCACTTCGCTTTGGATCGATCCCGATCGCGATCTCTACATGGTCCTACTGACGAACAGAGTTCATCCGACGCGAGACAACGACAAGCTCAAGGTGCTGAGGCCTCAAATACACGACGCGGTGGTACGTGCGTTGACGGGTTGAGCACGTCTGAAGATCTGGCGATCTCGTAATTTGGTGATTTGGTGATTTGGTTTGGTGATTTGGGAGGACTTGGTGATTTGGTGATCTGGCAGACTTGATGCCCTTGGCCAGATCATGACGCCAGATGAATTGCGGGAGCGATCCTACCGCTTCGAGATCGACGCCCTGAGGTTCTGTCGATCCTTACCGCGCAGCCCTGAAACGGATATCGTTCGGTATCAACTGGCGAAGTCCGCTACATCGACGTCAGCGAACTACCGAGCGTGCCGCAGAAGTCGCTCGCGTGCAGAATTCGTTGCCAAGCTGGGCAGGTCGTCGAAAAGGCCGACGAAACCGTTCACCGGCTGAGTGTGTTGCGGGACTCTGAAATCATCGATGTGCAAAAACTGCGGCCGCTCATCGCAGAGGCTGGTGAACTGCGCGCGATCTTTGCCAAGTCGTACGGAACCGCGCGCAGAAATCACTCTGGGGATCGCAAATCCCCAAACCCCAAATCACCAAACCACCGGATGGCTCGCAATCGTCCTAAGTCCGATGCTCTTATTGCCGCGGGATCGGACCGGAGCCGGACGGCGGCCGTTGAACGGGGGGACGATCGGTTCCAGGTCTGACGATGCCCGGTCCGATCGGACCAGGTCGATCCGGCTGGCCGGGACGCGGTTGACCCGGCCTCCCAGGCTGACCGGGACGAGGCTGGCCTCCGGGAAATCCCGGCCGCGATGCGCCGCCTGGTCCACCCGGCTGCGTGCCGATGTTCGCGAACACGAAGGGCCACTCTTCGTACTTGGTGCGCCCCTTGTAGATCAGAATCGACTTCTGCTTGCTCTTGCTGGCGACGCCGATGATGCCGCCGGCGCCGAAGCCGGGCTGCTGGGCGCCCTGCTGCCCTGGCCGTGGTGCTCCCGGGACGCGCGGCTCGCGCGTGCCGCGTCCCTGCTGCTCCACCGTTGGCGTCACGCCGGGCTGTCGTCCCGCGGCGCCCTCCTGGCCGGGCGCGCCGGGCGTTGTCTGACCCTGACCGGCGTAGATCATGCGAAATTCGCCATCCTCGGTCATCGGGTCCTTGTATTTCTTGCGCAGAAACTTCTGCGACACCAGCACGTCGATGCTCGGTGGCGACGTGCCCGGGTACTTGCGCTGGAAGAGGTCGATCGCCCGGACGTACTGCTCTCCCCGAAACGCCAGCTCCGCTTCGCGTTCCCGCTGCATCTCGTGGCGCCAGACCGGCATGGCGACCGACAGCAGCACGGTCAGAACGGCGATCGCGACGAGCAGCGCCGCCATCGCATAACCCGCCTCTTGACCTCGTAAATTCATGGGCCGTAATATCTTAGAACGTCCAATGCTAGCACAGACCCGTCGCCTGGTCGGCGCGCTCTTCGCCGTAGTGGTGCTGTTGACGATGACCGCGTGGGGCTGCGACAAGCTCCCGCTGCTCGCGCCGACCGGCACGGTGATCTCGCTCTTTCCGAGCAGCACGGTGCTGCCGGTCAACGGGTCCATCGATATTACGGCGGTCGCGATCGAGGCCGGGTCGTCTGGCCAGACGCCAACACCTACGCCAACGCCTCCGACGACGCCCGGCCAACCCACGACGCCGACGACCCCGACGCCGACACCCGGAACGCCCGGCACGGGTACCCCGGTGCACAACGGAACGGTCATTTCTTTTACGACGACCGTGGGGCGGATCGAGCCGAATGAGGCGCCCACGCACAACGGGCAGGTCACCGTGAAGCTGATCGCGGAAGGCCAATCTGGTACGGCGCGAATCACCGCGTTTTCCGGCGGCGCGCGATCGGCGGAAATCATGGTCAACGTCGGCACCGCTGCCGTGGAACGCGTGCTCCTCCGCGCCGACAATCAGAACCTGCCTGCCTCAGGAGGAACTACGAGGCTCATCGCGCGCGTCGAAGATGTCGGCGGCGCCGGCCTCGCCGGCGTGCCGGTCACTTTCACTACCACCGCAGGACGACTCGAGCCGAGCTCGTCTACCACCGACTCGATCGGTGAGGCCGTTTCGACGCTCTCGACCGCCCTCGAAGCCAACGTCACTGCTTCCGCAGGCTCGAAGACTTCAACACCGGCGCTCGTAGTGAGAATCAACCCGCGATCGGGTTTGACAATCACCGGGCCCACGACGCCGCCACCCGTCGGCGTCCCGGCGAGCTTCACTGTCGGAGTAGCCGCGGCCGCTCTGGTCAATAACGTCGTCATCAATTGGGGCGACGGAGGAACCCAGCCACTCGGATCCCTCAGTGGGAATACCACTGTTCAACACATCTACAACACGCAGGGAACGTTTACCGTCACTGCGACAGGGACCACGGCATTCGGAGATACTGAGTCGACCTCGACGGCGATCACTATCCTTCCCGCACAACCGCCATCGGTCCTGATTTCGGTTTCCCCGCAGAACCCTCCGGTGAACACCGCGGCGATCGTCACGGCCACGGTTACCGGCGCAACTTCGACCATCACGAACTATTCATTCAACTTCGGCGATCCAGCCGCCATACCACCCTCGACATCGGGAACGAGTAATCAAGTCTCGGTGCAGTACACGACAACCGGGCCGAAAGTCATCATCGTCACCGTGACTCAGGCGGCCGGTCCAAACGGGCAGGGTCAGACCGTCATCAACGTCGTTCCCTGAGAGGGAATGAATGTCTGCGAGTAGTTCTGGACGCTACCAGTCCGCGTATTGCGAACCGTCCAGCGCGGTGTCCTGCGAGGCGCTCTTGACGTCGTAGACGCCAGGCTCGGCGGTAGGCTTGGTCGCCGTGGCTTCGGCCGGAATCGTCTGCCAGTCGGCCGCACGCGTGAAGGGATCGTCAGGCACCTTCCTCAGGTAGCCCTCGCTCACGAGCGTGTCGAGCGACGCAGGGTATTCACCTTTGTCCGCGTAGTACTGATCGATTGCGTCACGCAGGCGGAAGAGATCGGTCTTGAGAATGGATTCCTTGGCGGCGGTCACCGAGTTGCGGTAGCTCACCATCCCGATCGTCGCGAGGATCGAGATCAGCGAGATCACAATCAACAGCTCGATTAAGGTCCAACCACGGGAATCGCGGAATTTCATCCTACCAGTCTCTATATTTCGTTCCGTCCAGGCCGGTGCCCGCCGCCAGGGAGTAGACGTCGAAGACGTTCTGACCGCCCCACGACGTCGAGTCCGGCCGGTCCTGGTACGCCCTCAGCCCCCACTCGGCTTCGCCCGTGAGCGGGTCGATTGGAACCCGGCGCAGGAACTTCAGCTTCCGTCCAGACGCGTCGTTCGCCACGGTCACGCCCTCGACGAGCGTTTCGAGACTTGGCGGATAGCCTTCGCTGCCCGCTTTGACGTCGAGGTTGGAGATGAGCCCCGTATCGACGGCATCCTTGAACTTGTCGATGGCGGTCCGCATTTCCCGGAGCGTACGCCGCAGCTCCGCCTCCTTCGTCCGCTGGATGGTCACACGCGTCAACGGCATCGCCGCGGAGGCGAGGATCAGCAGGATCGTCGTGACGACGAGCAGCTCGACGAACGTGTAGCCCGCTTCGAGCCTGGCCGCACCTCGTCGAGCCACTTCGAACCTCATCGTACCGTGACCGTCACCGGACTGAACTGCAGCGGAATCGCCGTGCCGTCCGGCGTCGTGGCCGTGCCACTGACGTTAAAGCTCGTGCTGCCCGCCGCGATCGCCTCGAAGAGAACGGACGCGAGCAGCCCGGAGCCGGAAGCGCCAACCGCATCGCTCACGCGCGTGATGACGATGTCGACGCGGCCGGCGGCCGGATCGATCCGCGGCGTGAAGGAGGTTGCGACGCCTCCCTGGCGCATGAAGCTCCCCTCCTGCACGGTCCTCGCGCGAACCGCGGATGTGTTGAAAGTCATCGTGATCGTCGCGGTAGATGCCCGCGATACGCCATTGATCGAGATCGGCACCGGATACGGTCCGCCGCCGACGCGGAACTCCGTGCCCGACGGCGTCACGATCACCTGCGCCGCGCCGGCAGGCGCGGTCGGCGCCGTGGGAGCGGGCGGCTCCGTTAGGGGCGGAATCTCAGCCGGGGGTCGATCGCGCGGAGCGGCCCCGGTCTCCGTCGGCGTGGGCGTGGGCGTGGCCGGCGTCTCGGCCGGCGGCTTCGGCGGAACGGCGCCGGGCGTTGGCAGTGCCTCGGGACCTGGTGGTATCGCCGGCCGGCTCAACTGAGGCACGCCACCGCGGGTTGCTCCAGCCTCCGGCCCGACCGGCACGCCCTGGCGAGTTCCGGGCTGCTGCGTGACGCCGGGTCCAGGATCCACCTGCGGCACGTCTTCCCCTTCGGGCAGGGGCTGCCCCTGAATCAGCTGCGGCGGTCCGCCCAGTCCGAGGTTCTGCTGCGTGCCGATGAAGATCGGCGCCAGGTCCTCCGCCGTCAGCTCGTGGGTCCGCACGAGGTGCGGCGTGATCAGCATGACGATGTCGCTCTCCTCGCTGAGGTTGTCGTTGCCGGAGAAGAGCTGCTTGAAGACAGGGACGCGCACGAGCCCCGGGAACCCGGTGATCGACCGCCGCTCGTTCTGCTGGATGAGGCCGGCGAGCAGGTTCGATTCCCCTTCCCTCAGACGGAGCCTGGTCGAGACGCGGCGCGTCTGGAAGGTCGGCACGACCTGTCCCGCGACTTCCCTGTCCGGTCCGAGCGCGCTGACCTCGATGCCAATCGAAAGAATGATCTCGCCCTCGTAGGTGACCCGCGGCTCCATCTCGACATTGACGCCGACGTCCCGGTAGTTGAAGGACGACTGCGGGATCGTCGCGAACCCGCCTGCCGCCGCGGCGCCGAATACCGTCGACAGTACCGGCACCTGCTGCCCGAGGTTGAGCGTCAGCTTCTGCCCTTCAGCGCCCCTCAGCTGCGGCTTCGCCAGGATGCGCGTGTGAGAGTCGGTCTCGAGGAAACGGACGATGGCCGTCGGGACAGCCAGATAGAAGTCGGCCGTGCTCACGCCCTGGGAGATCGTATTCAGATTGAATGGCGCCGTGCTGACCGAGCCCTGCCCCACGCTCGGCGGCTGTTCCGGCGAGAAAAACAGGTCCACTCGGTACTGACTCAGGTTCAGACCGTACTGCTTCACGCGGTTGCGGTTGACTTCAAGGATCTCGATGTCGAGCAGGATCTCCGCGCGCGGCCTGTCGTTGGCGCGGACGACCCGTTCGATGATCCCGGCCAGCGCCGCCGTCGTCCGTATGGTGATCGTGTTGGCCGTCTTGTTCGGCATCACCATCGGCTGCACGCCCTGCGGCACTCGCGCAATCTGATTGAGCATCTGCGCGAGCTCGGTCGCTTCGGCGTGCGACAGGAAGAACGTCTTGATGACGAGCTCCTCGTACTGCGCGCGCTTCGCGGGAATATCGGGGATGACAATGATGGTGCGCGGGTTGACGACTTTGTAGAACAGCTGGTTCGCGGTCAGGACCTGGTTGAGCGCTTCCTCGAGCGTCACGCCCTCCAGGTTCACGGTGTACGCCCGGCCGACCGTCTGCTCCGCCTGCTGGTCGTAGGTGACGTTGATCCCGGAGCTGCTGCCGATGAAGTCGAGGATGTCGCGAACCGCCGCCTGCTTGAACGTGACCTTCAGCGGGTCGCGCGAGGCCGGATTCAGCAGCGGCGGCTGTGCGATCCGCTCGGCCTGCTGGCGGAGCTGCTCGATGCGCGGCTTCGGACGCGCCGCTTCCACCTGCTCGCGAATCTGCCGCTCGAGCTCCGCCGCCTTGGAGGCCGCGATGCGATTCGAGAGGTCGTACTCGAGCGCCTTTCGGTATTCCTTGAGCGCGGGATCGAGCTGGCCTTTTTTCTCGAGGTCTGCGGCTCGACTGAGATGGTCGAAGGCCGCACTCTGCATCGCGCGCTCGAGCTGGATCTTGTACTCGGGCCGATCTGGCGCTTCCTGGACTGCGCGGCGGTAATGCGTCACCGCTGTATCCCAGTCGCCGAGACGAGCCGCCTCGTCGCCCTGGCTGAAAGCCCGCGCCGCGGCGCACCCGGCGGCCATCACGGTCACGAGAACGATCGCGGCTAATCTCTGCATCGGCTCCCCACGCGCTACTGTCCAGACAGCCGGATCGTCTGGCGCCCCTGGCCGTCGTGATATTCCATCACGATTGACTCGGCGCCGATCCGGACGATCTTGTACCGGCCCTCTATCAGGTCTCCTTCCTTCCCGTAGAACACGTTCTTGCCATCGCTGAGCGCGGCGATCTTCCCGGCGCGCGGCGACTCGACCACGCCGATGAACTTCAGAGCAATCGGCGGCAGCGGGGGCGGAGGAGGCGGTTCTGACGGCTCGACCTGGACCGGGGGAATGTCAGCCTTCGGCTCGGGCGGCGGCGGCGGTGGCCGGAAGCGGAACGGGTTGCGGCTCGCACCCTGCGGCTCGGGTTTCGCCTCGGTCAGCGATTCGAGCCGGATGTCGAGCTCCTCTGCCGCCGTCAGCTTCGCCTGCCCGGGTGCGCGATTCCTCTGTGGGTTTGACGCTGTTGAGCCGTCCGCGGCCGGCTCGCTGCCGTTCAGGTTGTAAACGAGTACCGCGACGAGCAGGACGAAAAGACCGCCCAGAATGACGAGCTGGCGCCTCCGGCTTCGCTCAGTCGCCATTGCCGTTGGCCCAATAGTATGTCGAGACGGTGATCTCGAGCACGAGCGCCGAGTCCTCGGCACCCAAGCGATCCAGCTTCACGTCTTCGATGACGGTGAATTCGGGCGATGTTTCGATGCGGTGGAGGAACTGCCGGATCTCGCTGTACTGCCCGTCGAGCACCATTCGCGTCGTCAGCCGCGACAGCCGGCTTTCGCGGATCCCCTGGGCCACCGACTCGCCGCGGTCGGGCCGAAGCCCTGCTTCACGAGCCATGCGCGCGAGCCGCACGTACGTGATCCTGCGCGCCACCGTCTGATTCGCCGGAAGTACGCTCTGATAAAACCGTTGCAGCTCCTCGTCGGCGCGGTCCTTCCCGGTGACGGTCGCCTGCGCGTTCTGAAAATTGCGTTCGGCGATTTTCCGCGCGGTCGCGGCCGCTTCAGCGCGTGCATCGGCCGTCGCGACGCGCCGCTCCATCGGGTACACCACGAACGCATACACGGCGATGTTCACCGCGACGGCGACGAGAAGCGGGACAATCAGCCGCCGTTTCTCGTCGAAGATGCGCCGCCACAAGCTCATGGCGCCGCTCCTTCCGCGGGACGGCTGTAATTTCCACGCACGACGACTTCGTGCAGCCCCTCGTCTGTAATCTGCTCGGTGGCAGGCAGGAGGCCGACGAACGCCTTCGTCCCTTCGAGCGCCTCCATGAACTCGTCGATGTCCTCGGCGTTTTTTGCCAGCACGACCATCGAGACTTCCGTCTTCCCGTCCTTCACTTCGGGCGTCACGGACGTCAGCATGACGTTCGCCGGCAGCGTGGATTCAATGAGATTGAAGAACTCCGTCCACGAGAACGTCCGCTGGTCGATGAGGGCGTTCGCTTCGCGCGCGGCGGCGACCACGGTCTCGAGCTCGGCCTGGTTGATCCGTGATCGGAGCAGACGCGCATCCTTGTCGAGCTTCGCCGCCTGTTCTTCGTCGCGGCGGATCTGCGCGCCCAGGTCAGTGTTCCTGGTCGACAGCGCGATCGCGCGCCCCACGTTGAAGAGGGTCAGGATCAGCAGGACCGCGGCGACAACGCCGAGCGCCAGGTGGACGGCGCGCTCGTTGTAAAAGGGACGCGTGGAAACGTTCGTTCGCAGCATGATCAGGTCGCCGGCTGTCCAATTCGATCGCGAACAAGGAGGCCGACGGGGGCTGCAATCGCGTCCAGAATCTCCGGTCCAGCGGCGATCCGATCGCGAAGCGCTGCGGCGCCTCGCGGATCGATGGTCTCGACCCGCACGCCGAGCCGCGCCTCGAGCGCACGCCGGACGTCATCTCCAGCCGTCTCCCCGCCCGCGACAATGACCCGCCCCAGGCGCTGCCCGCCCAGGCGATCTTCGTAGTACATCGCGGTCTGATGCACCAGGTCCTCGAGCGACCCTTCCGCGGCCGGCCGGTTGCGGAAGAAGATCAGGTTGCCGGCACGCAGGATCGCCAGCGTCGTATCCTCCAGCGTCACCTGCACGAGCAGCCAGTCCTCAGCTTCGGAGCCCGCGGCGAGGGCCGCATTGATCACATTGAAGCTCGCGATGTCGACGAGCCCGGGGTGGATGCCCAGGCGGCTGCAGATCGACTCGTACTCCTCCACCACGTCCCGACGCACGAGCAGCACGATGAACTCACGGCCCGCCGTGCCGACCGCGGCGCCCGGGACGTACGAGAACTGCGCATCTTCCATCCGGAACGGCGAGCCCTTTCGGACCTGCCACTTGATGAGCTCGTCGAGATCCTGCTGCCGGTCCGGAACCGAGTCGAACCGGATGATCGATACACGCGCGGCGGCATCCGGGATCACGAGTCCGACCCGGGTCGGACGGCCGCCAGCCCTGTCGAAGGCGCGGCCCATCGCGCCGACGACCGCGTCCACGTCGCGGATGTTCGGGAACGTCAATCCTGGCACGACCGCGCCCGTCGGGAGCGGCTCGATCGCCGAGGCCGTCACCACCGGACGCCCGGCCGAGATCTCCATCGCCACCGCAGACACCCGCCGCGCTGCGATCTCAACCGCGTGAAGCGGCCCCGGCGAGCTCAACGTGTCCGTTCGCGACATCACTCGACGAACGTCACCTTGTTAATCTCTCGCAGCGTCGTCGTCCCGTTCATGACTTTTTCGACCGCCGACTCGCGCAGGAAACGCATTCCCTCCTCGCGCGCCGTCTTCTTGATTTCCGACGTCGGCCGCCGCTCCAGAATCATCTCCCGGATGGGGTCCGACAAGTCCAGCAACTCACAGATCGCCGTCCGTCCTTTGTACCCGGTGCCCCCACATTCGATGCAGCCGGCGCCTTCGTAAAACGTCTGCGTCCGTTCGAGCGCGGGGTCGAGTCCGGACTCCTCGAGCAGCACCTGAGTGACGCGGGCCGGCCTCTTGCACGAGACGCAGATGTTCCGCACGAGTCGCTGGGCGAGCACGCAGTTCAGCGCCGAGACGAACTGGTACGGCTCGACGCCCATGTTGAGGAACCGGCCGAGCACGTCGACGACGTTGTTGGCGTGGACGGTGGTGAAGACGAGATGGCCCGTTAGCGCCGACTGGATGGCGATCTGCGCCGTCTCCGGGTCGCGAATCTCTCCGACCATGATCTTGTCCGGGTCGTGACGGAGGATCGAGCGCAGGCCTCGCGCGAACGTGAGGCCCTTCTTCTCATTGATCGGTATCTGCGTGATCCCGCGGAGCTGATACTCGACCGGGTCTTCAATCGTGACGATCTTGTCCTCGGGCGACTTGATCTCCGACAGCGCGGCGTACAGCGTCGTCGTCTTGCCGCTGCCGGTGGGCCCCGTCACGAGAACCATGCCGTACGGCTCGGCAATGTACTTGCGGAAGCGCTTCAGCTCCGACTCGGGAAACCCGAGGATGTCGAGGCGCAGCTCCTTGAACTGCTCGCTGATCGACTCCTTGTCGAGGATTCTGATGACGGCATCCTCGCCGTGCACGCTCGGCATCACCGAGACGCGGAAGTCGATCGTCTTTTCCGGCAGCCGCAGCTTGAAACGGCCATCCTGCGGAACGCGTTTCTCGGCGATGTCGAGCTCCGCCATGACCTTCACGCGCGAGATGATCGTGCTGTGAAAACGCTTATCGATCGGCCGCATCGCCGGCTGCAGCACGCCGTCGATCCGGTACTTCACGTGCACGGCATCGTCGCCCGTCTCGATGTGGATGTCGCTCGCGCGGCGCTGGATGGCCGTGTAGATCGTCGAGTCGACCAGCCGGATCACGGGGCTCGCGTCGCTCGTCAGGCGATCCACGGTGAGGCTGTCCTCGCCCTGACCCTCCTCGTCCCGGAGGATCTGCATCTGGAAGCTCTCGGTCGCTTCGTCGAGGACACGCTGCGAGCTTTCGCTCTTCTTGAGGATCGCCTGGATCGCCGACGGTGTTCCGACCGCCACGCGGATCGGCGTCGCGAGCAGCGCGCCCAGCTCGTCGATCATCGGCAAGTCCGTCGGATCCGAGACGACGATGACGAGCGCGCCGCCGTCGCGGCGGTACGGCACGAAGCCGTATCGGAGCATCAGATCGGCCGGAATCTGCCGGAACAGCTCGTGGTCTATGTTGAAACGGCCCATGTCGACGAACTCGAGCCGGTAACGCTCGGCAAGACGACGGGCCTGTCCGCTTTCCGCGGCCTGCGCGGCGGCGGAGGGCTCTTCGAAGGTGTAGAGATCGCTGACGCTTTTCGGGTCCATGACTCCGGTTCCGGGCTAACGCACGACCGACGACAACTGGAAGAGCGGCATGTACAGCGCCAGCAGCAGGCCGGCGATCACGATACCCATCGTGACCAGGAGGATCGGCTCGACGAGCGTCACGAACCGTCCGAGCCCCGTCTCAATCTCCTCGTCGTAGAAGTCCGCGAGGCTGTTGAGCATGTCCTGCAGCGCGCCGGTCGATTCGCCGACCTCCACCATCTTGATTGCAACGTCCGGAAACTGGTTGCGCTCGTTCATCGCCGCGGCGAGCGCGCGCCCCTCGCGCACCTGCTGAGACGCGATCTGGAGCTCGCGCGCCATGAACTGGTTGCCGATCGCCCGGGCACTGATGTCGAGTGCGTTGACGAGCGGAATGCCTCCGCCGAGGAGCGTCGACAGCGTCCGCGCGGCCTGCGAGGTCGAGTACTTCCGAACCGTCGATCCTGCGAGGGGAACGCCCAGAATCAGATGGTCGAACCGTACGCGCTGGCCGGGCTGTTTCAGCCAGAACCAGAACGCGACCGCTCCCGCGATCAGCGCGACCACGATGAGCGGTAGATAGTTCGACACAAACGTCGACACGCTCACGATGAACCGCGTCGACAACGGCAGCTCGCGGTCGAACTGGGCGTAGAACTCCGCAAACTCGGGAACAACCTTGAGCATGATGATCGCGACGACCACCAGCGAGAGCACGAGCAGGATCGCCGGATAGACGAGAGCGGAGATTGTCCGGCGGCGCACGGCCGTCAGGATTTTCGTGTAGGAGACGTAGCGTCTGAGAACCTGCTCGAGGCTGCCGCTCTTCTCACCCGCAAAGAGCGTCGCCGTGTAGACGCCGGGGAAAAGCTCGCCCTGCGCCTCGAACGCTTCGGACAGCGCGCTGCCGCCGCGCACGCGCTCGTAGACGTCGTCGAGCACCGCCTTGAAGACCGGATTCGAGAGACGCTGCCGGAGGATGTCGAGGGACTGCACCAGCGGCATGCCGGCCTTGAGCAACGTGGCCAGCTCCTGGTTGAACACCAGGAACTCGCGTGTCGAAATCGACCGGCGCCGCGGCAATGCGAGGCCACCCAGACCGAGCCCGCCCGCCTGACGGATCGCGAGAACGTAAAGTCCCTTTTCCTCGAGCTCCCGCCTCAGCCGCGCCTCGCTGTCCGCTACGTAAACGCCCTCGATGACCTCGCCTGCGGGCGTGCCCAGCCTGCAGCGGTACTCCATTAAGCTCTTGTCTCCGTGGAGATTATCGGAACCTGAGGATTATAGCCCAGTACCCCCGTCCGGGCTGTGCACCTCTTTATTAGACCGGAACGCCGCGCGAGTGGCTGACCCGAAGTCTACGGTTTGACGAGCGAGAGGATCCTGCTGACGTACGAGCGGGTTTCTCGATATGGGGGAATGCCGTTGAACCGCCGGACGGCTTCCTCCCCGGCGTTGTAAGCCGCGAGCGCGAGCGTGAGCTCGAACTTCTGCAGCAGCGACTTGAGATGCCTGATGCCGGCGTCGAGGTTCGTGCGCGGGTCGTAAAGGTTCCTGGCCCCGTACCGGCGGCCCGTCGCAGGCAAGACCTGCATGAGACCGAGCGCCCCTTTTCTGGATCGCGCGCGCGGCTGGTAGCCCGACTCGACTTGGACGACGGCCCGAACCAGCCGGGGATCGACGCCATGCGTCGCGGCGAGGTTGTCGATCAGGTCGCTGAATGGCACCGACGGAAGAAGTGCCTGCGGCGCGTCCGCGGCTTGCGCGACCGCTTCCTCGGGTTCGGGATACGGAACCTCGTCAGGTTCAATCCGGGCGATCAGCGCCGAATCGCATCTCAGCTCGCCCCCGGCTCGCAGGAACAGAACCGTCGATTCACCCTCTGACCGATGGCCGCGAACCGACAGCGTCCTGCCGGACGCAAGGTAGACGAGCTCCGCGGCCGCCGACGCCGGCAGAAGACCGAGGCACAGCGCCGAGGCGAGCGCGACCTTCCTCCGGCAAATCATGGGCGAGAGCCCGATTGTACCGCAGCTTCTATTTCGGCGCGATGTAGGCGTGATAGACGCGGATACCGAGCTCGCGCGTGTCGCCGCCATGTCCGGGCTGCCCAGAAGGGGTCTGAGCAGGGCTGAAAAACCGATCCGGTTTGAGCTTCAACTCGACCATCTCTCCGGTGCCCAGCTGAGCGCCGGTGATCGGAAGACGATGGAGCTTTGGATCCTTCTCCATTTCCACCGTGTGGACGGCGGTGCCGTTGATCTCTATCGCGACCTTTTGAGGCGGATTGAAGACGTCGGTGCGGCCGTCCGCCTCGAAAAAGAACACGACATCCTGCTTCGGATTCTTGAACGCGAGCGTCGCTTCTCTTTTCGTCCACTGCCACTCGAGACCCGGCTGATCGGGCGGTGCCTCGGCGGCATTCCAGCCGTCTTTAAAGATGAGAAAGATGTTCTCGGACTGCGGGAGCAGGTTGAACGAAGCCACGTCGTACTCGCGGCGACCCTCGGTTTTCGCGTTCAGCGGCAGCCGGCGCCCATCGTCCGAGTAGAGTCCCACGCGGACCACCGCCTCGCCCACGTATGGATAAATCGGGAACCAGATGAGGCGCGTGTACTCAATCTTCTGGCCGGGCTTCCACTCGGCGGTCGCGGGCACGGGCTCGTGATCGTCGCCCCACATCCTCTCGCCTTCGCTGTCGAGGAAGTGCACGAACACCTTGTAGTTGCCGTCTATCTTCGCGTCCTGCGCGACGTCGAAGCGGTACGTGATATCGACGGGGGCTCCGGCCGGCACGCGCGCGCGGCTCAGGCTGACCGACGGCGTCGCGACGCCGGGCTCGCTGTCCTCGTCTCGGCCGCACGCTGCGCCGACGAGCACGGCGGCGCAGGCCGCGACCGCGACGCTCCTGCGGAAAAATGCGGGTGACATCAAGCGAGGGATCTTACTGTGGTTGCCGCACTTCCGGCAATATGCTAAAACCACGTCCACAACGCACTGACATGGAAGCGCTCGGGCTGATCGAAACGCGCGGCCTCATCGGATCGATCGAGGCTGCTGACGCGATGGTGAAGGCGGCCAACGTTGTGCTGGTCGCGAAGGAGTACATCGGCGCCGGCTACGTTACCGTGATGGTTCGCGGCGACGTCGGCGCGGTGAAAGCGGCCACCGACGCCGGCGCGGCGGCGGCCAGGCGTGTCGGGGAGCTCGTGTCGGTGCACGTCATCCCGCGTCCGCACGCCGAAGTCGAGAAGGTCCTCCCGAAGAAACCGTAGGCGTCGCGAGCCCGATGGCCGAAGCCGCCCCCGTTCAGACCGATCGCGATCTCACCTCCATCCACGAAGCGCGCACGCTCGCGCGCCGCGCCAAGCAGGCAGCGCCGCAGCTCGCCGAGCTCTCGCAACAACAGATCGACGCCATCGTCGACGCCATGGCGCAGGCGGCGACGCCCATGGCGGAGGCGTTCGCGCGCCTCGCCGTGGAAGAGACCGGGTACGGAGTGGCCGAGGACAAGGTCCAGAAGAACCTGTTCTCGTCCCGAAAGGTGTACGAGTTCATCCGGCCGATGAAGACGGTCGGGGTGATCGGACGCAACGACGCGCGCAAGATCGTCGAAATCGCGGAGCCGTTCGGCGTCGTCGCGGCAGTCATTCCTTCCACCAATCCAACCTCGACCGCGATCTACAAGATTCTCATCGCGCTCAAGGCGCGCTGCCCCATCGTGCTCAGCCCGCATCCCTCCGCCGTCCGGTGCATCAGCCGCGTGGCCGAAGTCATGCACGAAGCGGCCGTCCGCGCGGGTGCGCCTGACGCCGCGATCGGCTGGATGAAAACGGTCACGCTCGAGGGCACCCAGGAGCTGATGAAGCACCGCGACGTCGCAGTGATCCTTGCGACCGGCGGAATGGGTCTCGTGCGAGCTGCCTACAGCGCCGGAAAGCCGGCGTACGGCGTCGGCCCAGGCAACGCGCCGGCCTACATCGAGCGCTCAGCCGACATTCAGAAGGCGGTGCGGGACATCATCACCGGAAAGACGTTCGACAACGGCCTGCTGTGCTCGTCGGAAAACTCCGTCGTTGTCGATGAAGCCATCGCGGGTGAAGTCAAGCGCGAATTCGCACGGCAGGGGGCGCATTTCCTCGCCCCTGCCGAGATTGATGCCGTGGGCAAGTCGCTCGTGTCGCCGCAGCGGCTCCCCAACCCGGCGATGGTCGGACGTTCCGCGGCCTACATTGCCGAGAAATCCGGCGTGAGCGTCCCGAAAGACACGACTGTGCTCATCGCCGAGCTGGCAGGCGTTGGCCGGGATTACCCGCTGTCGGTTGAGAAGCTTTGCCCTGTTCTGTCGTTCTACGTCGTCAGGGACTGGAAGGAAGGCTGCGAGCGCTGCATCCAGATCCTTCGGTACGGCGGCATGGGACACACGATGTCGATCCACTCGAAGAACGAGGACGTCATCCTTCAGTTCGGTCTGCGAAAACCGGCCTTCCGCATCGTCGTCAACACGCCAACGACTCATGGCTCCGTCGGCCTGACCACGGGACTCGATCCGGCGATGACGCTGGGCTGCGGCGGATGGGGTGGCAACATCACGTCGGACAACATCTCGCCGCGCCACCTGCTGAACGTGAAGCGGCTCGCGTACGAAGTCACGCCGGCGTCGCCGCGCAAGGAGATTGCGGCCCGCACAGGCGGTTCGGCTGCGACGCCGATGGCTGCAAGCGCTTCTGCTCCGGCAGCCGCCGCTGCTCAACGGGAACTGCCGCGGGCGCCAGCCGCACCGCGCGCCGCAGGGATCAGCGCCGCCTCGCTGACGGCCCGCATCGACACGTTCCTCGCGACACGGGGCATCGTAACGGCGACAAAACCTTCCGTCCCCGTATCGATCTCGGACAAGCCGGCGGACTTCGTGTGCGAAGAGGATGTGCGGCAGGCCGTTTCGCACGGTCACAAGATCGTAATCGGTGATAGATCCATCATCACCCCCGCCGCCAGGGACCTCGGCGAGCAGCACCGCATTTTCGTCCAGTCTGGGATGAAGCCCTGATGTTGACCCACTATCTGTTGGGGTGTTAGAGTTGCCCACTAGCCCTAGAGGTCAGACGCTTCCCCCGACCTCGACAGGGCACCCCACTTGCTTGCCGTTCCGCCCAAAGTGGCTCGTCTGTCGTCTGAGCCACGTGGCGGTTTGCGGTTCGACTCATGTGGAGTGGTGAGTTCATGCGTACCAGCCGGCTCTCGTGGTTGGCACTGCTCGGGACAGCCGGGATCGTTGCAGGCTGCGGAGGCGCGAAGACGAAGCCCGCCGTCGCGCCCACGCCCGCGTCTCAGTCCCAGCCAGCCGTTCAACAGAAAGCTGCCCCCGCCCCCGCGGACCCCATCGCTGATCTGATTGCGCTTTCCGAACGTCACTACGCGGCAGGCGAACGCCAGCTGAAGCTCGGGCACCTCGAACAGGCCCGCGCCGAGTTCGATCGCGCGGTGGACGTGCTCCTCGAATCGCCGCACGGTGGAAGATCGAATCCCAGGCTGCGTGAGCATTTCGATCGGCTCGTCGATCGGATCAACGCTCACGAGGTGACCGTCCTCGCACAAGGGGACGGGTTCACGGAAAAGAAATACGAGGCGGCGTCAATCGATGCGCTCCTCGAAATCGCGACCTTCCCGAGGCCCGAACCGGAACCGGCGACCGGCGACACGGTTCGGGCGGACCTCGAGCTGAACAAACACGACATTCCGATCCCGCCCAATAGCCGCGTGCTCTCGTACGTCGAGCTGTTCCAGGGGCGGCTGCGCGAGTACATCCAGGAAGGTCTGACGCGCGGCGGACGCTACCTGCCGATGATTCAGGATGTGTTCGAGGCTGAAGGCATTCCGCTCGATCTGGCGTACGTGCCTCTGATCGAAAGCGCGTTCAAGCCGAACGCGCTGTCTCGCGCGAAGGCGAAGGGCGTCTGGCAGTTCATGCGCGGCACCGCGCTCGAAAACGGCCTGCGCACCGACTGGTACATCGACGAGCGCTCCGACCCGGAAAAAGCCACGATCGCCGCCGCAAAGTATCTAAAGACGTTGTACGGGATCTTCGACGACTGGCATCTCGCGCTCGCGGCGTACAACGGCGGACTCGGGCGCATCCAGCGTGCCATGAAGCGATCCGGGCTCGACGACTTCTGGTCGCTGACTGCATCGTCGAAGTACCTGCCGCGCGAGACGCGCGAGTACGTGCCCCTGGTCCTGGCCGCGATGATCATCGCGCGCAACCCTACGCAGTACGGGCTCGTGTTCGAAGTCGAACCGCCGGTCGCGTACGAGAAGGTCAGGGTCCCGCCGGCGGTCGATCTCCGGCGTGTCGCGGAGTGGACGGGATCGTCGATCGATCACATCCAGCAGCTCAACCCCGAGCTGCGCCGCTGGACGACGCCGGTCAGGTACGAGTACGAGATGAAGGTCCCCGCGGGCACCGCCGACGGGCTGCGCGCGGAGCTCGCCTCAGCCTCCAGCTCGGAGCTGACGTCGATCAAGTGGCACACGGTCAAGCGCGGTGAATCGCTCCAGTCGATCGCGCGGAAGCTCAAGGTGAGCCGGACCGATCTCGCCGAGGCGAACGGCCTGCGTTTGAAGTCAAAGGTGCGGGCCGGTCAGCGACTGATCATCCCGCGCGCGCCGGCCGGGCTGCTCGCGGCGCGGACGGAGCGGCCAGCGCCGAGCTCGTTGGTGGCCTCGAAGTCCCTTGCAGGCGCTGCCTCCACGCCTGAGGGTGCTCCGACGCCCGCAGGCAAACGCACGGTCTACCGCGTCAAGCGAGGCGACACGCTTTACTCAATCGCCGAGCTCTTCGACACCACGGTCGAAAAGATCAAGAGCTGGAACCGCCTGCGCGGCAGTCGGATCACCGCCGGCGATCGCTTGACGATCTTTGCCACGCGGACCCACTGAACGGATCGCATTTTTCACCCACCTGCGCCGCTAAGTCGTTGAAAGAGCGTTAGCGCCGTTCGCTGCGAATCTTGCAGCGAGCCTTCGCGTGCTCTCCTCGCTGCGGACCGCGACGCTCTTCGGCCTGGAAGCCTGTCAGGTTCACGTCGAGGTCTTCGTTTCCCGCGGGCTGCCGCGCTTTACGATGGTGGGCCTGCCCGACGCGAGCGTCCGCGAGAGCCGCGATCGCGTGCGCGCAGCTATTCGCAACGCCGGCTTCGAGTTTCCACCGAACCGGGTCACCGTCAACCTCGCCCCTGCGGATCTCCGCAAGGCCGGCTCGTCGCTCGACTTGCCGATTGCGCTCGGCATCCTCGCGGCCAGCGGCATCGTCCGCCGGCGGCACATTCCGGAACTGGTAATCCTTGGCGAGCTCGCGCTCGACGGCGGAATCCATCCCACGCGGGGCGCGCTGCCGATTGCGGCGGCGGCGCGCCAGTCGGGCCTCGCTGGAATACTGCTGCCCAAGGCCAACGCCATCGAAGCGGCTGTTGTCGAAGGGCTGAGCGTTTTTCCGGTCGACTCGCTCGTCGAGGCGGTCGATGCGATCAACCATCCGGAACGCGCCGTGTTGCAAGTGCCTCCGCCGCCGGCCGCCCACACGCCGGCTGCAACCGCGGATTTCGAAGACGTGCGCGGCCAGGCGCTCGCAAGGCGCGCGCTCGAGATCGCGGCGGCGGGCGGTCACAACCTGCTCATGGTCGGGTCGCCGGGTGCGGGGAAGACGATGATGGCGCGGCGGGTTGCCGGAATCCTCCCGCCGCTGACGTTCGACGAGGCGCTGGAAGTGACGGCCATCCACTCGGTGGCGGGTCTCCTCCCGCCGAGCAGCGGCCTCGTGACGGCGCGGCCGTTTCGCGCGCCGCATCACACTATTTCGGATGCCGCGCTCGTCGGCGGCGGATCCATTCCCAGGCCAGGAGAGATCAGCCTCGCGCACCGTGGGGTGCTGTTCCTCGATGAGACGCCTGAATTCGGCCGGCGCGTCCTCGAAGTCCTCCGTCAGCCGCTCGAAGAGGGCTGCGCCCGGATTGCGCGGGCCGCGCGTACGGTCGTGTTTCCTGCGAGGTTCATGCTCGTGGCGGCCATGAACCCCTGTCCTTGCGGGTTTCTCGGCGATCCGGTTCGCGTCTGCCGCTGCAAGCCGTCGCAGGTCGCGGACTACAGCGGCCGGATATCCGGTCCGCTTCGGGACCGGATCGACCTCGTCGTGCAGGTCGCGCCGGTGCCGCCAGCGACGCTCTCCGAGGCGGCACCCGGAGAACCGACGGCTTCAGTACGCGCCCGGGTCTGTCAGGCGCGGGCGCGCCAGGCCGCGCGGCTTGGACGGCAGGCGAACGGCGCGGGTGACGCGAGCCTGAACGCGCGGCTCGAAGGACGCCTCCTCACCCTGCACGCGCGCCCGGACGCGGCGGGTCTGCGCCTGCTCGAGGATGCCGCTACACGCTTTGGATTGAGCGCCCGAGGACACGACCGTGTGCTGCGCGTGTCACGAACGATCGCGGACCTGGCGTCCGCAGATGCAGTCACACGCTCGCACGTCGCGGAAGCACTGCAATTCAGGATTTCGTGATCACCAAATCCAAATCACCAAATCACCAGCTCACCAAATCACCAAATGTTACCGCGCCGCCCTGGCCTGCTGCTGGCGGCGAACCTCGCTCCGTGCCTCTTCGAGGTGCTCCCGGTACCGCGGCCGGTCGGGCGCCATCCGGACGGCCGCCTCGAGCAGCGGGATCGCGTCGGACGGCCTGCCGCTCTTCAACAGGATCCAACCGAGCGTGTGGCGCGGCTCGGCGCGCGCTGGCAGCTCGCGCGCGGCAACCTCGGCGAGCGGACGCGCTTCGTCAAAACGTTCCTGCTCTGCGAGGAGCCACGCGAGGTTGTTGGCGGCGACGCCTGCGTGAGGATCCCGCGCGAGCGCCGCTCGATACTGGCGTTCCGCCTCGAACGGCCGCTTCTGTCCCTCTTCGAGAAGCCCGAGCAGCGTACGCGTTGGCACGACCGCATCGGGCCGAGCGACCGCCGCGCGCTCGTAATCGGCCCGGACGCGATCGATGTTGCTCTGGCGCCGGTGTGACTCGGCCAGCAGGTAATAGGCGTCCAGCGCGCGCGGATCGAGCTCGATCACGCGCGTCAGGAACGGTTCGGCGTCAGCCGGTTTCCCGGCGGCGAGCTCCACGCGGGCGCTCAGAATCAGCAGCGACGGATCGTTGGGCCGCGCGGCCATCTGGCTTCGAACGCGCTCGCGCGCCGCATCCATGCGGCCCTCGAGCAGATCGAGGGTGACGAGGCCGTCGGTCGCGCCGGCCTGCTCGAAGGCCGTTCGCGCCGCCTGGCGGTTGCCGGAAGCGAGCGCCAGCCAGCCCAGTTCGGAGCGTACTTCGGGGGTTGGCTCCCCTCGCTTCACAACCGATTCGAGCTCGACGCGCGCATCGTCCAGACGGCCGGCCGCTCGGAGGCTTCGCACGAGCTGCAGTGACGCAGCGACACCTGCCGCCGGCGCACTGACCGCGGCGCGCGCGGCTGCGACCGCAGCACGCGCGTCGCCGCGAGCCAGTCCCAGGCGCGATCGCTCGACCGCCGCTACCGACGCGCGCGGCTCGAGGCGAAGGACCTCCGCGAACGCGGCGTCGGCGGCGTCGTAGTTGCCTTCAGCGGCGAGGGCCAACCCCAGCGCGTAGTGCGTCTCTGCGGTCTGCGGGGCAAGCTGCACCGCCTTCCGCGCTTCCGCAACTGCGGCCTTCGCGTCGGGGGAGGAGCCGCCGAGCATCAACCGCGCGTGCAGCGCCCGCGACGCCGCCTGAATTTCTGGCTCCGGGGCCTTGATCGTCTTTTCCAGGCTCTTCATGGCTTCGTCGCGGCGTCCCTGCGACGCCAGGAAGCGCGCCAGCGCGAGCGACGCCGACGGGTGCTCGCCCTGCGCCAGCACCCTCAGATGGCGCTCCGCTTCAACCGGGCGATTCGTGACCAGGTACAACATCGCCGCGGCGCGATGCGCGAGCCGGTTGCCGGGTTCACGTGCGAACGCTTCCGACAGCGCGCGCTCCACGCCCTGTCGATCGCCCGTCGCCCAGTAAAGGTTCGCGAGTGCGATCTGCGGCCGCGCCGACCGAGTGTCGAGCTCCGCCGCCTTGCGAAGCAGCCGCTCGGCCTCGGCCCGTTTACCCTCGGCCAGGCGGAACGAACCCAGGGTCACGACTGCGCCGGCATGAGAAGGATCGACCCGAATCGCCTGTTCCATCTTCTGAACGGCTTCATCGAGGCGCTCGAGTCCCGCAAGCGCCGTCCCGAGTGCGATGAGCGCATCGGGGCTCGAAGGCTGAACCTTCAGCGCCTGCTCGGCCCGCCGCCTCGCGGCTTCGAAGTCGCCGGCGGCGATCAGAAGCGACGCGACTTCGAGCTGCGTGCCGGCATCCGCCGGATTGAGCTCCACCGCCCGTGTCAGCGCCGCGTACGCTTCCGGCGCGCGTTCGAGCCGCCGAAGCGAGCGCCCGAGCTTGGCATAGACGTCCGCGCGTTTCGGATCCGCCTTCACGGCGTTGCGATACTCGATGACGGCTTCCTTGAGCTGGCCCTTCTCGACGTATCGATCGCCGCTCGCCGCGTAGTCGCTTGCGCGCTTGGCTGGATCGCCGCCGCAGGCGGCGGCCACCGCGGCCAGGCACCAGATACAGAGCAGTCTTTTCATGATGATCGGTTCCTCTCGCGCGAGGCTCAAGGCAGCGACTTCTCGAGCGGTGCGAGCGCCGCTTCCAGAAGCGCGACGGCGCTGCGTTCTCCGGCCTCCGACGCAGGCGTGATTGCACGCACGAGGCCGCCGTCAGTGCGGCCCGTCCGCATCGCGTCGATCACGAGCCAGCCCTTGTTGGCGTACTCATTCGACACCACGCGACCGCGTCCCTGATACCAGTAAAAGACCACACGGCGATCGAGGCCCTTCCGAATGACGTATCGATTCACCGACACCGGCTCTCCGCCCGCACGGAGCGTCGTCTCCGACTGGCTGACCGGCTCCCAGCCGGCGCCAGGCAGGCAGTTGCGCGGCGAGTGGATCGCGTCGCCATGCTGCTGGCTGCGGTAGTACGCGACGAAGAGATCGACCGCCGCGCCATCCGGCCGGACATACCGGCGATTCAGATACTCATCGGCGCCCAGCACTCGCGCCGTCGCGTCGTCAAGCGGCGGCAGCGACTCACCTCTCCAGCCGGCGATCTCCAGCGGCAATCCTTCGAGGGGTGTTCGC
Organism: Vicinamibacterales bacterium; assembly: GCA_036257535.1. Lineage (GTDB taxonomy): Bacteria > Acidobacteriota > Vicinamibacteria > Vicinamibacterales > 2-12-FULL-66-21 > DATAEE01. Next base: position 7,317 of record DATAFJ010000213.1, on the reverse strand, counting down.
GCAACGTCGCCCACAGCAGCGGCGACGAACCGCACGTACACCGACGCCAGGAGGATCAGCGCGGCGACGGCTACGGCGCGGGCGCGCATGAAACCTCCAGGGCCTTCGCATCGGGTGCCGCCCGCCTTGCCGTTCGCCGCTCCACGATGACGATGAGTCGTTCGGCGACGACCATCAGCGTCGCGGCGACGCCGAACACGAGCCAGCCGGAAAACGTGTGAAAGAAGCCTTCGGCCGCGCTCGTGCCCCAGACGTGCGCGGCGATGCCGGTACCGGCGACCCGGGCCGCGTTTGCGGCCACGGCAATCGGCAGCGCCAGCAGCACGAGCGCCACGCCGCCAGCCGTGCGGCCGCCCCGGAAGTAGGCCGCGACCACGGCGAGCGTGACGAGCGAGACGAGGGATCGGATGCCACTGCACGCCTCAGCCACTTCGAGAGTCGTGTCTGCGAGCATCAGCACGTTGCCTTCACGCAACACCGGAATTCCGCCGGCGCTGATTGCAGCCTCCCCCACACGGGAGGCAACGAGCTGCAAGGGAAACGTAATCTGATTGAGCAGGATCGCGGGAAGCGGCACGGCCAGCGCGAACAGCGTTAGAGGAAAGACGATGAGTCGAAGGTGCCGCCAGCCCCAGATGTACAGGACCGCTCCGGCGGCAACCCCGACGAGCGAGACGCGAGCCAGAAAGAGCTCCGCTCCGAGCATTCCGGCCGCGTACGCAGCCAGGCTTCCGAAGAGGACGACGAGTCCGATCTGACTTGGAGCAACGGTGGAGGCCCGCCAACGGGCGCGCGCCCTCCATATCAGCCACACCGCCAAAGGCGCGACGATCAGCCCGTGCGACGCGTTCTCGTCGTTGAGCCACTGCCGCGCCAGCCGCACGAGTATCGGGATATACGCAGCTGCGAGCGAGGCCAGCACGAGCCAGGCCGCCAGTCGATCATGGCGGCCAGCACGTGTTGGCGTCACGACTGAGTGCGCCGCTTTCTCGCCGCCCGCGCGAGGGCCACGAGGCCTCCGCCGACGAGCAGCAGCGAAGCAGGCTCAGGCGTTGCGACCGCGTCCCGGCCGACGCCGACGAGACGGATCAGGAACGCCCTGCCGCCGCCGAAGTCGCGAAGCCCGAACATGACCGTTGCGGGGCCGGTGCCGAGACCGCTGAACGTCAGCATGTCGCGTGCGTCGCTCAGCTCGTCGGCAAACACGCCGAACGCGGAACCGCCCGCCGCGATGAAGCCGCGTTCCATCCGCGTGCCCTGCGCAAAGCTGAACCCGTCATAGTCGGTCGAGGTCGAGAACCCGGCCGGAACGTACCCCGGCTGTGGCGAGGGGTCGTCGGCGTTGCCGCCACCCTTCATCGGATTCAGTATCTCGGCGGTGAACTCGGTCCATTCCGCGGGCCCCTGGACGTTCACCTCGACCTGATAGTTCGTGCGGGCGTCCAGCCCATCGACCATCAGGAAGATCGGGTTCGACAGTCCAAACATGAGGTTGAACGTAATCGTGTTGCCCGAGATGGTGAAGTCCGATATCGCGCTAGGTGAGCCGCCGCCGTACATGGACATCCCGATCGAGTCGATCGAGTCCGCACTGGCTGTGCTGGCACCAAGGGTCGCGACCAACGCGAGTACGACCACAGTTGCCTTCATTCGCTCCTCCGTTCCCTCGTTTGAGAAAACTCTGGGATCGATACCTGGCCGTCGAGGGTCGGCGCACAACGCTCTGCAACTCCTCAGCCACCTTGCGCAAGCCCAGCCTTTCCCGGGAATTTTCGGCTTCCGGGGCTCGCTGCGGCTGTGATAAAGTTTCGCGTCTTTCAAACGACCGAATGAACCGGTATACGGTCCTCATCGCCAGCCGCGCGACCGGTGTTGTCCGCAGGCTCACTATCCCCCTGTGGCCGACTGCCGCCATTCTGCTGGGCCTGGCGAGCCTGCCTGTCCTGATGGGACTCGGCGCCAGATGGAGCGCATCGGCGGAGATCGACTCCCTGCGCGAGAGCAACGCGGTGCTCGGCATGGAAAACGAAAGCTACCGCGCCGCTACCGGCGAGCTCGCCTCGCAGATCTCGGCGCTCCAGGCGGCGGTTTCCGAGCTCGGCGAACGCTCCAGACTCGATCCGGCAACGGTCAAGGCGATTGACAACCTGCCCGCCGTGGTCAAGTCGCGCGCGATGGGTGGAGCGCCCGCCCGGTCGATGGAAGGCGCGGTCGCGTCGCTCGCTGCGCCGGCGCCGGAAAACACCTTTGGAGTTCTGCGGGATCTTCTAGGCATGCTCGAAACGCGGCTCGAGCACGTGCGAACGGGCGTCGAGCAGCGCGAGGCGCTGGGCGCCGCCACACCGTCGATCTGGCCGGTCGCCGGCTGGTTGTCATCGGCCTACGGATCGCGCCGCGATCCCTTTACCGGAGCGCCGGACTTCCACGCTGGCCTCGACATCGCCGCCGACAAAGGCGAGGCGGTGAAGGCGACCGCCAACGGCACCGTCGAGTCCGCCGGCTACTCGGGGAGCTACGGCAACCTCGTGGTTCTCTCGCACGGCTTCGGCATGACGACGCGCTATGGACATCTGGCGCGGATGACGGTGCGTGCCGGCCAGCAGATTCGCCGCGGCGACGTCATCGGCTACGTCGGCTCCACCGGCCGGTCGACCAGTTCACACCTGCACTACGAGGTGTGGTGGAACAACCGCCTCATCAACCCGCTGCGCCTCCTCAGCTCGCGACGCTAGGAAACCTCCCCTTCTATCTCCTGATAGCGGGCGCGTTTCTCTTTCTGACCATCGCGCGCATGGCCCAGCCGGGCATGTTTCTCGACGGGGTCACGTACGCCTCGATCGCGCGAAACCTGGCAGCCGGAGTCGGCACGTTCTGGTCGCCGTCCTACACGGCCACGGTCTATCCGATCTTTCAGGACCATCCGCCGCTCGGCTTCGGGCTCCAGGCCGCCGCGTTTCTTCTAGCCGGCGATCACCTCTTCGTCGAACGGGCGTACTCGCTCTTGATGGGTGGTCTTACCGCATGGCTCATCCTCCTCCTGTGGCGACGCACCATCGCTGACGATCGTTACGATTGGCTGCCGCTGGTTTTCTGGCTGCTGCCAGCCACCGTCACATGGTCGATCGTCAACAACATGCTCGAGGCCACGGTCGCGGTCTTCACGACGTTCGCGGTCTTTGCGCTCGTGCAGTCGCTTGGTGCTGCCGGCCGTCCGGCCTGGCTCTGGTCGTCGCTGGCGGGGGTTTCGGTGGTCGCGGCGGTCCTGACGAAGGGGCCCGCGGGCTTTTTTCCGATCGCCGCTCCGGTTCTCGTCGCCCTCCTGGTACCGCAGCATGCGCGCCCGGCTGTGCGGCACGGACTCGTGATGCTGGGAACGCTCGCTGTGACAGGCGGGATTCTCTTTTCGGTCGACGCTTCACGGGCGGCCTTGTCGACTTATTGGAATCAACAGGTCGTCGCGTCGATCAGCGGCGCGCGCGGCGGAGGGCGCTGGACGTCTCTGGTGAGACACCTGAACGGGATCGTGCTCCGCATGGGCGGACTCCTGCTGCTTACATGGCTGCGGGCCGCGATCCGGCGCAGGGACGCAAACGCGCCGCGCATGGCCGTAAGCCGATGGGTATGGTTCTTCTTCGCGGTGGCTCTCGCGGCGTCGATGCCGATGCTGGCAAGCGCACGGATAGCGGGCCACTACCTTGTCCCGTCGATCCCGTTCTACGCGCTTGGATTTGCCGGCCTCGCGCAGCCGCTCGCCGGTCCCCTGCTGGATCGATGGCGGTCGCGTTCCATCGGACCGGCCATTGTCGGCGCAATCGGGATCGCGCTCATCGTCGCTTCTGCGGCGGCGCCAATGCTCTTTGGTCCGCTCGAGCCTCGCGATCGCGACTGGATCGCCGACTACCGCACTGTCGCCTCCGCCATGCCCCGGGAGACGACGGTTGGCACGTGCGCAAATGCGGCCGAGGACTGGCGTCTTCACGCGTACCTGCAACGCTTCTTCCGCGTCAGCCTGGATGTGGAAGCCAGCAGCCGGCACCGGTTCTACCTCCAGCTCAAAGACCGTCCGTGCCCTGCGCCGCCGTCATGCCGCCTCACTTCCGATGCGCGGCACTTCACGCTGCTCGAGTGCAACTCCGCTCCGACGCCGTCGGCCGACTGACCGCCGCGCGCGAGCGGCCGCCGCCATCGTGGTAAAATGGCTGGATATCCGGGCCTCGCTGGGCCTCGCATGCTGAAGACCCTCCTCGTCAAAGTCGTTGGGACTCAGAACGAGCGTGAGTTGAAACGGCTTCGGCCGATCGTTGCCGAAATCAACGCGCTCGAACCCTCGATCAAGGCGCTCACCGACGAGCAGCTGAGGGCGAAGACCGCCGAGTTCCGCGCCCGCGTGGCTGCCGCCGGCGATGGCCGACCCGCGGGGATGATCGACGATCTTCTGCCCGAAGCCTTTGCCGTCGTCCGCGAAGCGGGCCGCCGCGTGCTCGACATGCGGCACTTCGACGTCCAGCTCGTGGGCGGGATGGTGCTGCACAAGGGGCGGATCGCGGAGATGAAGACCGGCGAGGGCAAGACGCTCGTCGCCACGCTTCCTGCCTATCTCAACGCCCTCGAAGGCAAGGGCGTACACGTCGTCACTGTCAACGACTACCTGGCCCGCCGCGACTCCGAATGGATGGGCCGTATCTATCGGTTCCTCGGCATGACGGTCGGCGTCATCCAGCACGATCTGAACGATGCCGAGCGGCAGATTGCGTACGGGTGCGACATCACGTACGGGACGAACAACGAGTTCGGCTTCGACTACCTGCGCGACAACATGAAGTTCGATCTCGCGAACTACGTGCAGCGTGGGCACCACTTCGCCATCGTGGACGAAGTGGACAGCATCCTGATCGACGAGGCGCGCACGCCGCTCATCATTTCGGGGCCGGCCGAAGAATCGACAGACCTTTACTACGAAGTCGATCGCATCATTCCGCAGCTCAAGAAGGGCGCGGTCACGCAGGGCAACGTCAAGCAGGAAGACCGCGAGGCGCTCGAGCAGACCGGCGACTACATCGTCGACGAGAAGCACAAGACGGTGACGCTGACCGAAAGCGGCATGGCGAAGGCCGAGCGGCTGATGAAGCATCGGCTCGCGCCCGACAGCGGCGGGTTGTACGACCCGACGAACATGCCGCTGCTCCACCACGTCAATCAAGCGCTCCGCGCGCACTCGCTGTTCCGTCTGGACGTCGAATACATGATCAAGGACGGCCAGGTGGTCATCGTGGACGAGTTCACCGGCCGTCTGATGCCTGGACGGCGGTGGAGCGACGGCCTGCACCAGGCGGTCGAGGCGAAGGAAAAGGTCAAGATCGAGCGCGAGAACCAGACGCTTGCGACGATTACGTTCCAGAACTACTTCCGAAAATACAAGACACTGTCCGGCATGACCGGCACCGCGGAGACCGAGGCGGTCGAGTTCGCGAAGATCTACAACCTCGACGTCATCGTCATTCCGACGAACCGGCCGCTCAACCGCATCGAGGAGCCGGACACCGTCTTCCGCACCGAGCGCGAGAAGTACGAGGCCATCGTCAACGACATTCTCGAGAAACAGACTCAGGGACGCCCGGTACTCGTCGGCACCGTCTCGATCGAGAAGTCCGAAAGGCTCTCGGCGATGCTCAAGCGGCGCGGCATCAAGCACGTCGTCTTGAACGCCAAGTACCACGCGCAGGAAGCGGAGATCGTCGCGCAGGCGGGCCGCAAAGGTGCGGTCACGATCGCCACCAACATGGCGGGCCGCGGCACGGACATCCTGCTTGGCGGCAATCCGGAGTTCATGGCGCGGCAGCAGATGCTGGCGGATCAGTTGGCCGAACGGCTGCCGAAGGGCCAGGAAAAGTTCGTCGACGACAACGACTACGTGTACTTCTACCATCTCGAGAGCTTCTATCGAGCGCCGAGGCAGAAGTACAAAGAACTCTTTCTACAGCTGAAGCGCCAGACCGACCACGAACATGACGAGGTCGTTGGCGCGGGTGGTCTTCACATCATCGGCACCGAGCGGCACGAGGCTCGCCGCATCGACAACCAGCTCCGCGGCCGGGCCGGCCGCCAGGGAGACCCCGGCTCGTCACGCTTCTATCTTTCGCTCGAAGACGATCTGATGCGGATCTTCGGATCGGATCGCATCTCGGGGTTGATGCAGCGGCTCGGCATGGAGGAAGGCGTTCCGATCGAGCACGGCATGGTCACGCGCGCCATCGAGCGCGCGCAGAGGCAGGTCGAGGCCCAGAACTTCTCCGTCCGCAAGCACCTCCTCGAGTACGACGACGTGATGAACAAGCAGCGCGAGAGCGTGTACGGATTGCGCCGCGAGCTGCTCGAGGGGAGGATTCAGATCGGCGGCGCCGAAGAGGGTGAAACGGAGACAGTCGACACGCGCGGCTATCTCATGGCCACCGCCGAGGACCTGCTGGATTCGACCATCGAACAGTACCTGCCGAAGGATGCGCATCCCGAGGACTGGGACATCAACGCACTCCGGCAGGCGGCAGTCGAGATCTTCGCGCTGGATCTGCCCGATCTCGCGGACGGGAAGTTCGAGGAGATGGGCCGCGACGAGATTCGCGACGCGCTCTGGGAGCGCGCGCAAGGCCGCTACGACGAGAAGGAAAAGCTCCTGCCGGCGGAGATCCTCCGACGGGTCGAGCGCGACATCATGCTGCAGGTCGCGGACGCCCAGTGGAAGGACCACCTCTACAGCCTCGATCACCTCAAGGAAGGCATCGGCCTGCGCGGCTACGGCCAGCGTGATCCGCTCGTCGAGTACAAGAAAGAGAGCTTCGCACTCTTCACCGCGATGCGCGACCGCGTCGACGAGGAGATGATCCGCTACCTGTGGCGTCTGCGTCCCGTCCTGCAGGAAGAAGCCGCGCCCGCGGTACGCGCGCCGGCCCGCCGGGCGCCACCGTTGATCTTCAACGATCCCTCCCAGCAGGGCTCACCGTTCGCGCCATCTTCGGCCCGCGGGCTGCCCCCCGGCGCTCCGCGCGGCGCGTCCGCCGTGGCCGAACAGCCGCGGCCCGCCCGCGTCGGCGGCGACGATGCGGAGGTGAAGACGGTCCGGCGCGACGCGCCGAAGGTCGGGCGGAACGACCCGTGCTGGTGTGGCAGCGGCAAGAAGTTCAAGAAGTGCCATGGAGCGAACGCATAAAGGCTGATGGAAACACAGACTGAGCTGCTCACCTCCGAACGGATCGCGACGGGCCTGACGATGGCCCTGACCTTTGACGACGTCCTGCTCGTGCCCCGGCACTCGAAGGTCCT
>DATAFJ010000045.1:0-2446 GCA_036257535.1 Vicinamibacterales bacterium | reverse complement strand
GTGAGCGCTTCCATGCAGCTGCACGTGGCTGCCGAGCAGCTTCCGCCAGACTTACCGGCGCGGACACGCGTCGATCGTGTGCAGCAGCTCATGAGACAGGTCATAGACGAGGGACGTGACGCGGTTCGCGGCCTCCGCGCCGGTCCGGGCGTGGACAGCGATCTCGGACAGGCGTTCGCGGCCATCGAACACGAGCTCGTCGATCGCTCCGAAACCTACAGCGTCGTTGTCGGAGGCGAGCCCCGGCATCTCCATCCGCTCATCCGCGACGAGATCTACCGAATCGGCCGCGAGGCGCTGATGAACGCGGTCCGCCACGCAGAGGCAAAGCACATCGAGGTCGAGCTCGATTACGATGCGACGCGGCTGCGGATGAGCGTGCGAGACGACGGCCGCGGGATCGATCCGGAGATCATTCGCTCGGGTCGCGACGGGCACTGGGGCCTGTCAGGAATGCGCGAGCGCGCCGAGCGCATCGGCGCCCGACTCAGGATCTCGAATCGCGAACGGGCCGGTACCGAAGTCGAGATGTCGGTCCCGGCGCACATCGCCTTTCGGGTGCAGTTACCCGACCAGCCCGCAGGCGCCGGGGCGGCGAGGCAGGCATGATGGATCGCGAGCGCAACCGGATTCGAGTCTTCAGCGTCGACGATCATCCGCTGTTGCGCGAGGGCCTGGCCGCGATCATCGACAGCCAGCCGGACATGAAGCTGGTGGCCCAGGCGCCGAGCGGCCGCGACGCGATCCGGCTGTTCCGCGAGCATCGGCCGGACGTGACGCTCATGGACGTGCGGCTGCCGGACGTCAGCGGCATCGATGTCCTCATCGCGATTCGCGCCGAGTTCGCCGACGCGCGGATCGTCATGCTGACGACGTTCGAAGGGGACGTGGAGATTCAGCGCGCGCTGCAGGCCGGCGCGCGCGGCTACGTGCTGAAGACGATGCCGCCGCCGGAGCTGATGAACGCGATCCGCGAGGTCCACGCGGGAAAGAAGCGCATTCCGGCCGACGTGGCGGCGCAGCTCGCCGAGCACCTCGGCGAGGAGCTGCTGACCGGGCGCGAGATCGACGTCCTCGAGCGCGTCGCGCGCGGAAACAGGAACAAGGACATCGGCGACCAGCTGCTGATCTCGGAAGAGACCGTCAAGGTCCACATGAAGCACATCATGGAGAAGCTTGGCGCGAACGATCGCACGCAGGCGGTCGCGATTGCCGTCCGCCGCGGCATCATCCAGATTTGAGCTTCTCGGGAATCTGCCTGCGGACTTTCTCGACCTTCGGCGCCGCAATCGCGGCGATGTACGGCTGCGCCGGATTCCGGGCGGCGTAGTTCTGGTGGTAGGCCTCGGCCTCGTAGAAGGCTTCAAGCGGCTCGAGCGTCGTGACGATGGGCCGCGTGAAGACCTTCGCCTGGTCGATCTGCTTGATGTAGGCGGCCGCGACCTCGCGCTGACGCTCGTTCGAGTAGAAGATCGCGGAGCGGTACTGTCGGCCGATGTCGTTCCCCTGCCGGTTCAGCTCCGTGGAATCGTGCGCGATCCAGAAGAAGACCTTGAGGATCTGTCCGTAGGTGATGCGCGACGGGTCGTACGTGATCTGCACGACCTCCGCGTGATTGGTCGTGCCCGTGCAGACCGTGCGATAGTCGGCGGTCTCGGCTGTGCCGCCGGCGTAGCCGGAGACGACCTTGGACACGCCCTCGAGCTGCAGGTACACGGCTTCGACGCACCAGAAGCAGCCGCCGGCGAGGACGATCTTCTCGCTGCCGCTCTGCTCCGACTTGTCGATGTCGATCAGGGGATCAGGAAAGGTTTTCAGGTCCATGGGTGAAAAATCGATTTTATCAGTTCCCGCCGTGGTGCTGGCCACGATCGCCTGTATGTCCTCCTCCGACCCGATTACGCCCGCGGGCTCGTCTCGAGCAGAGTCGAGGGACCGCGAGCTCGTGTGGTCGGACGAGTTCGATCGCCCCGGGCTGCCAGATCCCGCGCGCTGGAGCTATGACGTCGGCGGCCACGGCTGGGGGAACAAGGAGCTGCAGTTCTACACGGCCGATCGCCTCGAGAACGCGCGGGTCGAGGGCGGACACTTGATCGTCGAGGCACGCCGGGAGAACTGGCAGGGAAGCGCCTACACGTCGGCGCGACTCGTCACGAAGCGCAGAGGCGACTGGACCTACGGACGGATCGAAGCCAGTGCGCGGCTCCCGAAGGGCCGTGGCGCGTGGCCCGCCATCTGGATGCTGGCGACGACGCCCGGCGAGATGACGTGGCCGGACGATGGCGAGATCGACATCATGGAGCACGTGGGCTTCGACCAGGGCGTGGTCCACGGATCGATCCACACGAAGGCGTACAACCATCGGATCGGGACCCAGAAGACCGCCAACACTCGAGTCGCCGATGCGTCCGACGCGTTCCACCTGTATGCGATCGAGTGGGACCAG
>DATAFJ010000210.1:0-14361 GCA_036257535.1 Vicinamibacterales bacterium | reverse complement strand
CTTTCGGCGTCGCTCGTCGACCCGGGCGCCTACACGCTCAAGCTCGCCATCCTGACACCAGACGGGACGCACGGCAGCATCGAGCACACGTTTACCGCGGCGCTCCGCAGCGCGGGGCAGGTCAAGTTCGGGGACCTGCTGATCGCCGAGCCGCGCAGGGCAGGCACGCCGACGTCGCGGCCGGTCGCGACGCCAGGCCTAGCCAGCGAGAGCGTCGTCGGCTACCTCGAGATGTACTCGGAAGCACCTGATCAACTCGAGAAGATGAAGGTCCGGTTCGAAGTGGCGTCCGACGACAACAGCCGTGCGTTCGAGTCGACCGACGGGCGACTCGAGAACGATCCGAAGGGCGGGCGCCGCTACGCCGAGGGGCGCGTCCCGATCGCGCTGCTGCCGCCGGGCGATTATTTGGTTCGGGCGATCGTACTGTCGGATGGCCGCCAGGTCGGCAAAGTCGTTCGGCCGTTCACGGTGCTGCGGAGTGCGGCGACGACGACGACCGTCGCGACGCGATCTGGTTCGGTTACGACGAACCGTGGGTCGGTGAAGCCGGTCGTCGCGACCGACGTGCCGCCCTTCGAGACGAAGAGCGTGCTCGACTCGACAGTCGTCGGGTTCTTCTTCGATCGCGCGCGAACGGATCCGGCGGCCGCGAAGGGGGCCGTCATGGACGCCGCTGTCGCTCACGCGAAAGCCGGCCGCTTCGACGAAGCGCAGCAGGCCGTGGCGCGCGAGCCGGACGATTCGCCGCTGCCCGGGTTCGTGACTGGCCTCGCGCTGTATTCCAAGGGCGATCTCGACGGCGCGGGCAACGCCTTTCGACGGGCGCTGCGTGCGTCGCCGGACTTCTTCCCGGCCATTTTCTACCTGGGCGCGTGCTACGCGGCCGGCGGAAAGGATCGAGAGGCGGCCGCAGCGTGGCAGACATCGCTCGTAACCGAGTCCGATGCGCCCTTCATCTACATCCTGCTGGCCGACGCGCTTCTTCGCGCGAAGGAGGGAGGCCGCGCACTGGACATCACCCGCGAGGCGGCCAATCTCTGGCCCGCGAACGAGGACGTCCAGCTGCGGCTCGTCGTCGCCGCGGCGCAGGCGGGCGAGTTCACGGAGGCGCTCAAGAGCATCGAATCGCAGATCGAAAAGACGCCGAACGACTCGAACCGCCTCTTCTTCGCGATGCGGATCGTGTACGAGGCCAACGCCGCCGGTCAGCCGATCGAATCGAAGGACAAGGACCTGGCGCGGTTCGATCGCTATCGCTCCGCCTACGTGGCGGCGCAGGGCCCGCGCGGCGATCTCGTCGAGGAGTGGAGGAAGTTCCTAGAGAAGAAATAACCTCGACAATGCCCAATGCGCCGATGCGTGATGCCCAAACTACCCAACTTCGGATTCGGGCATCGGGCATTGGGCATTCGGCATTAGAAGAGATCCCCGTGCCAGTAGAGGACGTCCGCGACTGTCGGCGCGTCGATCCCGCGCGTCATCATCACGTCCCGCGCCGGCTCGCGTCCGACGATTGAAAGCTGCGGCGGAAGAAGCGCCGGAGGAAGCCACGCCTTGAGCGTGGCGAACCGGTCGTGCGAGGCGATCCGCAGCGTCTGCAGGATGGCGCCGACGCGCGCGCCGGACGGGTCGAGATCGCCGCACTCCTCGAGCGTCCTGCCGAACGGCGACACGGTTGCCACCACGTACGCGGCCGGCCTGCCGCCTTCCTCGACGACGAGAAACTCGACATGCCGGCTGCCGCCGCGGGTGAAGCCGGCGAGCAGCCGCTTCCTGGTCACCCCGAACCGAATGAACTCCGCGCTCCGCTCGAGCGTGAATGGAAATCTGTCGGAGACGCGCCTCGAGATCGCGGCAATGTGCTCGATGTCGCGGTCGTCGCCGCTTCGAACCGGAATGGCCGGCGCGCGCTCCCGCCTGCCCCGAGCAACGTCGAGGGGGCCCGCTTTGACGTCCAACGTCACCGTCTCGATCGGAATCTCGGTGAATCCCAGCCGCGCATAGTAGTCTGGCCCGATCTCCGAGAACAGTAGCGCCGTGTGAATGCCGTCGCGAGCGGCGTCGGCGATCATCAGGTCGATGAGATTTCGCGCAAGACCGCGTCCGCGCAAGTCTGGCGGAGTAAAGACGGCGCCGATCCCAAGCACGCGAATCCTGCGACTGCCCATTCGAGCCGCGAGGTCGTAGCGCTTGGCAGTCGCGAGAAATCGGCCGTTCTCGACGAGCGCGAGGCGCGTGAGATTGCTCTGGCCCCAGGCGGTTCGAAGCTGCGCGGCGTTGTATTGCCCGTAGCCTCGGCGCGTCAGGCCCTCACCCCACAGGCTGTAGGACGCATCGAGAATCTGTTCGAGCACCGGTCCGTCCGCACGCACGACCTCCATCCGGGGTCGATTCTACGCGACGTAACTTTGGCGGGCCTCGCTGGTCTAACCAGGCATGAGCCCGTTTCGCGGCGTGGCAGGAGCAATTGCTGTCGCTGCGGCTATCTGCACCGGCCTCGCGGCCGCGCCTTCGGATACCGCACCCATAACCCATGTTCTGAATCGGATCGGCTACGGCGCTCGGCCCGGCGACGTCGAGCGTGTGGCCGCGATGGGCCTCACGACGTACATCGATCGACAACTTCACCCAGAACGTCTTCCGGATCCCGAGGTCGATCGCCGTCTCGCGGAGCTCGAGACACTGACGATGACGTCGCGCGAGCTGGCAGAACGGTACTTTGTGCCGGCGCTGATGGAGCGGCGCGCGCGGCAGCGCGCCGCCGCCGAGAACGGAGAAGCTGGCAAAGGAAAGGACCAGCCGCCGCGCGATCGGGGTAACGCGATGAACGGGCCGCGGCGCGTCCTCGCGGAGCTCGGCGAGCAGCGATTGCTGCGGGCCGTGTACAGCGAGCGGCAGCTGAACGAGGTCCTCGTCGATTTCTGGTTCAACCACTTCAACGTATTCGCCGGCAAGGGACCGGATCGCATCTACGTGACGGAGTACGAGCGGGACGTGATCCGGCCGCGCGTGCTGGGCAAGTTCCGCGATCTTCTCGGCGCGGTTGCCGAAAGCCCCGCAATGCTGTTCTACCTGGACAACTGGATGAGCTCCAGCGAAAAGGTGTCAGGTACCTTTTTCGGGAGACGTCCACTGAAAAAGGTACCTGACACCTTTTCCCGCCGGCCGACTGGGCTCAACGAGAACTACGCCCGCGAGCTGCTCGAGCTCCACACCCTCGGCGTCGATGGCGGCTATACGCAGAAGGACGTCGTCGAAGTCGCGCGCGCGTTCACGGGGTGGACCATTGATCGTCCCAGGACCGGCGGCGGATTTCGATTCGACGGACGCATGCACGACGGAGGCGAGAAGGTGGTGCTCGGGCAGACGATTCGCGCCGGTGGAAAGGGGGAGGGGGAGCGCGTTCTCGACTTCCTGGCGGCCCATCCCTCGACCGCGCGGTTCATCGCCACGAAGCTGACGCGACGGTTCGTGTCGGATGGTCCGCCGGCCGGCCTCGTCGACCGCGCGGCGGCACGCTTCCAGGAGACCGGCGGTGATCTCCGCGAAACGGTCCGCGTAATTCTCACGTCCGCGGAGTTCCTCGCGCCTGGGTCGCGCCACGCCAAAGTCAAGACGCCCCTGGAGTTCGTCGTCAGCGCCGTGCGCGCGAGCGGAGCCGAAGTCGTCAGCGCGCTGCCGCTGATGCGCGCGCTCAATGAGCTCGGCATGCCGCTCTACCTGTGCCAGCCGCCGACCGGCTACGCCGACACCGCGGAGACGTGGATCACCACGGGCGGGCTCCTGAACCGCATGAACTTCGCCCTCGCGCTGACCGACGGCAGGCTGAAAGGAATTCGCGTCGAGCGGGACGCGGCGCCCGACACCGGGCTTTCCGCACAAGCGCTCGGCTCGCCGGAGTTCCAGCGGCGGTAAGGAGTCCTCATGCTTTCTCGTCGCATCTTCCTGAAGGACGGTGGGCTCGCGCTGGTGAGCCTCGGCTTCGCGCCGGCGTTTCTGGCGAGAACGGCCGAAGCGGGATCGGCGCCGCGGCGGGTTCTGATCGCGATCTTTCAGCGCGGAGCCGTGGACGGCCTGAACATGATCGTCCCGTACGGCGAGCGATCGTATTACGCGCTTCGGCGAAGGATCGCGATACCGCGCCCGGGCAGCGACGCGGACGCCGCGCTGGACCTCGACGGCTTCTTCGCCCTGCACCCGCGGCTCGCTCCGCTCAAGCCGCTCTACGATCGCCGCGAACTGGCCGTGATCCATGCGACCGGTTCTCCCGACAGCACCCGCTCGCACTTCGACGCGCAGGACTACATGGAAACGGCAACACCCGGGATCAAGAGCACGCGCGACGGGTGGCTGAATCGATGCCTTCACGCGCGCGCGCATAGCGACGCCACGCCGTTCAGAGCCGTTGCGCTCGCGCCCAGGCTGCCGCGATCTCTTCAGGGAACGGCACAGGCGCTCGCAATCGGCCGGCTGGGTCAGTTCGGCATCCGCGGCACCCGAGGCAGGGGCGGCGCCTCATTCGAGGATGACTATGCCGCGAGCCCGGACCGGCTCCTCAAGCAGACGGGCACGGAGGCGTTCGAGGCGATCCGTATGCTGAAGGCGGCCGATCCCGCCAGGTATCGACCTGAGAACGGCGCGTCGTATCCGCGATCGGCGTTCGGCGAGGCGCTCCGGCAAATCGCCCAGCTCGTCAAGGCGGACGTCGGTCTCGAGATCGCGTTTGCGGAGACCGGCAACTGGGATCATCACGTCAACGAAGGTGGATCCACGGGGCAGCTTGCCGCGCGCCTCGACGATCTCGCCCGTGGCATCGCCGCCTTCACTACGGATCTTGGCAACCGCATGTCGGATGTTCTCGTGCTGACCATGTCGGAGTTCGGAAGAGCCGTTGCTGAGAATGGAAACGGCGGCACCGATCACGGGCATGGCAACGCCATGATGGCGATCGGAGGATCCGTGCGTGGCGGACGCGTCTACGGCGCGTGGCCAGGGCTCGAAACCCACCAGCGATTCGAGGGGCGCGACCTCGCGGTCACGACGGATTTCAGGGATGTCTTTTCCGAGGTCGCCGCTCGGCATCTCGGCATCGACGACGCGTCACCGATCTTCCCCGGCTATCGGGTCGATCGAGCGAAGTTCCGCGGATTTCTCGGGTGAGTCCGCCGCGTTACCCGCGGAGCCGCGCGTAGAAGTCCTGCACCCGCGCGGGATCGGCGTCTCGAAATTCCACGCCGGCGCGGTAGTGCGGTTCCATCGCACGCGGCATCTCGTAAGTCGCCCACGCGACGGAGGCCTGGAGACGTGGCGCGGCGGTGCTCACCTCCAGCGTGACGCGAATGCGCTGATTCGGCTTGAGCACGTCCCACGACACGATCTGCGCGCCGAGCACCGAGATGTCGATGAGCTGCACCGGACGGCCGTCGACGATTGCCTCGATCCCTTCCGGCAGCCGGACGCGGACGGCCCGCCGCGACTTCCGGGGCTGCATCGGATGCGCGAGCGCAACAAGCGCGCCGGCGGGCGCGTGCGCATGACTGGACGCAATCGCCGCCGCCGACTCGGGCGGCAGCAGCCGGATCTCCACGCCTCCCAGCGATGAGTCGTTCCGGACGCAGTCGATGAGCGCCGCGCCACGCGACGTGGCGGCGACGATCTGTTCGAGCACCAGAACCCTCGGACGCCGCTTCACGATGGCGTCGTAGGCGGCGTTGGCATCCGCGTCGGTGAACGCGAGCACGTCGGTCCGGCCAGAGTGCGCGCACCAGGCGGAGACAAGATCCTCAGAGGCGACGAAAACGGCGTTGAGCGGCTCCATCTGCTTGAATCGAAAGGTCTGGAGCATCTTCAAGGCAAATCGGCCGCCGGACTGTCCCGACCCTGCGTGCTATCGGCTAACATGTATCAGATCAATTTGTTACGGGCACGAGGACGCCTGTAAACGTCCAGCTCAGCCGAGATAGCGCTGTTACGTTCTTGAACACAAAATTGCCGTACTGCGTGGGATAGACTGACGCCCGTGCGCGTCACCGACCTCCCTACTCCACAAGTCCTGATCGACGGCGCACGGCTCACCGCAAACCTCGATCGCATGCAAGGCATCGCGAACGCCGGCGGCGTGCGCCTGCGTCCTCACGCAAAAACACACAAGAGTCCGGCGATCGCGCGAATGCAGGTCGAGCGCGGCGCGATCGGCATCTGCTGCGCGAAGGTTGGCGAAGCGGAAGTCTTTGCGTCGGAGGAGATCACCGACATCCGGCTGCCCTATCCCGTGCACCCGTCGAATGCGTCGAGGCTCTCGCGCCTGATGGATCTCGCCCGCATCTCGATCATCGTCGATCACGAAGCGGTCGCACGGGCATGGTCGGAGGCGATGCGGGGCGCGAACCGCACGCTCGACGTTCTCGTCAAGGTGGACGTCGGGTTTCACCGCTGCGGCATCGATCCGGCCGACAGTAGCGCCACCGGGTTCATCCGGCGCGTAGCCGGCTTGAGCGGCCTGCGTCTGCTCGGGCTGTTGAGCCACGCCGGTCACGTGTATCACGCGTCCTCGCAGGAAGAGGTGAAACGGATCGCCGAATCCGAAGCGCGGATGCTGACGACGCTCGCGCGCGAGGCCGGTGTCGACATCGCCGAGATCAGCGTGGGCGCGACGCCGACGGCGCCGTTCAGCGCGGGCCTGCAGGGTCTGACCGAAATCCGCCCGGGCAACTACGTCTACTTCGATCGGACGCAGGTAGGACTCCAGGCGGCGCGCTACGAAGACTGCGCGCTCACCGTCCTCGCCCGCGTCGTGTCGCGGCCCGCCCGCGACCGCGTCATCCTCGATTGCGGCAGCAAGACGCTCAGCTCCGATCAGTCGCGTGGATTCGGGCCGACGCCAGGCTACGGCGTCGTCTTGCGGGACCTCGAGTCCAGCGAGCCTGACGACACGCTGCTCATCGAGCGCCTGTCGGAGGAGCATGCGACGGTCAGGGTCGTGTCGGGCGACTGCGCCCTGGAGCCTGGGAACCTCGTGCGTGTGCTCCCGAACCACTCCTGCGTTGTCTCGAATCTCGTGGATTGCGTTAGGATGGTGGACGGTCTGACCGTCGTCGATACGCTTCCGATTTCCGCGCGCGGGAAGATTGCTTGAGAACGGATACCTCGACTTGATGGCAAAATCCAAACCCAACCACGGAGAGGCGCTCGGCCTGATCGAAACGCGCGGCCTCGTCGGCATGATCGAAGCGGCGGACGCGATGGTCAAGACGGCGAACGTCGTCTTCGTCGGATATCAGAAGGTCGACGCCGGCCTCGTGACGGCGATCGTGCGCGGGGACGTCGCCTCGGTCAAGGCGGCAACCGACGCGGGCGCCGCGGCGGCTCGCAAGGTCGGCGAGCTCGTGGGCGTCCACGTCATCCCGCGTCCGGCGGAAGGCCTCGACGACGTTTTCCCGATCGGGTAGAAGCCTTCCGGCGCCGGCGTGACGGGCGCGCCGTCAGCTCCCTCAACGGCAAATCCTCGCCGAGCACGAGCAGCGGCTGCGATGGGGCGCGCAGCACGTTGAAGACCTCTCCGCCGGTGGTGCGGGCGTAGATCTCCCGGCCGTCGGTCAGCAGCGTTATCGGCCCGGCGCCGCCGATCGTCTCGAACAATCGCACGCCAAACCGGCGCTTCAGCGTGTCGAGCAGCCGGCGGATCCTCTGAACCGTGAAGCCATGGCGGCGGAGCTCAGCGAGCACGAGCAGTTCGAGCAGCTCGACCGGCGTGTAGCGGCGCTCGGTGAAACCTCCGGCCGACGTTCGCCGCGGCGGAATCGCGGGCTGCAGCACGCGTCTGGCGTCCCACCACTGGAGCTGCCGCGCCGTGAGGCCGGTCAGCTGCGCGACCTCACGCGAGCTGTAGGTTTTTTTGAGCTCCAATCGCAGCCACTAAACCCAGGAAATTCTGTCCGCGGCCTTCGCACCGGCGAAGTCCTTGTCAGTCAAGCCGCCCGCGCTGTGGGTGCTCCACGTGAGCGTGACTCGTTTGTAGTTGATCAGGATGTCCGGGTGATGATCTGCCTCCTCCGCATCGAACGCAAGGCGGACGACGAAGGAGATTGCCTCCCGGAAGGAGCCGAAGGTGTACTGCTTGCGAATGGCGTCACCCTCCAGCGTCCATCCTTTCAGCTCGCGGAGCCTGGCTTCGGCGTCGGCTGTGGCAAGTCTGCTCATGAAAATCTCCCCGGGCTGAACGCAGCCAGCATTGGATCGAGGCGGTCGTCGAGGACGAGGTCGGCGACGAGCGCGGCGGTCACGGGCGCCAGGAGCACGCCATTCCGATAGTGCCCAGTCGCATACACGGCGGCGCCGGTCGCTGGCGACTTGCCCAGAATAGGCAGGCCATCCGGCGCGGCCGGTCGCAGTCCTACGCGGACTTCCTTGAAGCCGGCCATCCGCGTATCGGGGATCGCCTCGCACGCTGCTTCCAGAAGATCTCGAACGCCGCCTACGGTGGGGCGCTCGTCGAAACCGACGTCCTCTACCGTTGCGCCGACGAGCAGCGTCCCGTCGCGCCGCGGGACCATGTAGCAGCGCGGGCTCCAGACGATCTGCGCGAGCGGCGGGCCCGGCCAGTCGAGGCGCACGAGTTGTCCTCTGACCGGCCGAACCGGCAGGGGCACGTCCCCTTCGACTTCGACCTGACCGCTCCAGCTTCCAGCCGCGATGACGACGCGATCGGCTTCGAGCGTGCCTTCGTCGGTCTCGGCCAGCAGGCTCGGCCCCGACGTCTGCACGCCGTGGACGGCCCGGTTCACGACGGTTGCGCCGCTCAGAACTGCAGCACGCGCAAGCGCCTCGGTCATCGCATCCGGCGCCACGTGTCCTTCGGTTGCGACGAGCAGGCCTCCCCGTACCGTGTCGGCAAGGCGCGGCTCGAGTACGCGTGCTTCGTCGGCGCTGAGCCAGCGCGACTCGATTCCGGCCGCGCCCAGCTCCGCGGCCCGCGCGCGTTGCCTCGCCCCGGTCGCCTCGTCGAACGCGATCTCGAGGGCTCCCGTTCTCGAGTAGTCGATGCGGGCATCCGTCACGAGCGAGGTGAGGCGCTCGATGAAATCGTCGTAGAGCGACAGGCTCCGCTCCGCGAGCGCGCGGAAAGGACCTGCATGTTCTGCTTCGTGGTAGGGGACGAGCATGCCGGCCGATGCCTGCGTGGCGCCTCCACCCGGGCGGCGGGGATCGGCGATCGTCACGGCGGCGCCGCGGCGCGCCAGCTCCCATCCAACGGCGCAGCCGATGACGCCGGCACCGGCTACAAGTACGCGCACTACTGGATGATATGCCCTCTGTCGTATTACGTGACACTCGCCTTTTGACGCGCCGGTCGCGCGGATGTAGGCTGAGCCGTAGCGCCTAAGACGCCGAGTGCGTCGCGGGGGAACCACCGCAAGCCGCTGAACAGGCGGACGCGGAAATGGGGCGAATCCGATCGCGTGATCGGTAGAGGACTTCCAACCTCGAGCCCGTCAGCTAACCCCGTCGGCTGATTGGAGGCCTGCCGTGTTTGTTCTCCCTGTCGATTCGGAGACGCTGCGTCGTCGTGTTCGCACGATCCTCTCGATGACGACGATCGGCGCGATCGTCCTGGCTTCCGTCGTCATCTGGTTTCTGGGATCGTCGAACCCCTTCACCCCGGCGGGGTACGTCGGCTATCTCACGAAGGGCGCCGTATTCGGCAAGTCGCGATTCTACGGCGTCCAGAAAGGACCGACGTCGCCGGGCCGCACGTGGCTGCTCGACGTCACGAACGTGAGCGTTACTCCGTACACCTACACGGAGAACTTCACGGGCGAGGATGCCGTGCTGAGCCGCGACAACCTGAAGATCGCGTTCCGCGTGCACACCGTGTGGCGCGTGGACGAACGCAAGGTTCCGCTCTTCATGGAGCGCTACAGCACAACTGTGCGGAATGGCGACACGCACAAGTCGCCCGACACGGTCGTCGAAGTCGCGTACGGCCACTTCGTGCGGGAGCCGCTGCGGACGTTTGCCCGTGACGAGGTGCAGCGCCGGAAGGGTCTCGCGGTCAAGGAGGATCTGATCGGCATCGGCGACGCGGTGCTCGGCCGGATCCGGCAGTACGCGCGGGAGAGTCCGTTCGTCATCACGAGCGTCGTCGTCGGGAACGTCCAGTATCCCGAAGAAGTCGCGAGCGCGGTCTCGCGCAAGCTCGCGGCGACGCAGGAGCTCGAGCGCAAGGATACCGAGATCGAGATCGAACGGAAGGAACGCACCAAGCGTGAAGTCCAGGCGCAGGGCATCGCGAACGCGATGGAGATCATCCGCGGTCAGCTGAGCCCGCTCTACGTTCAGCACGAGGCGATCGAAGCGCAGAAACTGATGGTGAATTCGCCGAACCACACGGTTGTCTACATCCCCGTCGGCCCGATGGGCGTGCCGCTGACCGGGACGTTCAGCGCGACGGGACAGAAATAATCTTCTGCGCTCGCAACCACGATTCGACCGTGCGCCAGTAGTCCGGCTGGCGCCCGGTCGAGTCCATCAGCCGGTGGTTGACGCCGGGAATGACGTGCGTCGTGATCGGCCGACCCATCTCGCGCTTGATCCGTTCGAGCGTGTCACGGGTCCGGGTGACTGGAATGCTGCGGTCGTGTTCGCCCAGGATCCAGAGTGACGGTGTGGCGAGCTTCGAGAGGACCGGAACGGGATCGTACCCGTCCGGTCCCTTGAACTGGCGCATGCGCCGGTCGATCTCGGTGTCCGACAGTCCCTGCTCGGAGCCCGGATCCTCTCCGGCGAGACGGCTGTAGTAGATCTCCTCGCCAACGCTGACCGCCGGACCGGAGATGAGAACGACAAAGGCGACTGCGATCGAGCGCGATGCCGCGAGCGGCGCGATCCAGCCGGCCTGACTGAACCCCAGAAGTCCCACGCGCGACTTGTCGACGTCGGGGCGCCGCCGGAGCGCCTCGACACCCGCCAAAGCGTCGGCGGCGAGAAGATCGAACATACGGAGGCTGTTCGAAGGACCGATCGAGGCGTACTCGCCGGTCGACTGTCCCACCCCGCGTTTGTCGTAGGCGAGCACAACGAACCCCATGTCGGCGAGGCGGCGGCCGGGCCCGGCCATCATGTCGCTGCCCGTGACTTCACCCGACCCATGCACGAGGACGACCGCGGGGCGTGGGGCGTTGCCGGCGGCAGCAACAATGATCCGTCCTGCGAGCTTTGCGCCTCGGCTCGGCAGCGTCACGAACGTGTCCGCGAAGGAAACAGCCAGCAACGCGGCGAGAAAAATACGGACCACGCCTCAATATAATCGGATCGAATCGATGACGCTCTCGGGAAACGTGCGCGTGCTCGCCTGGTTCCTCTGCGTCGTGCCATGGCTCGGCACGGTCGGGTGCGGCCGCGCGGCTGATCAGGCGGCGCCCGCCGCAACGCAGGTACGCGCCGATAACCTGCTCCTCATTACCATCGACACGCTGCGCGCGGACGCAGTCGGCGCGTATGGTGCGGCAGCGGCGCGCACGCCGGCGCTCGATACGCTCGCCGGACGCGGCGTGCGCTTCGATCGCGCGTTCGCCCCGACGCCCATCACATTGCCGTCACACGCGAGCTTGCTCACGGGCCTCTACCCGCCTGGCCACGGCGCGCGCCACAACGGCATGGCCATGCGCGGCGACGTGCCGACGCTGGCGGCTGTTTGCGAGAAGGCCGGCTTCGCGACGGCGGCGTTCGTCTCGGCGTTTCCGCTCGACCGCCGGTTCGGCCTGTCCCGCGGCTTCGGCACCTACGGCGATCGTTTCCCGCGCGGCCCCGGCATGCGGGCGCTCAACGAGCGGCCGGGATCGGCGACGGTTGATGAGGCGATTGGCTGGCTGGTGGGTCGCGCCACCCGCTTCTTTCTCTGGGTTCACCTTTTCGAGCCTCATGCGCCATACGGAAACCCCCGCGACGGGCGTCCCGCGCGCGAGCGCTACGCGGATGAAGTTGCCGAAGCCGACAGGCAGGTCGCTCGCCTGCTGGACGCGCTCGGTCCGGCGCGCGAGTCCACTCTCGTCGTCGCCGCCGGCGACCACGGCGAGGCGTTCGGCGAGCATGGCGAGATCGGCCACAGCATCTTCGTGTACGACACGACGCTGAGGACTCCACTCATCATCGCGGGGCCCGGGATTGCGCCGCGCGTCATCGCCGAACCCGTATCACTCGTGGACGTCGCGCCGACGGTCGTCACGCGCCTCGGCCTGCCGCGGGTCGACGCCGACGGCATCGACCTCATCACTGCGTCCAGCGGAACGAGCGCCGCGCAGGGAAGGGCGATCTACGCGGAATCGTTTGCGCCGCTCCTCGACTTCGGCTGGAGCTCGCTCCGCAGCGCCCGGCGCGGCGGCTGGAAGTACATCGCGGCGCCGCGGCCCGAGCTGTATGAGATCGATCGCGATGCCGGCGAGCTGACCGACCGTCGTGGCGATCAACCGGCGCGCGCGACGGAGCTGGACGCGCTGGTCTCGCGGATCTCTGGCCCGGATCTGCCGCCGGAGCAGCGAACGTCGATGGACCCGGAGGCCGAGCGAAGGCTGCGCGCGCTCGGGTACGCGGGAGGTTCCGGAAGCGGCCCCGGTTCGAGCCGTGCCGATCCGAAGGATCGACGCGAACTCGCGGCACGCCTGGCGCGCGTGACGTCGGGCGAGCTGACGGGCCAGCCGCTGCGGCGGGAGCTCGAGGCGATCCTCGCCGAAGATCGATCAAACCCCCAGGCGCACATGCGGCTCGCGTTCGCGCTCGTCGAATCGGACGAGTGCCCCGCCGCGGAAAGGCACTTCTCGCGCGCGATCGCGTTAGGCCTTCGATCCGCCGATCCATATCTCGGTCTCGCCGGCTGCCAGGGGCGGCGAGGCGATCGCGCGGGCGCCGTCAAGACGCTCGAAGCGTCCGAGCGTGTCGAACAGGACAACCCTGTCGTGCTCGCGAATCTCGGCATTCTTCTGTCCGAGCTCGGCGCGCACGACCGCGCGCTGGCGGCGCTCGGACGGGCAGTCGCGATCGATGGGGACTTTCACGAGGCGCGATTCAACCTCGCGATCGCGTACGCCACGGCCGGCCGTCGCGCCCATGCCGCGCGCGAAGCGCAGACGCTCCTCGAGCGTCTGCCGCCGGACGCACCGCAGCGAAGCGAGGTTCAGCGGCTGCTGGCCGCGGTCCGTTAGGCTCCGGGCCGCGGAACGAACGAGCCGCGGAACACGCGGAGTACGCGGAAGGCATCAACGTGTTTCGATCGTGAAGTCCGTGGCTGTTGGTTCGGTGTCGATGAAATCGGTGGCTCCAAGGGATTCGTGCAATCGGTGGCGGAATTGGCGCGATCGTTAGGCTCCGGGCCGCGGAACGAACGAGCCGCGGAATACGCGGAGTACGCGGAAGGTATGAATGTGTTTCGATCCGTGAAATCCGTGGCTCTACGAGATCCGTGCAATCGGTGGCAGAATTGGCGCGATCCTTAGGCTCCGGGCGCGGAACGAACGAGCCGCGGAATCCGCGGAGTACGCGGAAGGCACGAATGTGTTTCGATCCGTGAAATCCGTGGCTCTACGAGATCCGTGCAATCGGTGGCGGAATTGGCGCGATCGTTAGGCTCCGGGCGCGGAACGAACGAGCCGCGGAATCCGCGGAGTACGTGGAAGACATGAATGTGTTTCGATCCGTGAAATCCGTGGCTGTTGGTCGGGAGGTCGATGAAATCCGTGGCTCCATGGGATCCGTGCAATCCGTGGCGGAATTGGCGTGACCGCGCGTCCCCTGAATAGAGGCGTCCGTCCCAGGAATCCGGCCCACCGTCCCCTTGACTTCAATAAATTGAATTAGTTATGCTGTCGAGTTCGATGCCGCAGGGCTCGACCCCGTAAACAACTGATTCCCTAGCTGTTAGCGTCCACCGCGTTGCGGACCAGGTTGGTCCGCAGGTTGCTATTTCGGTTTCGCACCTACTTTCAAGTCGTTCACCACAATGGGAGGCACTTTGGACACAGTTAAGCGTTTCATCTGCGCGCTGCTGGCGATCGCCGCTCTCGCGACGCCCGCCTTCGCGCAGCAGACGACCGGCAACCTGGCAGGCCGCGTCGTCGACGAGCAGGGGGCCGCGCTGCCGGGCGCGACCGTCACCGGGCGGAATACGGAGACCGGTTTCATCCGTGCGTCGGAGACGGACGCCGAAGGCGTTTACCGTCTGACGGCGCTGCCGGTCGGCACGTATGACATCACGGTGGAGCTGTCAGGCTTCTCCAAGTTCGAGCAGAAGGGGATCGTGCTGAACGTCTCCCAGACGCTCGACATCAACGTGCAGCTGCGCCTCGCAACGGTGCAGGAAACCGTCAC
>DATAFJ010000017.1:0-19513 GCA_036257535.1 Vicinamibacterales bacterium | reverse complement strand
GCCGATGGTGTTGTCGTAGAGGTACGGTACCGATTCGTGCAGATCGTGGAGGACCTGCGCCTTCCAGCCCAGGTAGGTGTTGAGCACGTTTTCGGTCAGCTTCAGCGTGATGGCCATCGCGTCGCGGTTGTTGTCGTGCGCAACGTACTTGCCCCAGTAGAGCGTCGGCGGCCACTGCTTGCCCGGGTTCGCGAGGTGCCAGTTGTAGACGTCCACGTGACGATCGCGGCCGTCAACTTCCACGATCGGTGTGATTAGCACAACGAGCTTGTCGCGAATCTTGCGGATGTACGGGCTCTCGTCGACGGCCAGCCGGTAGACGAGCTCCATCAGTGCGCTCGGCGATCCGGTCTCGGGCGAATGAATGGCGCCGGTGATGTAGTAGACCGGGACCGACGCGGTAACGAGCTTGTCCGTCTCGGCGTCGTTCATCTGGATCGTGCGAGGATCCGCCAGCTTTGCCAGCCTCGCCCGGTTCTCCTCGAGCTTCGCGAGGTTCGCCTCCGACGACACCGCGACCGCGATCATCTCGCGCCCTTCTTCCGTCTTGCCGATCGAGTACACCTTGACGCGCGGACTGCTCCGCTCGACCATCCGCATGTAGGTGTAGACCTCTTTCGAGTAGGGCAGCCGGCCCGGCGCGCCGGCGACGTCGCCCAGCATGTCCTTCGGCGTCGGGACGGCCTTCGAGGCCGGGAGGTAGTCGACCAGCGGCGACGTGAAGTGCGGCGCCGTGGTGTATTCCTTCATCTTCGCCGTGTAGGCTTCGTCGATCGCCTGTTTCGGGTCGCGGGCGTATTGCGCCGCCGCCGGCGCCGCGAGGCACACTACGAGGGCACATAGAACTGGGCGGATCATGCCGGAATCATATCAGGGAGTGGCAGGCCTGAAGGCCTGCGCTACGTGTTGAGCATCGCGCGGAGCTCGTCCCCCTCGATGACTTCCTTTTCGAGGAGGCGCGCGGCAAGGTCGTCGAGCGACGACCGGCGCTCCTGGAGCACGCGGCGCGCCTGGTCGTGGGCTTCGGTCATGATCCGCTTCACTTCGGCGTCGATCTGCTGCGCGGTGTCTTCGGAGTGCGGACCCCGCTCGTTCGGGATCGGCATGTCCAGAAACGCCCCGCGCTTGTGGCCGTCGTAGTTGATGGCCCCGAGCGTGTCGCTCATCCCGAACTCGGTGACCATCGCCCGGGCGATGTCGGTGGCGCGCTGAAGGTCGTTCTGCGCGCCGGTCGAGATCTCGTCGAACGCGATCTCTTCGGCGGTCCGGCCGGCAAGCAGGACCGATAGCTGGTTCGACAGGTCGGTTCGTGTCAGAAGGTACCGATCCTCGAGCGGCAGCTGCATGGTGTAGCCGAGCGCGCCAAACCCCCGCTGGACGATCGAGATCTTGTGTACCGGATCCAGGCCGGGGAGGACGCTCGCCACGATCGCATGCCCGGACTCGTGGTACGCGACGATCCGCCGTTCCTTGGCGCTCATCACGCGCTTCTTCTCGAGGCCGGCGATCAACCGGTCGATCGCCTCGTCGAAGTCGGCCCGATCGACGGCCGTCTTGTCCTTCCGTGCCGCGAGCAGCGCGGCTTCGTTTACCAGATTGGCAAGGTCGGCGCCCGCGAACCCGGCCGTCCGCGCGGCCACGACTTTCAGGTCCACGTCCGGCGCGATCGTCACGCTGTTGGCGTGAATCCTCAGAATCTCCTCGCGGCCGCGGACGTCGGGCTTGTCGACGAGCACCTGGCGGTCGAACCGGCCCGGCCTGAGAAGGGCAGGGTCCAGCACCTCGGGACGGTTGGTCGCGGCCATGATGATGACGCCCTTGCGCGAGTCGAAGCCGTCCATCTCGGCGAGGAGCTGGTTGAGCGTCTGCTCGCGCTCTTCGTGGCTGCCGAGCGGCGACTGGACTCGAACCTTCCCGAGCGCATCCAGCTCGTCGATGAACACAATGCACGGCGCCTTGGCTTCCGCCTGGTTGAAGAGATCGCGCACGCGCGCGGCGCCGACGCCGACGAACATCTCGACGAACTCGGATCCTTTGAGGCTGAAAAAGGGGACCTTCGCCTCGCCGGCGACGGCCTTCGCGAGCAGCGTCTTGCCCGTCCCTGGCGGACCGACCAGCAGGACGCCCTTCGGGATGCGGCCGCCGATGTTCGTATACTTTTTCGGTGTCTTCAGGAACTCGACGATCTCCCGCAATTCGTTCTCGGCCTCGTCCACGCCCGCCACGTCGGCGAAGCTCACCTTGACGTCATCTTCGGCGTAGACCTTGGCGCGGCTGCGCGCGAACGACATCACGCCGCCCTCGGCGCCGCTCATGCGGCGGAAGAAGATCGTCCACAACCCGATGATGAAGAGGAGGGGAATGATCCAGCCGAGAAGCTCGCCCATCCAGCGGCTGGTGAGCTCGCCGCTGTAGCGCACGCCGTAGCGCTCGAGGTCCTCGATCAGTTTGGGATCCTCGATGCGCACGGCCACGAAGTTCTGGCGCCCCTCGGAGTCCGCCTGTTTCAGCGTACCGCGGATCCGCTCGGTGGCGACGACGACCTCCTGGACCTTGCCGCTGCGGACGAGCGACTTGAACTCGCTGTAGTCGATCGCGCGGCCGGTCTGCAGCGAGTAGAACACCCCCTGCATGACGGCCGCGACCAGCAGGAAGCCGAGCACGTACCAGACCGCCGACACCTGCGGCGCGCCGCGCCGCCGTTCGCTCCGGCGGCGGCCTGCACGCGGGTTCGGCGGACCGTCGGGCGAGCTACGTTGAAACGCGGCCAACAGGTTCACCTTTCTCGAACCGCAATTCGCCGCCTGCCGCGTCGATGCGCACGACGTCCCCCTCGCGGAAGTCCCCCTCGAGTACTCGCAACGCGAGCGGGTCGAGCACCCTGCGCTGAATCGTGCGCTTCAACGGACGGGCGCCGTACACCGGGTCGTATCCTTCCTCGATCAACAGTTCTCGCGCGGCGTCGGTCAGCTCGACGTGGATCTTGCGCTCCTCGAGGCGCTTCATGAGCCGCGAGAGCTGGATGTCGATGATCGCGCGCAGGTGCTCGCGTCCGAGCGGGTGGAAGAAGATGATCTCGTCCAGCCGGTTCAGGAACTCGGGCCGGAACTGGGCGCGCAACACCTCCTGAACCTGCCGCTTCGTTCCCTCGGTCACGCCTTCCGTCATGAACTGACTGCCGATATTCGACGTCATGATCACTACCGTGTTCTTGAAGTCGACCGTCCGGCCCTTCCCATCCGTCAGCCGCCCGTCGTCCAGGAGCTGCAGCAGCACGTTGAGGACGTCATGATGCGCTTTCTCGATCTCGTCGAAAAGCACGACCGAGTACGGGCGCCGCCGGACGGCCTCGGTGAGCTGTCCGGCCTCCTCGTAGCCGACGTATCCAGGAGGAGCACCGATCATCCGCGATACGGTGTGCTTCTCCTGGTACTCTGACATATCAATCCGGATGAGCGCCTGCTCGTCGTCGAACAGGAACTCGGCGAGCGCGCGCGCGAGTTCCGTCTTGCCGACGCCGGTCGGACCCAGGAACAGGAAGCTGCCGAGCGGCCGGTTCGGGTCCTGCAGGCCCGCGCGGGCGCGCCGGATCGCATTCGCCACCGCGCTAATCGCTTCGTCCTGACCGACGACACGCAGGTGGAGACGCTCTTCCATGCGAATCAGCTTCTGGATTTCCCCTTCCATCAGGCGGCTGACGGGGATGTGCGTCCATCGCGCAACGACCTCGGCGATGTCTTCCTCGTCGACCTCCTCCTTCAGCATACGCTGGCCGCGCTGAAGCTCCTGGAGCCGCGCTTCCTGCTCGCGGACTTTCCGTTCGAGCTCCGGCATGCGGCCGTACTGAAGCTCGGACGCCTTCGTGTAATCGCCCGCGCGCTGCGCGCGCTCGATATCGTGCCGGAGCTGCTCGATCTCCTCCTTCGCCGCGCGCGCCGCCTGAATCGCGTCCTTCTCCTGCTGCCAGTGCGCCGCCAGGCGGCCGCGCTCTTCCTTCAGGTTCGCCAGCTCCCTCTCGAGCTTCTCGAGCCGCTCCTTTGACGGTTTGTCGGTCTCTTTCTTGAGCGCCTCGCGCTCGATCTCGAGCTGCATGATCCGGCGCTCGAGCTCGTCGAGCTCCGCCGGCATCGAGTCGATTTCCATTCGCAGCCTGGCGGCCGCCTCGTCCACGAGATCGATCGCCTTGTCAGGCAGGAACCGATCCGCGATGTACCGGTTCGAGAGCACGGCGGCGGCGACGAGCGCCGAGTCCTTCAGCTTCACCCCGTGGTGGATCTCGTAACGTTCGCGAAGCCCGCGCAGGATGCTGATCGTGTCCTCGACGGTCGGCTCGCCTACGATGACCGGCTGAAAACGGCGTTCGAGGGCGGCATCCTTCTCGATGTACTTGCGGTACTCGTCGAGCGTGGTGGCGCCGATCGTGTGCAGCTCGCCGCGCGCCAGCATCGGCTTGAGCATGTTCGACGCATCGATAGACCCCTCAGCCGCGCCCGCGCCAACCACCGTGTGCAGCTCGTCGATGAATAGAATGACTTGACCTTGCGAGTCGGTGATCTCCTTGAGCACCGCCTTCAGGCGCTCCTCGAACTCGCCGCGGTATTTCGCGCCGGCGACGAGCGCGCCCATGTCGAGGCCGACGATCCGTTTGTTCTTGAGCCCCTCGGGCACGTCGCCGCGAATGATTCGCTGCGCCAGCCCCTCGACGATGGCGGTCTTGCCGACGCCCGGCTCTCCGATGAGCACCGGGTTGTTCTTCGTCCTCCTCGACAGAACCTGAATGACACGACGGATCTCGTCGTCCCGGCCGATGACGGGGTCGAGCTTGCCCTTGCGCGCGAGATCGGTCAGGTCGCGGCCGTACCGCTCGAGCGCCTGATACTTGGCTTCCGGGTTCTGATCGGTCACACGCTGCGAACCGCGGACGGCCGTCATGGCCTCGAGGATGCGATCGCCGGTGACCCCTTGCTTCTGAAGCACGCGGGCGGCAGGGGAGCGGCCTCCTTCGGCAGCAATCGCGAGCAGCAGGTGCTCGGTACTGACGTACTCGTCCTTCAGGCGCTGGGCTTCTGCCTCGGCGGCATCCGCCACGGCACGCGTGCGCGGTGATAGCCCCGCCTGCGAACCGCCGTACGCCGTGGGCAGCTTGTCCACCTCCGCGCGGACCGCTCGGGCAATCGCCGGGGGATCGACGTTCACCTTCCGAAGGATCTCCGGAACGATTCCCTCGCGCTGCTCGAGCAGCGCCACCAGCACGTGCTCCGGCTCGATCTGCGGGTTGTTCTTCTCGTCCGCCATCCGCTGGGCGGCGATGACGGACTCCTGCGCTTTTTCGGTGTACTTTTGGATGTTCATCGCACGACCTCGGCGTCCTGAGTCTCCAGCTCCGCGAGCGCCTCGAAGAGCTTCCGCTGCTCCGGCGTCAGCCGCTTCGGCAGGCGCACGTCGACAGTTGCATAGAGGTCGCCACGCTCGGCCGGCTTGCCGACCGCCGGCATGCCGTGTCCGCGCAAACGGAAGACCTGCCCCGGCTGCGTCAGCTCAGGAATTCTCAGGCGCACCGTCCCGGTTACGGTAGGTACTTGCGCCTCGCCGCCAAGCACCGCCGTCGTCAACGGCACCGTAATCCTGGTATGCAAGTCCTGTCCCTTGACCTCGAACTGCGCGTGCGGACGTAGGCGGATCCGCAGGAAAAGATCGCCGGCCGAGCCGCCCGCCGTTCCGCCCTCGCCTTCCCCCGCCGCACGAACCCGCGAGCCTTCGCGAACGCCTGCGGGAATGCGCACATCGACAGTCCGCGTGTGGCCTCCGTGCTTGACCGACAGGCGCTGGGTCGTCCCTGAGAAGGCCTCTTCGAGCGTCAGCTCGATTTCGTGCTCGAGGTCACGGCCTCTCCGCGACCGCTGAGCGCGGCCCTGTCGAGCCGACCGCTCGGCACCGGCGCTGCCGCCGAAAAACGTCTTGAAGAAGTCCGAGAACGGATCCTCGGTGCCGAAGATCTCGCGCATCTCCTCTTCGGTCATCGTGCGGTAGCCGCCCTGGCCGCCGCCCATGTCCACGCGCCAGGCGCCCCCTTCGAACCCGCCGCCGAAGGGGCTGCCGGGCCCGCCAGCGAACGGACCCCCGCCCGCCGCCTGCGCCTGCTCGTACTGCCTCCAGTTCGCGCCGAGCTCGTCGTATTTGCGGCGCTTCGCCGGATCGCCGAGCACTTCGTACGCCTCGTTGATCTCCTTGAACTTCGCCTCCGCAGACTTGTCGCCGGGGTTGACGTCTGGATGAAGCTTGCGCGCCAGCTTGCGGAAAGCCTGCTTGATTTCCTTGTCGGTCGCCGTCTTGGAAACGCCGAGCGCGGCGTAGTAGTCCTTGAACTCCATTGAAAACAGACCCAGGCATCAGGTTAATCCCGCTCATACGCGGTGTGTCAATGTTTCGACGGTATAATCGTAATTGGTCGCAGCCCGCGATGACACGGTCCGGCTGAAGCCGGACACTACAAGCCGGTCATTGGCGCCTCTCGAGACTCCGTGGATTTTCACGCTTCCGACTTACTGACGATCGCGCTGCTCGTGCTGCTCGAAGGGCTGCTGAGCGTGGACAACGCGCTCGTGCTGGCCCTGCTCGTAATGGGTCTGCCCAAGCACCAGCAGAAGCCGGCGCTTCGCTACGGGATCATCGGCGCGTTCGTCTTCCGGATCCTCGCGACGCTCTTTGCGGCGTACATGATCACTGTCGGCTGGGTAAAGCTGGTCGGCGGACTGTATCTGCTGTATCTCGCGTACAAGCACTTCTTCGGCGGCGGCGATCCGACGGACGGGCGGCGCGTGCCGGCGGCGCGGCCCTGGCTCGGGCTGTCGGCGTTCTGGGCGACAGTCGTCAAGGTCGAGCTGACCGACATCGTGTTCGCGATCGACTCGATCCTGGTCGCGGTGGCGATGTCGCCCAAGATCTGGGTCATCATTACCGGCGGCCTGCTCGGCATCGCGACGATGCGGATGGTGACAGGACAGCTGGTTCGGCTGGTGGAGCGCTACCCCGCGCTGGTGGACGGCGCCTTCATCATCATCGCCTGGGTGGGATTCAAGCTGCTCGTCGAGTACGGTCACACCGAAGGGTTCCTGCACTTTGCGATTCCCAAGTGGCTCTCGCTCGGCCTGATCATCGTCATCTTCGTCGTGTCCTTCTGGTATGCGCGCCGCCACCCGGCGGAACCCACACCCGAGCGTGACGCCGTCGATCTGTTGACGGAGGAGTAGCGCGTCAGAACGGCGGCGGTACGAGTTTCAGCGTGACATCCTTCGTCTCACCGTCGGCGGCGGAAACACGCGTCGCCGCCGCACGCAGGCCTTCGAGGAATTCCGGATCGCGCCACTCGTGACTGTCCACGTATTCCAGTGCGGCCATTAGGTAGGTTTCGCCCGGCAGTCCGACTACTTTGAACCGCCCGTCCTGATCCGGCCTCGCCTGACTGAAGTAGCGCGAGTCCGGCGTCCAGAGCGCCTTGTCCTCCGGAAACACGACGACCGAGTAGTCCTTCGCCGGTTTGCCTTCGGACCCTGTCACCGTCCCCGCAATCTGAACCGTCGTCGAGGTCAGGACGATCTCGACGTTCGTGATCTCTTCCGATCCCTTGAACTCGATCGGCGTGTCGATCATGTCGCGGCCATCCACGCGGACGGACTTCAGGTACCACCCGGAGGCGCCCATCGTACGCAGCAGTCGACGGCCGTGGAGGCCGGTGAGCTCGAACTTCCCGTCGAGCCCGACTCTGGCCGGCATGGCGCCCATCATCATCATGGGCTCGCCGCTGGAAGCCTGCGCGGAGATTCGCAAGTTCTCGATGCTGGATGCGGCAGGCGCGGCGCCCTCGAACGTCACACGGCCAGTCATGCGCGCACCTTTCGTGGCGACCAGCACGATGCCCACGAGATCCTCGCCCGTGACGTTGACCGTCATCATGGCCATCTCGCCCTGTCCAGGCATCGCGAACTCCGGCCCGGGGGCCTCGCCGGGCTTCGAGCGCCGGGCGCGAGCCTGAAGGGCGTACTCGCCTGGGGTGACGTTCGACAGTGTGAAGGAGCCGTTCGGACCAATGCGCCCGCCGCCGCCCATTCCGCCGAAGAACATCATGCCTTCGCCGCCCCCGACCGGCTGGTTTTGCATCAGGGACACGAAGCCTTCCCGGTACGGCGCGCCCTCGGCGTCGACGACGGTGCCTGTGATCTTGACGGTGCGCACCGGAAGCAACGCGAACTCCGCGACACCCGCCTCGCCGCCGAGCGTGACGGACACGCGGTGTGCCTCGGCCACGTTCCCCGTGCCGGGGTAGTAGGTCGGCGCGTACCCGGTCGCTTCATTCGTCGCGCCCGACAGCATCTGCGCTTCGACGATGTTGAACGACCTCAGCGTGGCGCTCACGATGTACTCGCCGGGGGCCAGGCCCCAGATGCGGAACTGCCCAAGGTCGTCCGTCAGGGACTGCCTGCCGGCGTTGACCGGTCGCCGGCGCCCTGCCATGTAACGAAGCTGCATCGCGTTGACCGAGACGTCGGACACCGGATCGCCGAACTCGTCAACGATCCGGCCCGTGAGCACGCCGCCTCGCGGCAGCGTGAAGTCCACCTTGTCGACGACCTGCTTGTCGACGAGCTCGATCGGCCGCCCCTGCTCGAACGGCCGGCGCTGGCCGTACTGCAGCGAGACATACCCGGGCTTGCTGGCGTTGACCGTGTACCGGCCCGCTGGCAGTTCCCGAAACACATAGCGCCCTTCGGCATCCGTCGTCGCGAGCCGCGGCATCCGCAGCTCCGAGGCCATCAGCCGGACCTGAACGCGGCGCAAAGGATTTGACGTTTCCGCGGCAACGACGCGGCCTCGAATTTCGGCGGAGCCTTTCGCCTCGGGCTCGCGACGATCGCGAGGCGGCATCTGGCGAATCCGGATCGGTGGGCCGGACGGGAGAGATTCCTGGGAGTAAGACTGGCCGGGCAGGGCCAGCAAGATCGCTATAGCGACTTTCAATCCGACGATGCATGGCCTGGCCACGGGCATCTCCATCGCTTGGAGGGAACGGAGGGGGCGGAGGAAACGGAACGGGATCACCACAGAGACACGGAGCTAACGGAGTATCTAATAAGACTCCGTCTAACACGTAGGACTCCGTTCAACACGCCAACAGTCCCTCTTGAGAGCACCAACACGTTCGGAATGTCACGAACACGCGACTATGGGACGTTGGTGAGGGACTACTTGGTCGCTTCAGCCTCGATTGCCCGCGAAGACCGGGCGTTGATGACCCGCTTGATGCCCTGTTTGAGAACCGGGGTGTTGAAGTTGAGCAGCAGCCCCACCGGGCAGTCCGTTAACCTCAGGTAAGTCAACATCTTTCAGTCCGCAGTAAGTCAGCGGGAGTGGCCGCTGTTACCTCGACTCTCAAACCCCGCCGGCGCAACTCGAACACCAGACATGCCAAGTAGGCCGATTCGAGAAGACCGGGCCCGAGTGCGCGATGCACCGCGATAGCGGCAGCAATGATTATCGCTGTGAGTTTGTTGATGGGTAGCGGTGACAGCACGATACCGACTGAAGCAGCGTAGGAGGAACGGAGGGGAACCGAGGTAACGGGACGGGATCACCGCAGAGAAACGGCCGTGGTGAAAGTCGCGCACAGCACTTCGACTTGGGGTTGTTGTTCCAGAACTCGATAAACTGGATCTTTGACGTGACCGCCGCAGTGTCTTACGCTGCAGGCTTTGGATTCAGTGAACAGGAAGCGCAGTGCGGTTAACCAGGTGGCCGCCTCGTACGACGTGGCGGATGGTTCGGGTGTTGCTGATGCTGTCGAGAGGGTTCGCGTTCAGGACGACCAGATCGGCAGCGAGACCTTCGCGGATTGTCCCCATTCGTCCTCGTCCCCAAGCAGGTGGGCGGCGTTGACAGTCGCCGTCGCCAATGCCTCGCCCGGGGTCAGACCTGCTGACACATAGAACGCCAGTTCCTCATGGAGACCGAAGCCCGGAAAGCGGTACGGGTTGCCGACTTCGGTCCCGGCGACAATGAGCACATAGGCGTCGCGCGCAGTCTTCAGATGCGCGCGCAGGCTTACAAGTTCTCGCTCCCGCGCCGGATCGGGAGCAAACGCCGCGATCATTTCCTTGCTGCCAAGCGCCGCGCGTTCAGGCGCCGTCAATGTCTCGCGCAGAAACGAGTCGTCCAGTCGGGACGGATTTGACGGGTACTTCACCCACCCCTCGAACAGCGATGCCGTCGGAATGAGCGCCATGCCGGCGGATGCCATCCGTGCCTCGATTCCCTGCGGAAGGCCCGGGCCGGTGACGGCGTGCGCAACTCCAGCTGCCCCGTTGTCGAGGCACTCCTCGAGCGCGTCAATCGACGACACATGACAGAGAACAGGCATCCCGTACGGCCGCGGGGCTTCGACTGCGGCCGCAATAAGCTGCGGCGACATCCGCGGGTGCTGCCCGAACGGCGCAGGACCGGACTCGACGACGATCTTGATTGCATCTGCGCCCCACGTGCCGAGTCTTCGAACTTCGACACGCATATCCTCGGCAGTGCGTACCAACATAGTAGCGCGTCGCGTCTTCCTCGCGAGGTCGATCGGTCCCCGGGCTGGCGCAGCCGCGACGATTGCGGCGATCTGATCCTGCAGCGCCTTGGAGTAGATCGTGGTTGTCGGATGCGACCCGGGCACCGTGAGGAGGGCGCCCACTGCGAGCAGACGCGGACCCTGGAGTATGCCGCGCTCCATCTGCGTCCGCAGCGCGTCGATCCGCTCAGGCCATGCCTGGAACGAGCCGAGATTCAGGACCGTCGTCACGCCGTAGTAGAGGAACCGGGCGAGCACGGGAACCGAATCGTCCTCGTGGGGCGGTCTTATGCCGGTGCCGAAATGCGTGTGCATATCGGCGAGGCCCGGTATGACATAGCCGCCCGCTACATCGATGACTTGCGCCGCGTCATATCTCTCGCGGAGATTCGTGCCCACCGCGACGATCTTGTTGCGATTGACGGCGATATCCGCAACCCTGACCGTGGCTGGTGGGTTGATAACTGTTCCACCGGCAACAAGCAGATCGATCTTGTCTCGCGCGGGCATGCCCCGACAGGCGCCGGCAACGGCGGCGATAGCTATGCCGACAATGAGGCGGAGCGGCATCGAGTGGCTCTCTGTAGAACGTCGTCTAAGAGGCTGTGGTGGAAGTGGACGCCGTTCGCTAATCACACCGTGTGACCCGGCTGACGGTCGTGCCGCGCGCGTTCCAGCAAACACACGCCTGCCCAGGGTCGTGATCCCTGTGCCCCGGACGATTCGGGGAGAAGCGCTATCAATCGCATCCGAAATGACAACCGCTTGAGCCGCGCAGCCGTCTTGAGCAACGAACGCACGACTGCGGGCCGCCAGCCCCATGGCTCAAAGAAGTGCGGACCCGCACTCGGCGCGAACTTCGGCAGCACGTTTGCTTCCTGCAACGGTCCTCCCATGCGCTTCTGGACCATCCGCAGCAGGCCGGGAGACTGCAGTTCGAGCACCCAATGATCGAAGCCGATGACCGCCGAAAGGTCGGAGGCAAGCGCACCCACCTCCTGCTCGCTAAGATACATGAGCACTCCTTCCGTCAGAATCAGTGCGCGCCCGTCGGATGGTCGAAGGCGCGAGAAGAGGTCTCGACGCGCGGCGACGTCCGACAGGTCGCAGCGTATGCGCTCGAGCCGGCAGCGTGGAACGGCCGGGGCGAGGATGTCCTCCTTGTAGGCCAGGACGGCGGGAAGATCGATCTCCACCCAGTGCAGCGAAGGGGGCAATGCGAGGCGGTACGGCCGCGTGTCGAGGCCGGCGCCGAGGTTGACGATCTGGTTGACGCCTGCTTGCACCTGCTCCGTCACGAACTGATCAAATAAGTAGGTCCTGGCGATCCACGCCCACTCGTTTTGTTCGGAGAACGGCATCGCGGCGGCGATCTCCGCGCCGCGCGCGCCGGCGAGCTGACGTGCGAACGGATCTTCGAACAGCCGATTCGGCCGCTCCGTCTCGCGCGCCCGGTATAGTGCTGCCCACCGGGCAGTATCCCCGATGTCACGAATTACGGGTCCGCTCGTCGACATAGAAACCTCCGCGAAGGGACCGACTAAGACCTCGGCTTACGAGAGCAGCCCATGTGATTTCGCGGGCGCCCACCACGACCGGACGTTTCGCTCGCCATTTTGGTGTCCGGTGTTGCCGCTCATCACGAATCCGTGCACGTCACGTGGCGGTGAGGCTTGTACTACACTTCGCGCATGGCGATGGGCAAACGCAAACGTGAACGACAACCGAGCATGTGGGTCGCGACGACAGACTTTCCCACGGCCGCGGGTCACCCGTTCTACACCCGATTGAATCAGCTGCTGCGCGAGCATGGGTTCGATGACTTCGCCGACGCCCAGTGCGCTACGTTCTACGCCGAAACGATGGGCCGGCCGAGTCTACCGCCGGGAATCTATTTTCGCCTGCTGTTGATCGGCCACTTCGAGGGCATCGATTCGGAGCGCGGCATCGCGTGGCGCGCGGCAGACTCGTTCGCGTTGCGCGACTTTCTGGCCGCCGGTCTGGAAGACGCGCCGCCAGACCACTCAACGATTTCGCGCACGCGTCGGATGATCGATCTCGAAACTGGACGCATCCGCACGATCCCGACGCCAAGATCACGCAGATGAAGGACGGCCGGACACGACTCCTCCGGAAGCGCGGGGAGTTGCTGGAGCGACCCTGCGCCCATCTCTATGAGACCGGTGGTCTCCGGCGTGCGCACGTGCGCGGGCACGAGGACGTGCTCAAACGATTGCTCGTGCATACCGGCGCCTTCAATCTCGGGCTATGGATGCGGACGCTCTTCGCGTGGGCACCCCACGCAGCCGCCAGGGATGCGTGACGGCTCTCGGCGCGTTGCTGAGCACCCTCTGGACCTTCATCTATGACACGATGACGGCACGTTGGGGACCATCACGCGATTCAATGAGATCCTCTGCTCCGTTCGCTGGACTCGTCGTCACGGAGTCGTTCGTTTGAAAAACGCGACTTGTACCACGGGCAGCTAGCCTGCGAGGGGCACCGGCCGCCCCCGCTCGTACCTGCGCCACGTGTGTCGAACCACGTCCGCCATCATCTCTATGAACATCGGGTCGTCATTCGGGGTCTCGGCGCGGACGACGGCGAGGCCGATCTCCTGCCCGACCTGCATTGCCTCGTGATCGAGGTCGTACAGGACCTCGATGTGATCGCTGACGAAGCCGATCGGGCAGAGCGCTGCCGACTCGAGCCCGTGCCGGCGCGCGTCGCGCAGGTAGTCGCAGACATCCGGTTCCAGCCAGGGGTCTTCCGGTCGGCCGCTTCGGCTCTGATACACGAGCGTCCAGTCCAAACGACCGAGGCGGGCGGCGACGAGCCTGGCGGTCGCCATCAACTGCTCGCGATACGGGTACGCGTCGGCCATCGGCTGCGGGATGCTGTGCGCGGTGAAGACGATCCGCGCGCGCGGCCGTAGCGGCTCCGGCAGGGCAGCGAGCGCCCGCTCGATGTGAGCCGCCCAGACGCCGATGAAGCCGGGATGCTCGTGCCAGTCTCCGACGTACGTCACATGAACGTCGGCGCGCCCGCTCCCGCGCACGGCTTGACGCGCGGCACGGACGTTCTCGCGATACTGCAGGCAGCTCGAGTAACTTCGATGCGCCGCCATCACGAGGCCCACGGCGCGGCACCTGCCGGCGCGTGACATCTCTGAAAGCGTATCGGTGAGGTATGGATGCCAGTTCCGCATCCCGACGTAGACGGGAAGCGCCGGACCGCCCTCCGCAAGTCTGGCTTCGAGCCCGCGGGCCTGACGCTCCGTCAGCGCGGTAATGGGGGAGACGCCGCCGAAGAGATCGTAATGATGGGCGACTTCTTCAATCCGCTCCGGCGTCACACGCCGGCCGCGCAGGACGTTCGCGAGAAAGGGACTGACATCGCTCGGGCCCAGCGGGCCGCCGAACGCCACGATCAGGACGGCATCAAAGGGCGCGGCCAAGCTTCCGATTATAGTCACGCGATGCGTCTCCCGCGCGGCGTCTGGCAGATCGGCTGGGTCAGCTTCTTCACCGACTTCGCGAGCGAGATGATCTATCCGCTGCTGCCGCTGTTTCTGTCGCGCAGCCTCGGCGCGGGCGCGATGTCGCTCGGCATCATCGAAGGCGTCGCCGAGGCGTCGAACAGTGCGCTCAAGATCGTCTCAGGCTGGCTGTCGGATCGCTGGAACCGCCGGAAGCCGATAGTTGTCTTCGGATACACGTTGTCGTCGTCTGTTCGACCGCTCATGGCGGCGGCTGGCGCGTGGTGGCACGTGCTCGGCCTGCGGTTCGCCGATCGGCTCGGGAAAGGCATCCGGGGCGCGCCGCGCGACGCGATGCTTGCCGCGATCGCCGACCACTCGAATCGCGGACGGATCTTCGGCTTTCACCGCGGGATGGATCACGCCGGCGCCGTGGCAGGGCCGATCGCGGCAGCACTGTTCTTGTTCTTTTATCCCGGCGAGTACCGCACCCTTTTCGCACTGACGATCATTCCGGGTATTGTCGTCGTGTATCTCGTCGCAACGCTGCCGAAGGATACCGAGGCCGAAAGGGCAGGAAGCGTTTCCAGTCCCGCCATCACGACACCCGGCGATCGCCGGCTCCCGCCGCAGCTCTGGACGCTCCTGCTGATCATCCTCATCTTTTCGCTTGGCAACGCGAGCGATGCCTTCCTGCTGCTGCGCCTTGGCGATCTCGGAGTGGCCCCGACGTTGATCCCGCTCCTCTGGGCCGCGCTCCACGTCGTCAAGTCGACGTCATCGGTGTATGGCGGGCGGCTCTCCGACCGATTTGGCCGTACCACGCTCATCGCCGCGGGCTGGCTCTGGTACGCGATTGTGTACGCCGGCTTCGCGTACTTTGATAGCCCGGTAACGCTCATCCCCCTCTTCGTCGCGTACGGTCTGCATTTTGGTTTGACCGAGGGAGCCGAGAAGGCGCTCGTCGCCGATCTCACGCCGCCGCACGGGAGCGGCATGGCGTTCGGGCTGTACAACGCCGTTCTGGGTATCGGTGCGCTGGCCGCCAGCCTGTTATTCGGCTGGATCTGGACTGCGGCAAGCCCGGCGATCGCATTTGGAACCGGCGCCGTGCTCGCGCTAATCGCTGCGGCGCTTGTCGTGTCCGTTTTTGGCCGCGCCCGATGAGTTCGTCTCCGTGCGCGATGTTATAATTCTCGTTTCTCATGCATCGCATTCTTGTTACTAATGACGACGGCGGCCGTTCGGAAGGGATCCTGGCGCTCGGCCGCGCGCTTCAGGCGGTTGGACACGTGACGATCGTCGCGCCGCACTTCGAGGCGAGCGCGATCGGCCATGCACTGACGCTTCGCCGGCCGCTTCGCCTCGAACGCGTCGCGGAAGGGCTCTACGAAGTCGACGGAACGCCGACCGATTGCGTCAACATCGGCGTGACGAAAGTATTGGATGGCCGGCCAGATCTCATCGTCTCCGGCATCAACAAGGGCTACAACCTCGGCGACGACGTGACCTACTCGGGAACCGTAGCGGGCGCGCTCGAAGGGGCGCTACTCGGTATCCCGAGCATCGCGGTGTCGCTCGAAAGATCTTCGCCCTTCGACTTCTCGCAGGCGGCAGGCGTCGCCGCCACGCTGGCCGCGATCGTCCTGGAGCACGGCCTGCCGCCGCGAACGTTGCTCAACATCAACGTGCCCGCGCGCCGCGCGAAGGGAATCAAGGTCACCGTGCAGGCGCGCCGCAACCACGTGACGTCGGTGGCCGAGGCGCTCGACCCGCGGCGTCAACCGTACTTCTGGATCGAGGAAGGGCAGAGCGCCTGGGAATCGAACGAACGCTCGGACTACGCCGCGGTGAAGGCCGGGTATATCTCGGTGACGCCGCTACATCCGGATCTGACGAACTACGATGCGCTCGCGCATGTCGAGCGCCTCCCGTTCGCCCGCGAGGTCGAAGCGGGCTGACGCCGTGAAACCCTGGCTCGTCCGACCTCGTCCAAGCAGTCGGATGCTGAGGTTTCGCGACTTCACACTTGACCCTGGTACGGGCGAGCTCCAGCGGGACGGCGTGGCGATCAGGCTGGAGCCCCAGCCGGCCCGCGTCCTGACGACCCTTGCCGGCCGGGCAGGTACGCTCGTGACCAGGGAAGATCTGCGCGCGGCAGTCTGGCCCGACGGCACACACGTCGAATTCGATCAGAGCCTCAACTATTGCGTCCGCCAGGTCCGTGCGGCGCTCAACGATGACGCCCGGCGCCCGGAGTTCATCGAGACGGTATCGCGCCGCGGGTACCGGTTCATTGCGCCCGTAGCCGAGGTTCGCGCGCCTGGCCGTGCGCGGCTGGCCCTGAAACTCGCTGCAGCTGCCGCAGGACTGGTCGCGGCGGTCTGGGTGGCGGAAAGGCTCGAGGGCCCGGGGCCACATCGATCGCACCACGAAACCGCCGTCGGGGTTCTCAAGGCCGTCCACGACTTCCTCTTCTGATTCCTCAGAACTTCCTCATTTTGTCCGTGCAACGGCCTGCGGTTCGGTGCGTCCATCGATACATCGGGAGGACGACATGCACGGATTTCTTCTCGACCTCAGGCGAGCCGTTCGCAGGCTGACGCGCCGGCCTGGTGGCGCGCTCGTATTCGTCTCAACTCTCGCCATCGGGTTGACGGCTGCCGCAACGGCGACCGGCGTCGTGCGAACGCTGCTTCTCCGGCCACTGCCGTTCACGACCCTCGACCGGCTCGTCCTCGTCCGGGATGACGTGCCGGTCACCGGTGTGGAACAGCGGGCGCCCGTCACCCTCCTCGATCTCGAGGCGCTTCGGAAGCGCGGGGCGGCCTTCGAAGAGGTTGCCGCGTTCCGGTTCCGGCCTCGCGCGTTCGGCACGGGTCCAGACGCCAGTGAGGTTCACGTGGCGGAGGTGTCCGCGAACTTCTGGCGGGCGATTAACGTCGGCGCCTCTCAAGGGCGGACGTTTCGCGCTGACGAAGAGATACCGGGCCGCGACGGCGTCGTCGTGCTGAACGAAGCCTTCTGGCGGGAAGGGCTCGGTGGTCAGCCCGTTCTGGGCAGGTCGATCCTGATCGACGGCCGGCGGGTCACGGTCATCGGAATCACGCCTGCTCGGTACCCGCTCGCGGTCGATCTGTGGATTCCGCTGGCGCTCTCGCCGGCCGAGGCGAACGATCGGACTGCGCGTAACCTGCACGTCCTCGCGTTGATGAAGCCGCGCGTGACGATCGCGGGGGCCGAAGCTGACGCCCGACGTGTCGCCGGTGCGCTCGCCGCCGAGCATCCGGACAGCCACCGAGGACGAAGCCTGCGGCTTCTGGCGCTCAGGGCGGAGCAGTACGAGTTCACGCTGGGGCTTTTTTCGATGGTGCAGCTCGTCGCCATTGGCGTCCTGCTCGTCGCGGGGGCGAACGCCTTCACGATCATGGTGGTCACCGTTCTCGATGGCCGCTCCGAGTCGGCGGTGCGCGCGGCGCTTGGGGCGAGCATTTCCCGCGTGATCCGTCCCTACCTGCTCGAGGCGCTCCTCCTGTCAACGCTCTCTGGCGGTCTGGCGATCGTGTCTGCTCAGTGGATGCTGCCGATCGTTCGACGAGGCGTGCCCGCCGGCATCGCAAAATGGATCGCGGGTTGGGAGTCGTTGCAAATGGATCTACCCATGGCGCTGACGACCTGGGGCGCGGCAACACTCGCGGGCGCCGCCATTGGCATCGCGGCCGGCATCCGCGGGGCGCGCGGCGATCTCGCCGTCGCGATCGCGACCGACGGGCGTGCAGTCACTGAAATCCGTAGCCGCGGTCGCGGAGTCATGGTTGCGCTTCAGGCTGCGGTGTCGATTGTTTTGCTG
This sequence comes from Vicinamibacterales bacterium, assembly GCA_036257535.1. Classification (GTDB taxonomy): domain Bacteria; phylum Acidobacteriota; class Vicinamibacteria; order Vicinamibacterales; family 2-12-FULL-66-21; genus DATAEE01. The sequence continues at coordinate 1,582 of DATAFJ010000017.1, read as the reverse complement.
TCTGCTGCCGTGCTCTTCACGGGCGGCCTCGCGGACGTGCGCGCGACGTTTGGCGCGTACGATCCTGAGAAGGTCTTTCTCGCGCGCGCGACCGCGCCTCCTCATCGCTACGCGAACGCGGCCGACGTCGTTCGATTCTTCGAACGCGCTGCGCAGGCCGCCTCGAGCCTTCCCGGTGTGCGCCTCGCCGGGCTGGTGCGGAACGCTCCGGCCAGCAACGTGTCAAACCCGACCCTTGGCGTCTGGCCGGCCGAAGAACCACCGGCAAAAGGCACTCCGGCACCCGTGGCCGACGTTCAGATCGTGGACGCGCGCGGGCTCGCGGCCCTCAACGTGGCGATCACACGCGGGCGCGCCTTGCGCGACAGCGACGACGGGGGGGCCGAGCGGGTGGCGCTGGTGAGCCGTCAGCTGGCGGTGAGACTCTGGCGAGAGCGCGAGTCGGTCGGCCGGCTCGCCGCGCTCGAGGATGGATCGCGCTGGCGAATCGTCGGAGTGGTCGAGGACGTGTTGCTGAATTGGTACGACGGCGGCCCACGCCCGACGATCTATCTGCCGCACGCACAAACCGCGGTTCGCGGCATGACGGTGGTTCTCCGGACCGAGACGCATCCCGCGGGGCTGGCTTCACCGCTCCGCGCGGCGCTCCGGCTTGTCGACCGCGATCCGCCTCCCCTGCGCAGCTACACCCTTCGCGCCGAAGTGGATGATTCGCTCGCGCCCCTCGTGACACTGAGCAGGCTTCTCAGTGCACTGGCGATTGTCGCGCTCCTCCTCGCGACGGCGGGGATCCACGGCGTCGCCGCCGCCGCGGTTGCTGCCCGGACACGAGAAGTCGGCATCAGAATCATTCTCGGAGCCCGGCCCGAATCCATCGTGCGGCTCGTTCTGCGGATCGCCGTCAGGCCTGTCGCGCTCGGGTGCCTCATCGGAGTGCCCGCCGCGGCAGCGCTCGCGCGCTGGCTCGGCTCCTATACGTTCGGGCTGCTGACGCTACATCCCGAAGTCCCGCTCGGCGTGGGTCTGCTGTTGCTCGTCGCGGCAACGGCGGGCGCCTGGACGCCGGCCCGGCGCGCCGCGCGCGTCGATCCGATCGTCGCGCTTCGGGGATAGGCTTCAGATGGGTGCCCGGCGCGAAGTTGAGGTAAAATAAAGGGTCGCCTCGGTCGGGGCGTGGCTCAGCCTGGTAGAGCACTCGGTTCGGGACCGAGGGGTCGGAGGTTCAAATCCTCTCGCCCCGACCAATTCTGATCAATAAAATCGGCCTTCCATCGACGGTCATCGTCGGTTGAAGGCCTTTTTTGTGGGCGATTCTAGAATCCAACTCCGCGAATCCTGCTAATCTCTCAGAAATTCGGCAGATTTCGAATCGTTCATTGCTGGTGGTGGGCAGGCATTATCGGTCGATGTCGGCGGCAAATCGCTACCCTGACGCTACCCTTGACGTCTTCCCCGAAAACGACGGCAGTCGAAACTAGAGGAAACTAGCGGCTTCAGACGGTCCTTCACCAAGGAGCAGGACCATGAAGAAGTCGAAGTTCACGGAAGAGCAGATCGCCTATGCGCTGCGCCAGGTCGAGAG
>DATAFJ010000004.1:0-8443 GCA_036257535.1 Vicinamibacterales bacterium | reverse complement strand
GTGCGAAGCGCGTCGACGGCCTCGTTGGGCCGACCGGCGCCGAGGTGCACGAGCGCCGCGACCTCGCGTTCCATGACGGTGAGCGCCGGCGCCATCGCCGCCGCCCCGCCGCCCGCGGCGAGCCGCCCGAACAGCTCACGGACCTGATCGGCACGAACGAGGTTGCCGCTTCGCGCGGCGCTGATGCCGATTGCCAGCAACTCGTCGAGGTTGCCGAAGTCGTCGCCGTCGCGCAGAACCTCCCAGCGCCTCGCCTCGAGGACGAAGCGGGCGCGCATCGAGGCGGCGTGGTTCTTGAGGAGATCTGAGCCCGTCCTCGTGGCGGCGGCCTGCATCGACGCCACCATCTCACGGGCGCGACGCATCTGCCCGAGCTGCAGTCGCTCGTACTGCAGCCAGGTGAGCGGATGGTAGTCGGTTTGCGCTTCGGCGGCTCTGGGATCGAGGCGCTTCGCCGCCGCGTCGGCCGCCCGCGACGCGGATTCATCCGACGCGGCCGCGTCGCGCCACATCCCGAGCTGGACGAAGATGTGCGCCGGCATGTGGCGCGCGTGGCTCGACTCGGGCGCGATCCGCGCGTACGTGCGCGCGACGTCGAGCGCCTGTGCGGCGTGCGCGGCGTCGTCGTAGGTGTGCAGCAGGTAGTGCGCCGCGCCTGGATGTTCGGGATTTCGCTGCAGTACGCGGCGGAGAATCTCGCCGGCACGCCGCTGCGTGTCGCTTCCCGCGAGTTGAAAATGACGGTGGCCTTCGGCTGGCCGCGAGTCCGTCAGGCCGAACGCCGCGCGGATGGCCGTGTCGAGGAGCGCGAGGACGTAGAACGTCGCCGCCTCGTCATCGTCCGGATAGCGTTCGTGCAGGCGCTGCATGGCCTCGACATACGCACGCTGGCGGTCGGGATCGCTGCCGTCGCCGAAGAGCGCCTCGACCCCTTCGAGAAATCCGCGCTCGCGATCCGTTCCAGCCCGCGCGAGCCGCGCCTCGCGCGTGGGTCCGAGCTGACGCAGGACCGCGCGAGCCCCTTCGATGTCGCTCGAGCTCGAGAGGACGGAGTGATGCGCGAGCGCCTCGCCCCAGTACGCGATTGCAAGCGACGCATCGACTTCTCGCGCGCGGCGAAACGCCTGGACGGCATCGTCATACTCGAAGTTGTGCAGCGCCAGGACGCCCCGCACGAAGAGCGGCTGGGCCGCTGGCGATCCCGATGTGGGGAAGTCGATGCGGCCGAGGGACTGGGCGTAGGCCGTCGCGATCAAAAGAAGAAATATCGCGCAGCCCTTCAGGGCTGCTACGAGCGCCCAGCGAACACGCCCGACCTGAAGGTCGGGCCTACACTTCGTCAATGCGCACACCACGCGTATAGAAGTACAAATCGAGCCTCCGCGACGGCGTATCGTCGTCTGGCTTCAACACGATCTGGTACAAGCCCGGCGCCTCCGGCCGCCATGCGTAGGACCACAGGCCCCACGTCAGCGGCGTAGCGGGCGCCGGACAGATGTCGAGCGGAACGAACGGCTGCGACGCGTGACAGCGGATGCGCATCCGTGATGGGGCGCGCGTTCCGCCCCAGACGATTCCCACGACACGATACGCGACGCGGTTTCCGACGAGCCACTTCTCGATCCGCACAGGCATGGCCGCGAGATCCATCCGGGCTGGCGTGAACTCGCGTGCCACCTTGGGCGCGCCCGTCTGGTGCGTGCGCGCGGCGAACTCGCGCATCTGCGTCGTAGCCGGCTCGTCATCGCCGACGAGCGCGATCTCGTTGACCCACTTGATGCACGTGCAGCCGTACCAGCCGGGCACGACCAGCCGCACCGGCCATCCATGATGGCGGGGCAGGTCCGCGCCGTTCATCTTCGTCGCGAAGAGGGCGCCGGCGGCCGTCAACTCGTCGATCGTGAAGACCCACGACGCGCCGGGGAGGGAGCTTTCAGGTCGCGCCGAATGACCGTCGAAGCCACTTATACGAACGCGTTTTGCCCCCGACGCCGGTTCGAGCCGGTCGACGATGTCCGCCACCTGTGCGCCGCTCCAGGACGCCGCGCTCATCAGTCCGTAATTGCGCGGATCGTTGTTGCCCGCGCATTCCATTACGTAAGGTCCGGCCGGCTTCGAGAGCCGCTCGAGATCTCCGACCGAGAGCTTTGCAGGCCGTCGCACGAGGCCGGTGACCTCGATCGACCAGGGTCGCGTCGTGTCGAGCTGGTCGGGAAAGCTCGTGCGGACGAAGAACCTGTCGTTCGGCGTCACGAGCGTGTCGGCCGTGAGCGTCGACAGGTCAGTGTAAAGCCGCGCATCAAGGCCGGAGCCGGAGTCGAGCAGAAGGTGAAACGGCGGATTGCGGTCGGCATCGAGAAACGGGACCACGCCGACGTACCTGCCGGTCTCGAACGGGTTCGGACAGATCGCGGCCGCCCACAGGCCAAGGAACTCGCGGCGCGTTACCACTTTCTCGCCTCCGTGAGCTCCGGCCGATTGGCATCCGCGCCGCGCCAGTTCGCGAGGAACTTTTTGTACTCGGCCCGCGCCCCTTCACGAGCGCCACTCGCCGCGAGCGCGCGCGCGTGGCCGAGAACCGAGGCCGATCGGTTCCGATACCGCTTCAGCGCCGCTTCGAACGCCGCTGCGGCCTCCTTCGGCCGGCCGAGCTCGAGCAGCAGTTCTCCCAGCAGCTCCTGTGTTGGCTTGATCACGACCGGTGGTCCGGCGGCATCCGGTACTTGTTCCTCGGCCGTCGCCGCCTCGCGCAGCAGCGCGATGGCGGCCGCCGCATCCTGCGACCTGCGCAGCAGCGCTCCCATCTGACGTTCGAGTATGGCGACGATCGGCCTGAAATCTCCGGTACGAGGAGCGGCCGCGCGCCGCGCGAGCTCCTGCCGCGCGAGATCGACCGTCCTCAGATCGCCGGAGCGTGCGGCGCCAAGGCCGATGGCGAAGAGCTCGTCGTGGTTGTCGAACTTCGCGCGGCCTCGAACTATCTCCCATCGCCCTGTTTCGACGACGGCGCGGGCGCGCATCGAGGCGGCGATCGCCAGGAGAGTCGTATCACCGCTCGAGCGCGCGACCGGATCAATCTCGCCGATCGTGCGATCGGCTGCATTGAAGCGCCCCTGCTGCAGATACACGTACTGTAGCCAGGACAAGCTGTGATAGCTCCGCATCGAAGCGGGCAAACCCTTCTTCGTGACGAATGCGGTCGACGCATCCCAGGCTGATTCATCCGATCGGGCCGCCGCGTCCCACTGACCGAGCCAGAAGAAAACGTGCGCCGGCATGTGACGGGCGTGGCTGGCAGACGGCGCGATCCGCGCGTAGGTCTTCGCGATCGGGAGCGCCCGTTCGGCATGCTGGCGGTCGTCCCACGTATGGATCAGATAGTGCGCGGCACCGGGGTGCTCCGGGTTGGCCTTCAGCACCTTTTGGAGAATCGCCGCCACCTCTCGCTGCACGTCGCTGTCGGGCAGCGCGTGACGATGCATGCCTTCGGTGGCGATGCCTTCGATGCCGCGCTGGACCGTGGCGAGCCGCGACAAGGCGTAAAACGCGGCCGCTTCGAGATCCTGAGGATACGTGCGGGCCAGGCGTCCCATCGCGTCCGAGTACCGCGCTTTGCGGGCCTGCCTGTCTCCCGAACCGAACAGGATCTCCACCGCTTCGAGATACGCTTTCTCGCGCGGCGTCGCCGCCCGCGCGGCGCGTGCGGCCGGCGTCGGTCCGAGCCGCGAGAGCGCGCCGCGCGCCGCGTCCGCATCCTCCTGGCCCCACAGCGTCCGGTTGCGGCTCATCGCCTCGCCCCAATACGCCATCGCGAATGCCGGGTCGATCGTCTGCGCCTGTCGGAACGCATCGAGCGCTTCCTCGTACTCGAAGCTATGGAGTGCGGCCACGCCACGCAGAAAGTGTGGCTGGGCTTTTGCGGACCCGGAGGTCGGGAAGTCAATCGTGCCGAGTCGCTGCGCCGAAGCAGGCCTGAAGGCCTGCGCTACAAGAATCACCAGGGCGAGACTCGTAGCGCAGCCCTTCAGGGCTGCCACTGCAACGTTTCTCATCGCTTTTCGCGCTCACGCAGCGCCGCCGCCAGGTTCTCCCTCGCGAGCGTGTACGACGGATTCAGCCGGACCGCCTCCCGAAAATGCGTGATCGCTTCATCCAGCTTCCCCTGGGCCTGCAGGATCACGCCGAGGTTGTTGTGCGCCTCGGCGTACGCCGGCTTGATGGCGAGCGCTCGCTCGTAGAGCTTACCTGCCTCCGCGAGGCGGCCGGCCGACTGCCGCATCACGCCGAGGTTGTTGTACGCTTCCGCAAGGCCCGGCTGTTTCTCGATCGCGCTCTGGAAGTGTCCGGACGCCGCATCGAGATTGCCGCGCGCCGCCTCGGCGTTGCCGAGGTTGTAGAAAAGAATCCCTGCGTCGGCCGCGTCCGGACGAGCGAGCCGCAGCGCTTCGCCCAGATGCGTGATCGCTTCGTCAATTTTCCCGGCGCGCAGGTACGCGAGACCGAGCCCTCGATGAATCGCGGGATTGTCGGGATTTTCCTCCAGCATCGCCGTATAGCCGGTGACGTACCGGCTCGCCGACTTCCGCGCGTAGTCCTCTTTGAGGCGCGGCAGATCGGCGGCGGCCTTCGGCACGACCTGCATCCAGAGGTTCGCCATCTCGTCGGACGACTGACCGCCATACCTGACACGCACGGGCGGCCGATTCGGGTTCCGCGGGTTGGTCTCCGAGTTGTCGTACTCGTACTCCATCGCGATCGTCGTGCCTTTCGGGAGCGCGACCGGCGAGGCGTAGCGATATTCCCCCTGCCAGTAGAAGTCCCAGTCCTTGATCCAGATCAGCGGCTTCTTCGTTCCGTCCGGGAGGATCGCGAAAGCGCGCATCTGTTTGCCGAGATAGTGCGCGTGCGGGTAGATCGAGTGGAGCTCGACGTCGACCGGCAGCACGTAGCTGTCCTGAACGACGTAGTTCCGCTCGCCAGGCGGAACGTCGATCGTGTAGGAGCCGAGCTGCAGCCCCATGCCTACGCGCGACGGCGGCGTGGCAGCGAAGAACAGCCCGACCGATGCCTGGATGGGCTCCTCCTTTCCAGTCGGCATCAGGTGGAGCTGCAGGATCATGGCCGTGCCCCGGTCGAGCTGCCAGGCGAGATCCGGTGGCGACAGAGACGGCATGACGCCGGGCGACCATCCGAGGAAGTGCCCCTCAGGACTGATGCCTTCCGTGAAGAGCATCCCGCCTGCGCCGGGATCGTGGTCGGCGTGCGCGATCTGCTGCGCCTCACCGGTCGGATCGAGGTGCATGATCGCGTGGTGGAGCACGCGGGCGTTGCCGGGACGGAACTCGATTCCCCGAACGTATTTCATGCCGTCGATCGGAATCGGGACGACGAACTTGCGGAACACGTCCGGACCCGCCGCTGGAACCGTAAACGGCTCCTTCATCGAGATGACGACGTCCGGCGTGCCGAGCTGCCAGCCCTGCTTCCACTCGGGCCGCGGCGGCAGATCGCGCGGGTCTCCCTCGATTGCGCCGCCGTCCACCCACCGTCTGATCGTCGACATCTCGGCACCGGTCAGCCGCCGCTCGCCGGCGAACACGCCGTGGCCCGGCTCGGGCGGCCAGGGCGGCATGACGCGCGAGGCGGTGACTTCGGCAATCTGCCTGGCGCGCTTCCTCACATCGTCGTAGGTCAACAGCGGGAACGGGCCCACCTCGCCCGGCCGATGGCAGGGCGCGCACCGCGACCACACGATCGGCGCGACGTCGCGCGTGAAGGTGACGGGCGTCTCGGCGGCGGCCGCGCGCGGCACCGTCAGCGCCGCCGCGGCGACGATCGCCGGCGTGAGGTTCATAAGGGGTCAGACCCCATTTTTTCGAAAATCGTAAACATCCGGGTGGGCGTCGACGGTGTTTACGCTTTTCGAAAAAGTAGGGTCAGACCCCATTTTATATGCGCCGCTCGCTGATGCTCGGAACGCTCGCGCTCGTGCCGCTCCTGCTCTACGCGCGCACGGCGTCGTTCGACTACGTGCAGGCGGACGACACAGACCTCATCCGCGGGAACATCTCGTTCCTGCAGGATCTTCGCAATGCGGACGACGCATTCGGTCGAAGCTACTTCGAAACGGCCGGGCAACCGTCCGGCCGGAAGACGTACTACCGCCCGCTCGTCGTCTTGTCGTTCATGGCGGATGCGCAGGTCGAGGGCGACGCACCGCGCGCCTTTCACGTCACGAACGTCGCGCTGCATGCCGCGGCCGTCTTGCTGATCTTCGGTCTGCTGCTCGCGTTCGGAGTGGGCGACACGCCGGCGTTCGTGTCCGCGCTGATCTTCGCCGTACATCCGGCAAACGCCCAGTCGGTGGCGTGGATTCCCGGCCGGAACGACACGCTGATGTCGATTGGAGCGCTCGGGTCGCTGCTGGCATTGGTGAGATATTCGAGAACGTGGGACACACGGTGGCTGGCACTCCACGCCATCGGCTTTGCCGTCGCGCTCTTCACGAAGGAATCCGCGCTTGCGCTCGTCGTCCTGTTCGTCTTCTATTTACTGTTCTGGCCTGGCGTGGAGAACCGGGCTCGATCGATCAGGGTCGCACTCGCCGCCGACCTGCCGATCGCAGCGGCCTGGTACGGACTGATGCGTGCGGCGCTTTCGGGGGATGTCAGCGCCGGAGGCGCGGCCGACTCGCTGTGGGCCGTTTACCGCAACATGCCGGATCTGCTCTTGTACGCCGAGAAGATCGTCGCGCCGGTCCATCTCAGCGTCATGCCCGGCCTCACGCGGTTCGATGCGACGCTCGGAGCTCTGTCCATCATGTTCATCGTCTGGCTGCTGACGCGGCTCGAGCCTGGCAAGCGCTGGTTCGTGGCGGCCTGGCTCCTGCTGTTTCTGCTGCCGGCGCTGCTCGTCCCCGGCATGCCCGCGTACGAGCACAGGCTGTATTTTCCGCTGATCGGTTTCGTCCTCGCGCTCGCGGAGCTCCCGGCCTGGCGGCGTCCGGATCGCCGCCGCGCGGCCGTCATCACCGGCCTCGCGATCGCGAGTCTCTTCGGCGCGATTGCCTTCGCCCATGTCGACGTCTTCCGGGATCGCTATCGCTACTGGAGCAGCGCGACGAGGGGAACGCCGTTCGCGGGGATCGCGCTCGTGAACCTCGGGCAAATCTACGAAGGGGACGGCGACCTCGCTCGAGCGGCCGACAGCTATCGCGCCGCCCTCGAGCTCGATCCGGCGACGCCGGGCGCGCACAACAACCTCGGCGTGCTGGCGGCGCGCGCCGGACGGATGCCGGCGGCGGTGGCCGAGTTCGAGCAGGAGATCAAACGGCACCCGGGCAACGCGGACGCGTACTTCAATCTTGGCCTGATTGCGAAGCTGTCCGACCGGCCGGACGAAGCGGCCCACTGGTGGGAGCGCACGATCGCGGCGGATCCCAACCACGGCGCGGCGCACGGAGAGTTGGCGCAGTACTACGAGGCGAAGGGTGACGCGGCGCGCGCGGCGCGCCATCGCGATGCGGCACGAATATCCCGATAACGTTGGTGTGTTGATGAACGGACCGAGTCGCGAGCGCCGCTGGACGTTTCGCCTCCTCGCACTGCTGCTCCCTGTAGCGGCACTGGCAATCACCGAAGGCCTCCTCCGCGCTGTCAGCACGGGCCGGCCCACTGCATTCTTCAACCGCGAGGGCGATCGTTACGTCACCAATCCGCGCTTCGGGTGGCGCTTTTTTCCTGTCGCGCTCGCCCGGACGCCGCAGCCGCTCGCATTCGCGGCGAGCAAGCCCGCGAACACGTTCCGGGTATTCGTGTTCGGCGAATCGGCGGCGCTGGGCATCCCCGAGCCGGCGTTCGGCTTCAGCCGGATGCTCGAGATCCTCCTCGAGGCAGCCAACCCGGGCGTCGACGTCGAGATGCTCAATACCGCGATGACGGCGATCAACTCGCACGTGATCCGCGAGATAGCTACCGAGTGCGCCGGTTACGACGCGGATCTCTTCGTGATCTACATGGGCAACAACGAGGTCGTCGGCCCGTTCGGTCCGGGCACGGTTTTCACGCGCGCCGCGGTGCCGCTCCCTATCGTGCGCGCCCGGCTGGCGCTCCAGCGGACGCGCGTGGGCCAGCTCGCCGGCCGCGCGATCGGCGACTTCAAGACGCCCTACGGGCAGTGGCGCGGAATGGAGATGCTGATGGATCAGCAGATCCCCGCCGACGACCCGCGCCTGCAGCGGACGTACGCATCTTTTCGAAGCAATCTGGAGTCGATCCTGGATGCGGCCGCAGACGCCGGCATCCGGGTGATGCTGTCAACCGTCGCCACGAATCTCCGCGACAATCCGCCGTTCGCCTCGCTGCATACACGTGATGCAGGCGATGCGGACCTCCAGTACCAGCTCGCAGCGGTCGCGGCCGCGGCAGGCCGTCGAAGCGACGCC
>DATAFJ010000002.1:0-8149 GCA_036257535.1 Vicinamibacterales bacterium | reverse complement strand
CGCGCCCACTGGCCCGCTGAGGCCGGCCGGGGCACACCACGCGTTTTTGCTTGAAGTAGATACAAACAGACACGGTCGGCCGGCCCAAAACCCATCGCCCGGGACCGTTTGAAGGCTAACGCCCGTCGTCCTTCGGTTCGGGTGTCGGCGTGACGTGCCCTATGTTCGACGGATCACTCTTCGAGGCTGTCCACACATGTTTGCAGTTTGGGCAGCGGTAGTAGTTCACACTCGCGCCCTTGCTGGATGTTTGAAGGTGCTGAGGTGTTGGGGTGGCGCACAGCGGACACTGCGGGGTCGGCATGGCAAACGCAGATTACTGCTCAGCTGCAATACTGTGCAATGTAGAGTTACAACAGATCATCCAGCCGGGAGCCTTGTCTGCCGGGTAACGGATGGTTGTTGCGCCCGCCCGAACTGAGCAAGCGAAGAAAACACGAATGTGGTAGTTTGCATGGCCGTGGGAGTTCGGTCCTGCACCGTCAGCTTCCGGGGTCCTAGCGGGATCATCCATAGCGTTGAGATCCAGGCTGAGTCGCTCTACGAGGCTGCGGCGGTCGGAGTCGCGTTGCTCAAAAAGGACGGCTGGATCGAGGGCCTCGGGCCTGCGACCAAGCTCGAGATCGCTGTACGGGAGCCGGCGACGACGCATGTGCTTTCGATTCAGCAGCTGCAACGCTGGCTCGACGGAGTGACGAAGACGCCTCTTGATGCCCTGCGGAAAGCAAAGCTCAGACAACTCCTTGGCGCGCGCCCGGATCCTCCGCGGACGGCCCGCTGATCGCGGCAGGCCTCCTAGACGACGAGTCCGGGAATAAGCCGGCGCACGTCACACAGCTGGTCCCGCCGCCGGAATCGGTCTTCGCGGCGTCCTATACTGAACGAACAGGCGAGGAACTCGATGACACGAGCCAGGGTCACACTCGCGATTCTCCTCACGATTACCGCGGCCGCCGCGCCGATCGCACAGCCGCAGATCGACCCGGCAGCCGTACGGTCGTACGAACGCGCGCGCGTCGTCCTCGACGCCGCCGTCGCCGCGATGTACGGCCCGTCCGGCATCGACGGCCTGCAGAACGTCGCCTTCCGCTATGAAGGCGATCTGATCCATCGCAACCAGAGCGCCCGGACCGAGCCGCCGTATGACCGCACGCCCACGAAGGGCTACGTGATCTTCGACAGGGCCGGCGCCCGGCTGCGGATTGACGACGCGGGGAGCTTCCCGGGCGGGTTTGCCTGGGACAACCGGTTCCTGCTCGTCGGCCGCGACGCCGCGAACATCGACCTGCTGCGCAAGCGCTCGTCCACCTCCACCAGCGCCACGCCCGCGCCGCTCGACCCGCGCCTGCGGCGGCTGCCGCACGCCTACCTCGCGGCGGCGCTCGACCGCGCGCGCTCGCTCCGCTTCGCCGGCACGCGCGACATCGGCGGCAAGCCGCATGACGACATCACCTACGCGTCGCCCGACGGACGCACGATCAATCTGATCATCGATCAGAAGGCGCGCACGCTGACGCGGGCCGAATGGGTCGCCGCCGACCCCACCGCCGGCGACACGATCGCCGCCGACCTCTTCCCGGAGTATCAGCCGGCCGGGTCGCTGCTGATGCCGCTCCGTCGCATCGCCGAAACCGCCGGTGAGGCCACGCTCGACGTCCGCCACTCGGAGTTCACCGTCAACCAGGCCGACGCGGTTCTGGCGGCGGCGTTCGAGCGTCCGTCGGGCTTCGAGCCGTTGTCGACCGACTCGACGGCAGAGCGCGTCACGCTCCTCGCGCCGCACGTCCGCATGATCCGCGCGGCGTCGGGTTACAACACGCTCCTCGTCGAGCTCGCCGACCACGCTGTGCTCGTCGAGGCGCCGTCGAACGATGACGTCTCGGGCGAGGTGCTGCGAACGGCCCGCGAGGCGCTGCCGGGCAAGCCGGTACGGTTCGTCGCAGCCACTCACCATCACGACGACCATGCGGGCGGCGCGCGTTTCTACATGGCGCAGGGGCTGACGTTCGTAACCACGCCCGGCAACGTCGCCTATTTCGAGCACATGGCGCGGCGGCGCTCGACGCTCTTCGGCGACCGGCCGATCGACAAGCCGCGCATCGAGACCGTCAGCGGCCGCAGGAGCTTTTCGGACGGACAGACGACGGTCGAGCTCATCGACATCGGCCGCGGGCCGCACGCGAACGAGATGCTGATCGCGTACGTGCCGCAGGCGAAGATCGTCTTCCAGGGAGATCTTCTGAACCGCCCGGCGGACGGCCGCGTCCAGGCGGGGAACGCCACGACAGTGCACTTCGCGCGGCGTCTTCGCGAGCTCGGCATCGACTTCGAGCGCGTGGCGGGCGTCCACGGCCCGCCGGCATCACGCGAGGAGTTCGAGCGGATCGTTCAGATGACCGACAAGAGCAGCTTCTAGAGACCGGTCTATCATCTAGCTCCTGACTGTCAGTGCCGGCGTCCGTATTGCATCAGTGCATGAGGCTCGCCAGGCTGTGCCTATGTCTGTCCCCAGGACGCTTGTTCGCGACTCATTCATCGTCTCGCTCGCTGGCGTGCTCTTCGTGGCCGGCACTCTGGGAAGGGCGCACCAGAAGCTGTTCTGGCACGACGAGATCTTCACAGCCGTCATGGCGGCGCTCCCACGTGACGATGTCTGGGCCGCGCTCCGCGAAGGCCTTGATCTCAGCCCTCCCGGATTCCACCTGCTGACCCGAATCAGCCATGCGATCTTCGGGTCGGGATTGCTCGGCACGCGGATGCCCGCTCTGATCGGCGTGTTTCTGGCGGCCGTCTGCGCAGGGGTCTTCGTCCGACGGCGGTACGGCGCTCCAGCCGGCCTGTGCGCGATGCTGCTCCTCCTCTGCGGCGACGCCTATCTCTATGCGTACGAAGCGCGCCCGTATGGACCAGTGCTCGGATTTGCCGGTGCGGCGATCGTCTGCTGGCAGTCGGCCGTCAGCGCGGTCCAGCGGCGCGCCTGGCTCGCCGGATTGTTCGCGAGCCTGGCCGCCGCACTCGCCTGTCACTACTACGCCGTGCTGCTGTTTATTCCCATCGGCCTCGCTGAACTCGCAAGATTCTTGCGCACTCGTCAGCCGGACTGGCCGCTCTGGCTGAGTGTCTGCGGTTCGCTTCTGCCGCTGATCCTGTTTCTCCCGCTGATCGCGTCGGTGGGTCAGTACTCCGCCGGCCATTTCGCGCCGCCGAGGCTGCGGACAGTCCTCAACTCGTACGAGTCGACGGCGTCCGAATTGGCTGTGCCGTTCCTGCTGACGCTCCTTGCCGCCGGGACTCTCGCATTCAGGTCGGGACGCAGAGAGGATGCCCGGGATCGGTCCGGCACCGCGCACGAAGGGGTCCTCGCGGCTGCGCTGACGCTGCTGCCGGTCTTCGCGTTCGCGCTGGCCTGGGGCTGGACGAACGCGCTCGAACCCCGGTACTACCTGCCCTGGACGCTCGGCTTGAGCATCCTGGTGCCGTTCACGATCGCGGAGCTTTCGCCGTACGGGCAACGGATCCTGGTGACGCTTGCCAGCGTACTCTTCCTCTGGTTCGGCGCCAGACAGGCGCTGTCCGCCCGCTGGCTCGCGCACGAAAGTCCCGAGCTGCGGTCTATGTATCCACGGTTGTTCGAGCCGGCGAACGGCACGTGGCCGATCGTGATCGCGAATCCGCACGTGTATCTCGTTGCAACCTACTACGCGGAGCCCGCGCTGCAGCGACGCCTGATAACGCTGACGCGACCGGGTGAAGCATCGACCCCTGCCGGCGCAATGGACACTTCTAGCCGGTCGTTCCGCGCCATGGCGAAGCGGTTTCCGCTGCAGCTCGAAGATTTCGACGCGTTCACCGCCCGTCATTCGACGTTTCTCGTATACGGTCCGCCCTCGAATTGGGTGCTCGCCTCCCTTCGAGCACGTGGCGCCGTTCTGGTCCTGCGCGGTGAGGATGCAGACACCCAGCTGTTTCCGATGAGCCGCCCCGCTCCCTCCTACTTTTTGTTCGAGGTCAGATTGCCTCACGCGCCGGGCTGAAGCGGCTCGAACGCACTACGCGATGTCAAAGCAACCGGCCTCATCGTGCTGGCGAGCCCCGACCTGACGCCGATCCATGAGGTCGTACGAGCGCGCGCCATCGCCGACGCGGCCAAACAGCGGAATCGATATTCTTGCCGTCAGTTGGCAGCTGGACGGTCCAAAACGGTCCAGCTCCGGGCGTGGCGACGAAGCGTTTCATGCGAGGACTCCGCATGACGCGACCCAGGTGCATGCTCGCGATTCTCCTGACGATCACCGCGGCCGCCGGCATCACGCGAGGAGTTCGAGCGGATCGTTCAGATAACCGACAAGAGCAGCTTCTAGAAACGCCGACTCTACTCGCCGCGCAGGGTCGACGCGGGGTCCACCCGCGTCGCACCCCGCGCCGGCACGTACAGCGCAGCCAGGCTCGCGCCCGCGAGCACGAGCGAGACCGCGAACACGAGGAGCGGCTCGCTTCCAGCCACTCCGGGCAGAAACGTTTTCAGCACGCGCGTCACGAGAACCGACAGCGCGAGCCCGCCGAGGACCCCCGCGGCCGTCATGCGAAACCCCTGGCGCAGGACCATCCATCGCACGTCGGCGGCGCGCGCGCCGAGCGCCAGCCGGATGCCGAACTCGCGCGCCCGCTGGCCGACGCCGTAGGACACCACGCCGTACAGGCCAAGGCAACTGAGAACGAGACCGACCAGGCTCAGGATCGCCACCGCCGCGGCGGATCGCCTGCGCGGCGCGACGGCGACGTCGATCTGCTCGTCGAGCGTGCGGAGCCCCTGCACCACGAGGTCGGCGCTCGACGCCTGAATCGCGCGTCTCACCGCATCCACCGGCACCCCGTCGTCCGCCGTCCGCACGATCACCGTCATCTGCGGCAGATACATCTGTGAGAACGGCCGGTAGAAGACCGGCTGCGGCTCCTCGCCCGCGGTCGCGGCATCGCGAACCACGCCGATGACCTCGAGCGTCTCGGACGCCGGATTGTCGATTCGGAATCGCGCGCCGAGCGGCGGGCCTTCAGGCCTCAACCGCCTCGCCATGGCCTCGTTCACGACCGCCACGAGAGGGCGGACCGGCTCGCGCGCCGCAAACCCGCGGCCCTGCACGACTGAAACCGCCAGCGCGCGGAAGCATTCCGCGGTGACAACGTCCCATCCGACCGTGGAGGGCTGGGACGGAGTGTCGATAGGAGAGATTCGAACCGTCGGCTTGCTCCGGCCGACCGGCATCGAGCGCGCGAGGCCCACCGCTGATACGCCCGGCACGGCGGCGACGCGCGTCGTCAGCTCGTCGAACAGCCGGCGGCCGTGATCGATCGTGGCGCCGGCCTGCGCCATGTCGATCGACCCGACGACCAGGTGGCGCGTGTCGAAGCCGCCGCCGATGTTCTGCGCGTCGGCGTAGGCGCGCACGAGGACGCCGCAGCCGACGAGAAGCGCGGTCGAGGCCGCGATCTGCGCCACCACCAGGGCACCCAGCGTTCGCGAACCGCCGGTTGCCCTTCCGCCCGACGCCGACTTCCGCAGCACTTCGATCAGATCGATTCGTCCCGCGTGCCAGACGGGTGCGAGGGCGACCACGACAGTCGTGACGAGCGCGGCGGCAGCGGTGTAGACGAACGTCCGGACATCCGGCCTGATGTCCACCGCATAGACGACGTAGTCGAACGGCGTGCCCGACGTCGCCGCGACGACGCGCGTGACCCAGGATGCGAGGACCCATCCTGCCGCGGCGCCCGCGATCGCGATCAGCGCGCTCTCGGCCAGCATCTGCGCGGCAATCCTGGACCGCCGCGCGCCGAGCGCCAGCCGCATGCCGATCTCGAGCCGCCGGCCCGACGTGCGCGCGAGCACGAGCGCCGCCACGTTCGCCGCGGCCACGGCCATCAGCAGCGCCATCAGGCCGAAGATGAGAGCCGAGCCGCCGCCCACTGTCTGCCGGAGCGCGGGCGGTACGCCGAACCCGGTTGCCGGATGGACGATCGTCGCGGGCGGTCTCTTCGCGCCGGACGCCGGCCAGACGGCTGCCGCGGCGGCGTCTAGCCTCGACCGCGCCTCCTCGCGCGTGACACGCGGAGCGAGTCGGCCCATCGCGCCGAAGATCGGCACGCGCGCCGCATCCTCTGAACCCGCCGTCAGGGCGTAGCGGGCGGCGGGGATCCAGATGTCGGCCGCGACGAGCCTCGTTGCGCCCACGAACCCGATCGGCGCAACACCGACGATGGCAACCGGGCGGCCGTTCACGCGCGCGATGCGGCCGACGCTCGAAGGGTCGCCGCCGAAGCGGCGCAGCCACAGCGAGTGGCTGATCACCGCTTCCGCCGGCGCGTCGGGGCGATCGACCTCAGGACGAAAGAACCGGCCGGCCGCAGGCATCACCTTCAGCGCGTCGAAGTAATTGCCGCTGACGAACTCCGCCTCGACCATCTGCGCGGCGTCTCCGAGCGACAGGCCGACCGGGAGAAACGTGCGGGCGACGAGCGCCACGAAACCCTGCGCGCGAGGCGCGAGCTCGCGGTACTCGGCGAGCGAGAACGGCCGCGGGCCGCCGCGATCCGCGTCCTGGAGCGCGACCATGACGAGGCGGTCGGGCTCCTCGAACGGCAGCGGGCGCAGGATCAGCGCATTGACGATGCTGAAGGCGGACGTGTTGGCCGCGGTTGCGATGGCGAGGCAGAGGACCGACGCAAGCGTCCAGCCGGGCCGCGCCGCGAGGAGGCGCAGCGCGAATCGAACGTCACGGGCGAGCGATCCCACGGCGGTTATCCTTCGCCCAGCGCGCGCTTGGCCTGCCGGTTGTGCAGGACGACGTGCGCGGTCGCCCATTCGGCCGCCTGATAAACCGAGATGGTTGCCGAGATGCTTCCGGTGAAATCGGCGCGGATACACATCGCACCGCGCTCCGGCGTGAGCGCCGCGATTGCCGCAGTCAACTTTTCGGACGAGTCGCGCAGCCGCCGAAGGGCGTCGGCCGGATCGACCGCGTCGGGAGGCTGGGCCCAGGGCGGCGCCTGGCGCCGGGGCGGCATCGCCGCGACGACGTCGCGCCATCCCCGCTCAACGAATTCACTGCCTGCCAGCGCCGCACCCTGTCCTTCGCCGATGATCTTCGCGAATCGATCGTTGACGACGGCGACGTGCCAGGCGATCTGCGCGGCGTTCCAGCCACCTGCCGGCGACGCGGCCGCAGCGGCATCGCCGGCGCTCTCGATCCGTGCGATGAATCGTCCGCTCGCCTCGATCCACGCGCTCGAGAGGCGCGCCACCCGGTCGTTATGTGCCATGCTCGCGGGGCCCCACCCCCGCTCGCACGCGCCCGCGGGTCCGGGCCTGCGGCCCAGGACTTCCCTCCGGCCGCTCGCGCTGGCCGCGGGCGCTCAGGTCCGTCACATGCAGATGATACCCTCGCGCGGTGCGCGGCTTCGAGTGGGCGGCGGTCGTGTATTGCGCTTACGTCGCCGCCGTCGCATGCGTTCTCCCGGGCCTGCCGGCCCGCCGTCGCGCCGCGATCGTGGCCGGGGCGATCGTCATCGCGGGTCTCGCAATCTGGTCGCCGACCGCGGCGTGGCGCGAAGACTTCGCGCTGCGGTACTGGATCCTGCCGGCGGGCGCGTATCTCCTCGGCGGCTACTATCTGTCCGGTCTTCTGTACGTCGCGCCGATGCCGCGCCTGGAGCGCCGCCTGGCGGCGCTCGACGCGTCGCTCGGCGCCACACGCTGGTCCGAGCGCCTCCCCCTGCTCCTCGTCGAGTTCGTCGAGTTCAGCTACCTGTCCGTATCAGCACTGGTTGTCTTCGGCGCGCTCGCCGCGTACGTGTGGGGCGGACTGAGCGAGGCGGATCATTACTGGCGCATCGTCCTGACCGCGGACCTCGTCTGTTTCGCGTGCATGCCGTGGGCGCAGACGCGGACGCCGCGCGCGATCGAGGGAGTGCCGCGCGATAGCCGTTCGCTCGTCCGGCGGTTGAACGTCCTCGTCCTCGGCCGCTTCAGCCACGAGCGCAACACCTTTCCGAGCGGCCACGCCGCCGAAGCGCTCGCCGTCGTCCTCGCGCTCGGGCATGCGGCGCCTCTCGTCGGCGTCGCTTTGGTGCCAGTCGCACTCGCCGTTGCGGT
>DATAFJ010000273.1:0-7799 GCA_036257535.1 Vicinamibacterales bacterium | reverse complement strand
GCGCCGCGAACCGGTTCAGCAGAACCGGCGGCTCGCGCTCGTCTGGTTCATCGCCGCCACCATCACGATCGTTGCCGTCGCCGGCCTCGCGCGCCGGTTCGCCTACGCCCGTCCGTCCGCATCAAACGCGCCTCACATCGTCGTGCTGCCATGTCGAATGATTGCCGGCGTCGAAGAGGATCGCGCGTACTGCGACGGGCTCGCGGCCATGCTGACGTCGAAGCTTGCGAGCCTGACGACGGAGCACCGGCTGCAGGTGACGCCGGCGAGCGAGATTCGAGTGCAGCGCATCACGAGCGCGAGCGCCGCGCGACAGCAGCTCGGCGCGGGACTGGCGTTCGAGGGAAGCGTGCAGCAGCTCGGCCGTTCGCGCGGAATCAACTACGCGCTCGTGGATACGTCGACCGGCTCGCAGGTGGATGCGATCGCGTTCGTCGCCGACGTGGGGGATGGATTCACGAGCCAGGATCAGGTGGCTGAGTGGGCGCTCGCCGCGCTCTCGCGGCACCTCGGGCGCGCCTCGATGACGGTTCAGGCGCGGCGCGCGACGACGCAGGCTCAGGCCGAGGATTTCGTCGTGAGCGGCCGCGGATACCTGCAGGAGTATCACCAGTCCGCGAACGTCGACATCGCGATCGGCCTTTTCCGCCGGGCCCTGCAGATCGATCCGAGGCACGCGCCGGCGCTCGCCGGACTCGGCTCGGCTCTGTGGCTGAAGTTCGCTGCCACGCGCGATCCCGCCTGGGTCCCGCAGGCGCGCGACGCGTGCGTCCAGGCGCTCGCCGCCGACGTCAACCTGGCGGAGGCGCACGTGTGCCTTGGAACGGTCCACGCCGGCGTCGGCGAGCATGCGAAAGCGATCGAATCGTTCACGCGCGCGGCGGAGATCGCACCGGAGTCGGATGCCGCCTATCGCGGGCTCGCCGACGCGCACGAGCGGATGGGACGCTACGAGGAAGCGGAGCGGACGTTCATCCGCGCTGTCGATCTGCGGCCGCACTACTGGCTCGGTCGCAGCTGGCTTGGAAGCTTCTACCGGTCGCGAGCGCGATTTGACGAGGCGATCGTCCAGTATCGCGAGGCCGTGGCGCTCGCGCCCGACAACGCCCGGGCCCATGCCGTGCTGTGCGGTGCGCTCGCGCAGTCCGGCGCGTACCAGGACGCGATCGAATCATGCCGGCGGTCGCTTGCCATCGGGCCGACCGCCTCTGCGTATGCGAACTGGGGGATGACCGAGTACCGGCTGCGCCGGTTTGGCGAGGCGGTCGGCCGGCTGGAGATGGCCCAGGCGCTGGCGCCCGATTTTCGCCGCGTCGGAAATCTCGCGCGCGCCGTGTACTGGACGGGCGATCGAGAGCGCGCGCGGCAGCTGTACGAGGAAGCGCTCGCCTCGGGACGCAAAGAACTCCACGTCAATCCGCTCAACGCGGAAGTTCAGATGCACGTCGCTGAATTCCTGGTGAAGCTCGGTAAGTCGAGTGAAGCGATCGCCATGCTGGACCAGGCCCACCTGGCCGGGCCGCACGAATGGCACTTTGCGGCGATGACACTGGCGCAGGCGGGCGAATCGGCGCGTGCCCTGAAACTGTTGCAGGAGGCGATTCACGCGGGTCTTCCACGCGTGGAAATCACGGCCTGGATCGATCTCGACCCGCTCCGGACCGACCCCAGATTCCCCGGGCGTGAACCACAGTGAACGGAGGGTACTGTGACTCGAACAAGAGCCGTGGCGTTGATGCTGGCTGCGTTGACTCTGGGCTGTGCCAAGATGGGAGTCGATACGAAGGACCCGAGAACATGGGGCCCTAGGAAAACTGTTTGGGTTTACGTCGCGCCATTACACGAGCTGGGCGAAGCGTGTCTGAATGGCACGCTGCCGCCGACTGCGGTCAAGGCAGTGTCTGGCCTCGGCGATGGGGCGCCCACGAAGTTCGAGCCAGTGGATGTACTGGTACCCGAAGAGCTGCTCACCGGTGAGTTGAGCCGACCTCGGATTCCCTTTTCCTGCGTGGACAAGGAATTCTCCCTACACGGTGGCGGCGACCACCCGAAAACACTGATAAAACTCAAGAAGAACCCAGCTGAATCCGCAGTATTCAGGTCCTCTGAAAAAAGCTTCCGCCTCGCCGGCCTGAAGGGAGAAGAAGGGAATGCTTTTCCGTTCGATCCGAACGTGTTGAGACTGCCGACGAGCGAAAACACTCAGCATGAGACCGGGCCGATCGTGATTGACATAGGGCTCTTTGAGAAAAAGAAATACAAGTTCACGCTGCGCATAAAGGGCTATCCAGTCGATCCGGATCTGGAGTGTAGGAAATTCTAAATGTTGTCCAGCTTCCGTTGAATGAACCGCCGCTCCGGCTCGCTGCACGGCTTGGTGAGCGCCTCTCGAAACGCGTCCGCCGCGCGCGCCGTATCGCCAAGCTCCGCCCAGAGCTGACCCTGGACGGCGGGCAGTAAGTAGTAGTTGTCGAGCGCGTCGGCCGTCTCGATCGCATCGATCGCGGCGAGGCCGGCTGCCGGTCCGTTGACGCGCGCGACCGCGACCGCCCGGTTGAGCGCAGCGACAGGCGAGGGCGTCATCGCACAGAGTTGATCGTACAAGGCGAGGATCTCCAACCACGCGGTATCAGCGCCATCCGACTCCTTGACTGGAACGACGGCGGATCGCGCGTGGACGGCGGCGATGGCGGCCTGCACGTGGTAGACGGTCATCTCGTCGCCGCGGGCGCCCCGATCCAGGTGCTCGAACCCGATCGCGAGCAGACGGCGAGCCCACTTCCCGCGATCCTGCTCACCCAGGACGATGAGATCGCCGGCGTCGTCTACGCGCGCAGGAAGGCGTGCCGCGTGAAAGGCCATCAGGGCGGCCAGGGCATCGGCGCGAGGCGATGCCGTACGAGGATTCGACGCGAGCAGGCGCGTCAGCCGGAGCGCCTCGAGACAGACGTCGGCGCGGACGAGGCACTCGCCGCCGTGTGCCGTGTAGCCCTCGTTGAACATCAGGTACAGCGCTTCCAGTGTTGCGTCGAGGCGCTTCGAGTCCGTTCCACCAGCTTCCATCTCGAACCTGACGCCCGCCTCGCGAAGCTGGCGCTTCGCGCGCACCAGCCGCTGTGCGATCGCGGAGGGTTCGGCGAGAAAGGCGCGCGAGATCTCGGCGACGCTGAAGCCGCCGACCGTCTTCAGCGCGAGCGCCACGCTCGCGTCCGGCGAAAGCGACGGGTCGCAGCACAGCAACAGCATCTGGAGCTCGTCGTCTTCGAAGGCACGATCGAGCGCGTCCTCGGACAGCCCGGCGTCGTTCGCGCGCTGTATCTCGGCGAGAACCGCGCCTTCGCGTTCGCGAAATGCCGCGCCGCGACGCAGCGCATCGAGCGCCGAGTTCCGCGCCACGCTGATCAGCCACGCGCCGGGGTTGTCGGGAACGCCGTGATGCGGCCAGTGCTGCAGCGCCTTGACGAGCGCCTCCTGCACGACCTCTTCTGCCAGGTCCACCTGCGCGGGCCCGAAGGCGCGCGTCAGGCAGGCCACCATCTGGCCCGCGCGCTTGCGGAACAGGTGTTCGACCAGCGCGTCGACGCCGGGTCCTGTCATTGCGACACGTCAGCCGCCAGGGACGATCTCCACTTCGCGGATCTCGATGGATCCGAACTCGAGATGCGGACAGTCCTGGCAGTGCTCGATCGCCTGCTCGTAGCTGTCAGCCCTGATCGTGTAGTAGCCGCCGAGGACTTCCTTGGCCTCGGCGTACGGGCCATCGGTCACCCGGATACGTCCGCCTTCGCGCCGCATGACTCTCGCGGCGCCGTCGGTGAGCTTGTTGTTTCCGACGAGCAGCCCGCGGCGGCGCAGGCTGTCCCCCCAGGCGATGTATTTCTGGATGACGCGTTGAATCTCGTCGGGGCTGAGCTTCAGGAATTCAGGTTTGTTGTCTCGAAGAAGCAGCATGTAGTCGGGCATCGTCTACTCCAGACGAGGCTGAAGCCTCGTGCCACGGTTTTCAGCGGGAGCGGGTGAAGTGCTGCGTCTCGCTGTACGCCACCTTGCCATCCTTGACGAAGTCCCACACCGTCGTGAAGCGGTCCGGGTTCTCCAGCGTATACCGTGCGCTGTGCATGTGACCCGCGCCGGGCGACGCAAGGTTCGTGGCGTCCAGGAACTCGAATCGAAGCTCACCGGTAGCAGGGTCGAAGAACGCCAACTGCATGCGCGGCTGATTCTTCGCCATGCAGTAGTGGGTCAGCAGCAGGCGGGCGCCGTCGAGATGATACATGGTGACCATCTCGTTGCCCGGCCCCACCCTGGGGTCGCGGTACTTCTCGACGATTGTGGATCCGCCGCCGATGATTTCGAAGCTGGTCGCGGCCCCCTTGCCGTCACCGGCGGTCGCCAACCACGCGCCCGCGAGTTGCTTCAGGCGCTCGAACGCGGCCCTCGCATCAGGACCGTTTCCCCACACGGACCCGGGCGTAGTCAGAAGGACGACCGCCGCCAGGCACTTGACGAGATGTCGCATGTGAACCTCCCATTCGGGCCTAAAGACGAATGAGGGAGGGATAAATCGACAAATGCCTCATGCCTGATGCCGAATGCCCAAGCCCGAGGCCCTAAGCCCCAGGCCCAAGCCCGGCGGGAGTAGCCCACGCCAACCGACGCCCGGAAATGCGGCTCCCAGCCGCCCCGGAACTCCGGCGCGATATAGAGCGCGTCCGTGAGGAAGATCCGTACGCCTGCCCCCGCCGTAAAAGCCTCTTCGCTCGACGTGAACGGCTTCGGCGTATCATCGGCCGCGGAGGTAGGTATGCCACGCGCGTTCCGGGAGTTTCTGTTGAAGCAGAACGCCCTGGCTCTGGCGGTGGGCGTCATCATCGGTGCCGCCATCGGCAAGGTCGTCACTTCAATCGTGGCTGACCTGATCATGCCGCTCATCAGCCTGATCCTGCCGAGCGGCGAATGGCGCGCCGCCAAGCTGGTGTTGTCGGAGTCGGTCGGGCCCGACGGGAAGCCTGTGGTGAACGCGATCAACTACGGCACGTTCGTCGGCACCTTGATCGACTTTGTGATCGTGGCGTTAGCGGTGTTTATGATCGTCCGGTACATTTTGAAGCCGGCGCCGGACGCGCCGACTAAGACGTGCCAGTTCTGCCTGGAGACGGTGCCCAAGGAAGCGAAGAAGTGCAGGGCGTGTACGTCCGCCCTTTAACCTCTAATGAACGACTGAGCTGCCTCGTACCAGGATCTCGACGGTCTTCGCCAGCTGCGCCGGTTCCACAGGCTTCGCGACGTGGACGTGGAACCCCGCTTCGATCGCCTGCTGGCGCTCTTCATCGCGCGCGTGCGCCGTGACGGCGGCGGCTGGAATCGACGCGATGCGCCCGGTGTCGAACGCGCGGATTTTCCTGATGAGCGAGTAACCGTCCTCTTCCGGCATGGCGATGTCGGCGAGCAGAACGTCGATCTCGTTCCGCACGAGGATGTCGAGTGCGTCGGCCGCCGTCGCGGCGAGCGTCACGCGGGCGCCGCACGCCTCGAGCGCGTGTGCCATCACATCTCGCGCGTCGGCCTCGTCGTCGACGACGAGCACACGGATTCCATCCAGACGAGGCGCCGCCGCGGCAACGCGACGGCTCCGATCGATGTCGACGAGCGGTTGCTGCGCCGCGAGTGGGAGACGGACGACAAACGTCGAG
The DNA here is from genome assembly GCA_036257535.1 of Vicinamibacterales bacterium. Lineage (GTDB taxonomy): Bacteria > Acidobacteriota > Vicinamibacteria > Vicinamibacterales > 2-12-FULL-66-21 > DATAEE01. The sequence continues at coordinate 2,106 of DATAFJ010000273.1, read as the reverse complement.
CCCTGACCCCTTCCTTCACTTTCGACCGCCACCGCTCCCTTGTGCGCTTCGACGAGCTGCTTCGCGATCGACAACCCGAGGCCGAGCCCGCCGTGCTGCCTCGTCGTCGTCGTATCCGCCTGCCGGAAGCGATCGAACACGTGCGGCAGGAAATCGGGTTCGATGCCGATGCCGGTGTCGATCACCCTGATCGCGACCGCCCCGTCGGTCGTCGACGCTTCAATCGTGACCCGGCCGCCGGACGGCGTGAACTTGAGGGCGTTGCCGATCAGGTTGAAGAACACCTGCTCGAGCCGCCGGATGTCCCCCATGACGACCGCGGCGGGCAGCGCGGCGACCCTGATCTCGAGGCCGTTCGCGGTCGCAACCGGAAGCACGGATTCGACGACGCCGCGAATCACCTCGGAGAGATCTACGTTGTCGAGATCAAGCGTGGCGCGGCCTGCCACGATGCGGGAGAAGTCGAGCAACTCGTCGATCAGCCGGGCCTGGCGCGTCGCATTGTCGTGAATCGACTGGACCGCGCGCTCGGCGACCGGCGCCTCGAGCGACCCCTTGCGCAGCATCCACGCCCAGCCGAGCATGGCGTTGAGCGGCGTCCGCAGCTCGTGCGAAACGATCGAGAGGAAGTCGTCCTTGAGGCGATTGGCCGCTTCGGCCTCCGCGCGTGCCTTCTGCGCCGACTCGTACAGCCGGGCGCGGTCCAGCGCCTGCGCGCAATGCTGGGCGACCGACTCGAGCAGCGCCCGATACTCGTCGTCGAAATTCACCGGCACGGTGAAGTGAAACGCAAGCACCCCGATGACGTTCCCTTCGGACATGAGCGGAAGGCATGCAGACGAGTCGTAGCCACCGTCGGCGGCATGCGATGCGGAGCGCCAGTACCGCTCCTGCAGCTCCTCGAACGAGCCGACGTAGACAGGCTTCTTCGTCTGGACCGCCTCGGTCGAACAGTGGCCCGGCTCCACGGGGAAGCGCCGCGCCTCGGGAGCCCGCGGCGGGTACTCTTCCGCGTAAAGGGTTTCGAACTGTGTCCCGTTCTCGACGAGCAGCGTCACGTCGCCGGTCGTGGCGCCGACGACGATGCGTCCCTGGTGGACGACGGCGCGGGCGACGGCGTCCAGCGTGACCGCTTCGGACAGGGCTGCCGTCAGGCCGTGGAGCCTGCTGGTGCGCGCGGCGAGACCCCGGTAGCGCGACTCGCTGGCGCGCAGCGCCTGCTCGATCTTCTGGCGCTCGTTCAACTCCTGGTCGGCGCGCGTGCGCAGGCTCTCGGCTTCAATCCGGGCCCGCTGGGCCGCTTCGTATCGCCACGTCCTGTCGAGCGCCAGCGCCGCGCGAGGTCCCAGCGCGAAGAGCAGCTCGCGGTCGTCCGACGTAAACGTTCGCGGCGATCGGAAGTCGAGCCTGACGACCGCGATCGCCCGTCCGCGCGCGACGAGCGGGATCGCGAGCGTCGCCTGGAAATCGCTGGTGGCCGGCCCGTCCGCCGCCTCGAACGTTCCCGCGTACTCGGCCAGCCGGGCATCGTCTGTATCGAGAATCACGGGCGCTCGCCGGCGCACTGCGTCCGACACGGGCGACTTCGTGAGCAGCGACACCTTCGGCCAGCCTTCTTCCGGCTCGTTCGGGTAACCGATGGAGCGGGCGATCTCGGCGGACTCGCCGTCGCTGCTGACGACGAGCAGCATTCCCGCGTCGGCCTTCAGCGCATGCAGCGGCTCCTGAAGCGCCGATTCGACGGCCGACGTCGGGTTGCGCGCCTGACTCAGCGCCGCGGTCAGCTGCGCCAGCCGATGTGCCTGCGCGGCCGCGCGTTCGGCGCCGTTGCGCCGGTGAACTTCGTGCCGCATCCGCCGGTAGACCTGGCTGGCAAGAGCCGTCACGCAGATCCAGCCCGCCACGAACGTCAGCAGCGCGAGCCCCTGCGCGGTACTCTCGAAGCGCAGGATCGATCCGGGGACGATGACGTAGTAGTCGGTGGCGAGCGCGCCGATCAGGATGGCGACGATTGCCGGGGCGAGGCCTCCGTACCACGCGATCATCGCAACGGTGGGGGAGAGGGCGACAAACGGGAACCGCCCGCCGGACGCGCGGTCGATCATG
>DATAFJ010000265.1:0-41362 GCA_036257535.1 Vicinamibacterales bacterium | reverse complement strand
CGTCGGGCGGTTCGAGCAGGCCGACGGCGGCACGCTCTTCCTCGACGAGATCGGGGACATGAGCCCGAACACGCAGGCGAAGATTCTGCGCGTGCTCCAGGAACACGAGTTCGAGCGGCTCGGGGGGACGCGGACGCTCCGGGTGGACGTCCGCGTAATCGCCGCCACCAATCGCAGCCTGCCGCAGATGGTGGCCAACGCCCAGTTCCGCGAGGACCTCTACTACCGGCTCAACGTCGTCTCGATCGACATGCCGGCGCTCAGAGAGCGCAAGGAAGACATCGCGGCGCTCGCGACGTTCTTCCTGCGGCGGTTCGCCGGCGAGCTGAAGAAGAAGCTCGACGGCCTCACGCCGGACGCGCTCAAGCTGCTGATGCGCTACAACTGGCCGGGCAACATCCGCGAGCTCGAGAACGCGATCGAACGGGCGGTTCTCCTGACCGAGGGTCCGCAGGTGTCGAGCGCGGATCTGCGGCTCGGCGAGCTGTCCACGTCCGGCCCGGCGGGCGATCCGACGCCGGTCGTCAAGATTCCGCCGACGGGCATCGCGCTCGAGGAGATCGAGCGGCAGGCCGTCATCGAAGCACTCAAGATGTCGAACTGGGTGCAGAAGGACGCGGCCGAGTTGCTGTCGATCAGCCCGCGCGTGATGAACTACAAGATCAAGACGCTGGGGATCGACTTCGCCCGCGGCCGCCGCGCGCTGCCGCACCAGGCGGCGCAGCCGCCGGCGATCGCGGAAGCGGTCTAGTCGGGTGTGTCGGGTGCATTGGGTGCTGCCGGTCCGCACCCAATGCACCCCATGCACCCAAATTCCCCTACCCCCTTGGGTGCGCCTTCTTATAGGTCTCGATCAGCTGGGTCGCGTTGACGTGCGTGTAGCGCTGTGTGGTCGAGAGCCGCGCGTGGCCGAGCAGCTCCTGGATGGCGCGCAGGTCCGCGCCGCGCTGGAGCAGATGCGTCGCGAACGAATGGCGCAGCGCGTGCGGGCTGATGCCGAAGCGCGTGCTGCACTGCGCGACGTATTTCCTCACGAGACGATCCACGCTGCGGGTCGAGAGGCGCCCGCCGCGGTAGTTCACGAAAAGGGGACTGTCCCCTTTTCCTCGCATGGTTTTCGTGCGCGCGAAAAAGGGGACTGTCCCCTTTTCCGCCTGAAAAGCCTCCAGGTCCCCCAGCCATTCGCGAATCGCCGCGGCCGCCGTCTTGTTGAATGGAACGATCCGTTCCTTCCCGCCCTTGCCGACGACGCGCACCACCTTGCTCGAGAGATTGAGATCTTCCAGATCGAGGCCGACGAGCTCGCTCAAACGCAACCCTGACGCGTAGAACAGCTCGAGGATGGCGCGGTCGCGCCTGCCGAACGGCGTCGAGACCTCGGGCATCTCGAGCAGCCGCGACATCTCCTGCTCGCCGAGGTGGCGAGGGAGCTTGCGCTCGCGGCGCGGCGTGCCCACGAGCGCCGCGGGATCCTGCTCGATGATTCCTTCGCGGCGCAGGTACTTGATGAAGGTCCGCAGCGATGCCAGTTTCCGCGCCGCGGACGCGCGAGAGTTGCCGCGACGGTGAAGGTCCACCAGGAAGCCGCTGACCGCCGCCGCATCGATCGCGGCAGGACGCAGCTCGCGCGCGGGTGTGCCTCGCGCCGCGGCGAGATATTCGACGAATTGACCGAGATCGCTCTCGTAGGCGCGGGCCGTGTGCGGTGAGGCGTTGCGGTTCAGGCGAAGATGCTCGAGGAATGACGCCAGCTCAGACTTCATTCTTTCCCCGGGGCCCCACCCCCATCGCCTGCCACGCCTCGCCTACGCTTGGCGCGCTGGTTCCCACTCTTCAGCCCAGGCTTGCAGTTCGGCAAGCGCTCGCTCGGAGATCGCCAGGTTGCGCTCGTGCTTGTGGCGCGGCGCGTTCGCCAGCGGCTCGATGATCCCGAACGTGATGTTCGTGGGCTGATAGTTCCGCGGATCGGCGTGCGACACGTAATACCCGAGCGCCCCAATCGCCGTCGTCCGCGGCGGCGCGGAGGGCTCGAGTCCGCGCGCAAGCGCCGCGGCGTTGCGTCCCGCGATCAGCCCGGACGCCGCCGATTCCACGTACCCCTCGACGCCGGAGATCTGCCCGGCGAAGAAGAGATCGCTTCTCGCCCGCGTCTGCCACGTCTCGCGCAGGACGGTTGGCGCATTGATGTACGTGTTCCGGTGAATCATCCCGAAGCGGACGAACTCCGCCCGTTCGAGCCCCGGTATGAGCCGAAGCACCCGCGCCTGCTCGCCCCATTTGAGCTGCGTCTGGAAGCCTACGAGGCTGAAATGGTCGCCCGCCAGATTGTCCTGGCGGAGCTGGACGACGGCGTGAGGAATGCGGCCGGTGCGCGGATCGGGCAGGCCGACCGGCTTCATGGGGCCGAATCGCAGCGTGTCCGGTCCTCGGTGCGCCATCACTTCGATCGGCAGACATCCCTCGAAAAACTTCGTCCGATCGAAGTCGTGAACCTCCGCCTTCTCGGCGGCAACGAGCGCCTCGTAGAAAACGCGGTACTCCTCGGACGACATCGGGCAATTGAGATAGTCGCCGTCGTCTCGTGCATCGGCCGGCGTGCCGAGACTTCTCCCCCACCTCGACGCCCGATAGACTTTGTTCATGTCGATCGTCTCGGCGAGGACGATCGGGCTGATGGCATCGTAAAAGAACAAGTGCTCGTGACCTGTGAACCGGGCGATGTCGGCGGCGAGCGAGTCGGAGGTGAGCGGGCCCGTCGCAATGATCCCTGGTAACGAGGCCAACGCCTGGTGCCACAGCGACGGCACCTCTTCGCGGACGATCGTCACTAGCGGATGCGCTTGGAGCGCAGCCGTGATCTCCGCCGAGAAGCGGTCGCGATCGACGGCAAGCGCGGCGCCGGCGGGCACACGCGACGCGTCGGCGGCGCGCATGACGAGCGAGCCGAGCCGGCGCATCTCCTCTTTCAGCAGGCCGACCGCGTTATCGAGCTTGTCGCCGCGCAGCGAGTTGCTGCAGACGAGCTCGGCGAGGCCGCCCGTCTTGTGTACCGCGGTGGGACGGACCGGCCGCATTTCGTGCAGCACGACCGGCACGCCAATGGACGCAGCCTGCCACGCGGCCTCCGATCCGGCCAGGCCGCCGCCGATGATATGGATCGCGTTATCGGACGCTTTCGTCATTCGAGCACGCCCGACCTGAAGGTCGGGCCTACGCTTCGGCGGTTGCCAACTCCTCTGACCGCACGTAGTCGCAGCCGCCCTCCTTGTTGTTGCAGACGACCTGGCGGCCGTGCCGCTTCGTGATCTTCTCTACGAGGTACGGCGCGTTGCACTTCGGGCAGGTTTCGACGATCGGCTTGCTCCAGAGCGTGAACTCGCAGTCCGGATAGTTCGCGCAGCCGTAGAACGCGCGGCCGCGCCGGGACTTCTTCTCGACGATGTCGCCGCCGTCGACGGGGCACCGCACACCTGTCGACTTCTGCTTCACGTACTTGCAGTCCGGGTAGTTGCTGCAGGCGGTGAACTCGCCGTACCTCCCGTGCTTCAGCACGAGATTGGACCCGCACTTCGGGCACTTCTCGTCGAGCATTTGATCCGGCTTCGCGGCGGTCAGCCCCTGCTTCGTCGAGATCAGCTTGCGCGTCGTTTTGCACTCCGGATATCCGGAACAGGCCAGGAACTGGCCGAAGCGCCCGCGCTTCACGATCATCGGGCGGCCGCAGTTCTCGCAGGTCTCGTCGAGATCCTCCGCCGGCTGCTCGTCCGGCTCGAGCTCGCGCGTGTTCTCGCACTTCGGATACGCCGAGCACGCGAGGAAGAGGCCGAACCTCCCCGCCTTGATCACCATCGGCGACCCGCACTTGTCGCAGACGATGTCGGTGGCCTTGCCCTCGACCTTGAGGTCGGGCATGGCCTTCTTCGCGCCCTTCAGATCCTTCTCGAACTTCTTGTAGAAGTCCTTGAGCAGGCTGACGTAGTCGAACTCGCCCTGCTCGATCTTGTCGAGCTCGTCCTCGAGTTCCCGCGTGTAGCCGACGTCGAGGATGTCGTCGAAGCTCGGGCTGAGCAGCTCCTCGACGAGGATGACGCCAAGCTTGGTCGGCTTGAACCGCCCTTCGATCTTGTTCACATACTCGCGCGACTGAAGCACCGTGATGATCTGCGCGTAGGTGCTCGGCCGGCCGATGCCGTTCTCCTCGAGCGCCTTGACGAGCGTCGCCTCGGTGTAGCGCGGCGGCGGCTGCGTGAACTTCTGCTCGGGCTTCAGCTCGCGCAGCGTGAGCCGATCCCCTTCGGACAGCGCCGGAAGGAGCCCGGACGCCGCATCCTCGTCCGCATCGGCCTGCGCCGGCGCCGGCGTGGACGGCTCCGTCGCCTCCGAGTCCTTTTCCTGCTCGTAGACGCTCATCCAGCCGGGGAACTTCGGCACCGATCCCTTCGCGCGGAAGAGATATCCGGCGACTTCGATCTCGACGGTCGTTTCATCGAAGACCGCCGGCGGCATCTGTGACGCGACGAACCTGTTCCAGATCAAGCGGTAGAGCGAGTACTGATCCGCCGTCAGGAACCCACGGACCTTTTCCGGCTCGTACTGCATCGACGTCGGCCGGATGGCTTCGTGCGCGTCCTGCGCGTCCGCTTTCGCCCTGAAGTAGTTCGGCTTCTCCGGAACGAAGTCGGACCCGAAACGCGTGCCGATGTATTCACGGACCTCGCCCAGCGCCTGCTCGGAGACGCGGGTCGAGTCGGTCCGCATATAAGTAATGAGGCCGACCGACCCCTCACCCGGCAGATCGATCCCTTCGTAGAGCTGCTGCGCGATCATCATCGTCTTCTTGACGGGGAATCGCGCGGCCTGCTGCAGCTTGCTGGTGATGAACGGCGGCGCCGCGTTTCTCCTGCGCTCCTTCGTCGCGACCGACGACACGATCCAGTCGGCGCCGTTCAGATCCGCGAGAACCTGATCCGCCTCGGCCTGATTCCCGACCTTGATCCCGCTCCCGTCTTTCTTGACGAGCTTGGCATCGAACTCGGGCGGGACCTTCCCGGCGAGCCGCGCCAGGATGTTCCAGTACTCCTCCGGCACGAAGCGCTCGACCTCGCGCTCCCGATCGACGACGAGCTTGAGCGTCACCGACTGCACGCGGCCCGCGCTGAGACCGCGACGGACCTTTTCCCAGAGCAGCGGGCTGATCTTGTAGCCCACCAGGCGGTCGAGCACGCGGCGGGCCTGCTGCGCGTCGACCATCTTCATGTCGATCGCGGAAGGATGCTTGAGCGCCTCCTGAACGGCCTTCTTCGTGATCTCGTTGAACATCAGCCGGCGGATCTTCCGGCCGCGGCCGCCGAGCTCTTCGGCGAGATGCCAGCCGATGGCTTCTCCCTCGCGGTCCGGGTCGGTCGCCACGAAAATCTCGCTCGCGTCCTTGGCGGCGCTTTTCAGCTCGGCGATCACCTTTTTGCGGGAAGGGATGATCTCGTAGTCGGGGCGGAAGCCTTTGTCGACGTGGACACCCAGCTTGCTCTTGGGCAGGTCCCTGATATGACCCATCGACGCGACGACCTTGAAGTCGCGTCCCAGGTATTTGTTGATGGTCTTGGCCTTTGCGGGCGACTCGACCACGACGAGCGCTTTCGGCATACCGTGAACCTACGTTAGCATCCTTTCGCAAGCCTCATGAAACGCCCAGCTTCGCGGCGGACCACCTGGCCGGCCATTTCCAGCTCCAGGAGGCGGGCGAGAAGGGCGGGTGCCGGCATGCCGGTCAGCGCCTCCAGATCCTCGAGGGCGTAACCCTCGCCGTCCTCCATTCGAGACAATAAAGGCTCTTGTATCAACATGTTGGAGGCCGAGGCTGCGGCTGGATGAGCCCACACGCCCAGACCCTCCAGAATATCGTCCACTCCCTCCACGAGCTTTGCTCCGTCTTTGAGGAGCGCGTGCGACCCGCGGTTGCGCGACGACAGGACGTTCCCGGGGACCGCCATGACCTCGCGGCCCTGTTCCAGCGCGGACCTCGCGGTAATGAGCGACCCGCTCTTCTCGGACGCCTCGATGACGACGATGGCCATCGAGAGGCCGCTGATGATGCGGTTCCGCAGCGGAAAGTGCTCCGGCCGCGGACCGGAGCCGGGCGGATGCTCGCTCAGGATCGCACCCGATCGAACCACCTCTTCGGCCAGGTCCCGATGCTCCGCCGGATAGATGACGTCGGCGCCCGAACCGAGCACGGCAACAGTCGGCCCGCCGCCGCCGATCGCGCCGCGATGCGCCGCGCCGTCCACGCCTCTCGCCAGGCCGCTCACGACCGGGAAGCCTCGCCGCGCCAGACCCTCACCCAGCCGCTCCGCGACATCCAGCGCATACGTCGACGCGGCGCGCGCCCCGACGAGAGCAATGGACGGCCGGGCGAGAACACTTACGTCTCCTCGGTACCAAAGAACCGGCGGCGGATCGTAAATGGCGGCGAGCCCCGGCGGATAAGGCGCCTCGCGCCAGACGATCGGCGTCAGCCCGGAGCTGGCGCCTCTGGCGATCGCCGCCTCGGCCGCGTCGCGGGTCACCGCCAGCCGACTGGCGAGCGCCGCCGGCTCCTCGTGCCACAGCCGCGCGAGCCGCGACAACAGTTCTTCCGGTCTCGCCGGGTCTGTGTCGCGAACGGCGAGCGCGAGCCTGGAACGGCGCGGGCTCTCTCCGGTGCCCGCCAGCAGCGACAAAGCAGTCAACGTCGCGAGGTCCACAAGACGGGGAATCTCGTCCCGGACTGGCAACCGGCGTGCCGCGGCTGGTTCAGTCGCGACACCCCACGCCGGGGGACACTTTGGGCGCTGCCGAGGACGAACGTCGTGCACGCTTTACGAAATCCGGCCTCCTGACCCTCTAAACACGGGGCAATTCCCGGCGTCATCAGTGGTACATCCCTTGCTGCCTTCCATCGACGCCTCGTTGAATGCGCTTGCACCCGTTCTCGCGCGGTCGGTATAGTGAGCTGAGAATCATGTCAGTCAGGGCGGGTCGCGGGAAGTGGGGAGCCCTTGTCGGGCTCATGCTCGCGACAGCCGCGCCCGCGTTCGCCGATGCCCGCGGCGACGCCAAATCCCAGGTCGAGTTCGGCATCAGCGTGGCTCAGCGCGGCCTCTGGAAAGAGGCGATGTATCGCTGGGAGCGCGCGGTGAAGATCGATCCGACATATGCCGCCGCCTGGAACAACCTGGCGATCGCATACGAGCACGAGGGGCAATTCGAAGAGGCGCGCAAGTCGTACGAGAAGGCGGTCAGCCTCGATCCGGAAAACCTCCTCATCCGGCAGAACTTCGATCTCTTCAAGGAAATCAATGACCGGGCCAAGGGCCGCAGCGATCGCTAGCCTCGCGCTGGCGCTCGTCGCGAGTGCCTGCACGAGCTTCTACGAGATCCCCATCGAGACGCCGATCCAGGCCAAGCTCGATGTGTCCGCATTCAGCCGCGTCCTCGTCGCCGGGTTCATCGCGGGCGGCAGCGAAGACGTCGACGCGAACCTCGAAACGGTTCGCCTGCTCAGGAGCCAGCTTCGCACGAAGTCGGAGCTGAAAGTCATCGAAGCGGACGTACTGCCGCTCGCGGAGATCGCCGCTGAGCAGGGCGTGCAGCCGCTGCCGGCCGTGGCGCCGGTCGAAAAAACAGACAAGACTGAAAAGACCGACAAGCCGGCCGAGAAGACGGAGAAGGCCGACGGCGGGAACAGCCAGGGGTCATCCTCCGACGAGCCGAGGATCAAGAACGAGAAGGACCTCGAAGCGTACGAAAAGATCTTCGCGGACGTCAGCTTCTGGAAGAAGCTCGGCGAGGAATATCAGAATCCGCTGATCGTCACCGGCACGGTCCTCTTCACGCCGCACAGCCGCGCCGCGTTCGTCCAGCGCGAGCAGGAATACTTCGACGCGCTCGGCCGCCGACGCGTCGTCCCCGTGCGGACCTACATGGAGCGGAAGGGATTCATCCTCATCCCGACGTTCGTGTTCATCGACGGGCGCACCGGAACGCGGCTGCACCGCGAGAGCTATCGGAAAGAGGTGCTCTACCCGTCGCAGCAGAACACCCCCGCGCTGTCGTCCTACTTCGAGCTGATGGATCAGGTCATCCCCGAGTTCCTCGGGGCGCTCTCGACCACCAGAATCCGCGGCACGCGCGTCCTCCTGAAATAAATGCAGGCCCGACCTTTAGGGTCGGGCGTCGGGCGTGCGCCAGCCTGTGATAAAATAGTGTGTTTCGGATCCAAGGAGTAGGCGACGTGTACGCGATCATTCAAAGCGGCGGACGGCAGGTCAAGGTGGGGCCAGGGATGGTCGTCACGGTGGACCGGGTCGAGGGTGTGTCGGTCGGCGATCAGGTGACCATCGATCAGGTGCTTCTCGTCGGCAAGGATGGGGGCGAAGTGCTCGCCGGATCGCCCTTCGTGGCCAACGCGCGCGTCGTCGCGGTCATCGACGGTGAGTCGCGCGGCCCGAAAATCCGGGTGTTCCGCAAGAAGCGCCGCAAGGGCTTCCGCCGGACGAAAGGGCACCGGTCGACGCTGACGCGCGTGCGAATCAAAGAGATCGTGGTGTGAGTCATGGCACATAAAAAGGGACAGGGCAGCTCGAGGAACGGCCGCGACAGCAACTCGCAGCGCCTCGGCGTGAAGCGGTTCGACGGCAACGTCGTACCGGGCGGCTCCATTCTGGTGCGGCAGCGCGGCCGCCGGTTCCGGCCGGGTCTGAACGTCGGCCGCGGCAAAGACGACACGCTCTTCGCCAAGATCGCCGGGCGAGTCCGGTTCGAGGACCACGGCGCCCGCGGGCGCGTCATCTCGGTGCTTCCCATCGAAGGCTAGCCGCGGATCAGTTGTTCGTCGACGAAGTCGAGATTCGGGTCGCGGCCGGCGGTGGCGGCAACGGCTGCCTCGCCTTCAGGCGTGAGAAGTTCGTTCCCCGCGGCGGTCCCAGCGGCGGGGACGGCGGACGCGGCGGCTCCGTGTACTTCGCCGGGAGCCTTCACCTCAATACACTCGTCAACTTCCGCTTTCATCCCGAGTTCCAGGCCGAGCGCGGCGCGCACGGAGAGGGATCGAACCGGACCGGCCGCGACGGCCGCGATCTCACGCTCGACGTTCCCGTCGGGACCGTCGTCTACGAGAGCCGCCCCGATGCTGACGGAGGCTCGGACACGGGCCTGATCACGCTCGCCGATCTCACAGAGCCGGACCAGCGCGTGCTCGTCGCGAAAGGCGGACGCGGCGGACGCGGCAACGCTGCCTTCGCCAGTTCCACCAACCGCGCGCCGCGCCGCCACGAGCCTGGCGAACCGGGCGAGGTCAAACGGCTGGTTCTCAGGCTGAAGCTCCTCGCCGACGTGGGGCTCGTCGGCTATCCGAATGCCGGCAAGTCGACGCTCATCTCGCGCATTTCCGCGGCGCGTCCGAAGATCGCCAATTATCCGTTCACGACACTGTCGCCAAACCTCGGGGTCGTCAGCCTGAGCGGCGATCGGAGCTTCGTCGTCGCAGACGTGCCGGGGCTCATCGAAGGCGCACATGCCGGGCATGGACTCGGCCACCAGTTCCTGAGCCACCTCGAGCGCACGCGCGTCCTCGTGCACGTCATCGACATGTCGTCGGCATCGGATCGGGAACCTGTCGCGGACTTCGAGGTGATCGAGCGCGAGCTCGCGCTCTTTGCCGGGCGGGCCGCCGAGCCTGACGCGCGGCAGGGGCTGTTCTCGGACAAGCCGCGCCTGGTCGCGGCAAACAAGATCGACGTCCTCGAAGACCCCGCGCGGTTGTCGGCGCTCCGTGCGCATCTCGAACAGCGCGGCCTGCCGCTCTTCCCGATTTCGGCGGTGACCGGCGAAGGCATAGGCCCGCTCGTCGAAGCCATGTGGCGCGAAGTGGCAGGGCGAGTGCCCGTACGCCTCCCGGGGGTAGGGGCCCCGGGGCGAGAAGAATGACGCGAGTGGAGCGCCTCGGGGTGCTCGGCGGGACTTTCGATCCTGTTCACGTCGGCCATATCGCGGCGGCGGAGGCGGCGCGCCTGGCGCTCGCGCTCGACCGCGTCCTGCTGATGCCCAGCCATACCCCGCCGCATCGGCCGCAACAGCCGCAGGCCTCACCGTTCCACCGCTTCGCGATGGCGGCGCTCGCCGTGCAGGGACTTCCCGGCTTTGCGGCTTCGGACCTCGAGCTCCAGGCGCCAGGCCGGACGTACACGTCGGAGACGCTGGAGCGGCTCGCGGCGTGCGGGTATCGGCCTTTACAGATTTTTTTCATCACCGGGGCGGATGCGTTTGCAGAAATTGACAGCTGGCGGGACTATCCTGCGATCCTCGACCGCGGTCACTTCGTCGTGATCTCGCGGCCCGGGCTGCCGGCCGATGCGCTCCGGAGAAGGCTGCCGGCATTGGCGTCAAGGATGAGGACAGCATCGGACGAGCTCTCGAATCCCTCGATAGTGCTGGTGGATGCGGCAACGCCGGATGTGTCCTCAACCACGATCAGGCACCGATCCGCGTCCGGACTCGCGTTGAACGGACTGGTGCCCACTCTCGTCGCAGATCACATCACGCGTCATCAGCTTTACAGCGGCAGGTCAGTTGCATGAAGAACCCCGAACGTCGGACCAGGCTCCCGAAAGAGATCGCGGCCGCGATCGCCGCGGCCCAGGACAAGAAGGCGACGGACCTCCTCGTGCTCGACCTGCGTCGGTCGGCGGCGTTCACGGATCGCTTTCTGCTCTGCACCGGGCACAGCCATCGCCAGGTGAAGGCGATCGCCGACGGCATCGAAGAGGCGTTGAAGGGGCTGAAGCTCCGTCCGACGCACGTGGAAGGCTACGACCGGGCCGAATGGGTGCTGCTCGACTACTTCACGTTCATCATTCACATCTTCACGCCCGCGACCCGCGAGTTCTACGGGTTGGAACGGCTCTGGGGCCAGGCCGAGCGGATCCCCGTCGATGAAGGGGCTTCCGAGGCCGTCGCTCGCACGCCGGCTCGCTGACGGCGTGCTGTCGGTGCTGATGGCACCGACCTGTGTGGCCTGCAGGCAGCCGCTCGAGTCGCCGCTGGCCGGACCGGCCTGCCCTTCCTGCTGGCAATCGATCACGATCATCACGCCGCCAATCTGTGAGGGATGCGGAGATCCGCTGCCGTCGTGGCGGCAGACGAGCGTCGAACGTTCGAGATGCGCGCGGTGCCGCCGCGCGCCGGGCGCGATCGACGGCGGACGCGCCGCCGGGATCTACGACGGCGCGCTGCGGGAAATTCTTCACGCTCTGAAGTACGACGGGCGGCGATCTCTGGCCGCTCCGCTCGCGGGCCTCATGGCCGATGCGGGCCGCGATCTGCTTCGCGGCGCTGACGTCGCCGTTCCGGTGCCGCTCCATCGCAAGCGCCGGCGCACGCGAGGTTTCAACCAGGCGCGCGATCTGGGCATACGGCTCGGCCTTCCGCTGAGCGACGCGCTCGCGCGGACCCGCGCGACGCCCAGCCAGACGGATCTGCCGGCGTCGCGGCGCCACGCCAACGTGCGCGGCGCGTTCGTCGTCGTGGCACGCTGTCGCGTGGAGATCGCGGATCGTGTCGTCGTGCTCGTGGACGACGTGAGCACGACAGGAGCGACGCTGGGCGCGTGCGCGCGGGCGCTCAAGGCGGCAGGGGCGCGCGAGGTGCGCGCGCTTACCGCAGCGCGAGTCGTGAGCGAACGATCATAGCGATCTCCTCCGCCACGACATCCTTCGCCTGTTCGCCGTCGATCCGGACCCAGTCCGGAGCGGCCGCCTGGCGGCTGTAGCTCTCACGCACGCGGGACAGCAGCGCGTGGTCCCGCTCGTAGCGGTCCCGGCCTGCGGCTTTCCGTCGAACCGCCGTCTCGGGATCGATGTCCAGCCAGATCGTCAGCTGCGGTTTCGGGAGGAACCGCTGCGCGTCGGCGAGCCACGCCGGATTCAGATCCTGCGCCTCGCCGTACGCGATGCTCGACGCCGCGTACCGATCGCACAGGAGCACGAGTCCGCCCTCGAGCCACCGCTGAATGTCCGGCTTTCTCTCGTAACGGTTGGCAATGAAGAGGAGCTGCATGACGTCCGGTGTGTACTCACGCTCCCCCTGCAATGCGCGGGCGATCTCCTCGCCGATCGACGTGCCGTAATCCGGGAACGAAAGGAAGCGCGCCTTGTGCCCGTCGGCTTTCAGCGCGTCGCGCAGCGTCTGCGCCTGTGTCTCTTTGCCACTCTGGTCGAGCCCTTCGAAGGCGATGAGCATGCCTGACATGGGATTCACATGCACTCGAGCGCGAGCAGATCGTCGATCGTCTGCCGGCGCCGGATGACGCGCCAGCCGGACCGCTCCACCAGGACTTCAGGCGCAAGCAGCCGCCTGTTGTAGTTGGAGGCCATCGCCGCCGCGTACGCGCCGGCGTCCATCACGGCGAACAGGTGGCCGACGCTCGGCAGAGGCATCCGTCTGTCGCGGCCGAGCGTGTCGCTCGTTTCACACAGCGGTCCCACGACATCGATTGACGCGTCGCCGGGCCGCGCGGTGGCCGCGTCGTCAACTGGCATGATCGCGTGATACGCCCCGTAGAATGCCGGACGAAGCAGCTCGGTCATCCCGGCGTCGAGGACCACGAAATGCTTGCCATCGGGCTGAGGTTTGACGTCCACGACACGCGCGACGAGCGCCCCCGCCGGGCCGACGATCGCCCGGCCCGGCTCCACGACGAGCGGAAGACCGGTGGACCGGACGCTCTCGACAATCGCGGCCGCGTAGCTGTCGAAGGTCGGCGGCGTCGCCCCGTCGTACGAGATGCCGAGTCCGCCACCCATGTCCAGGTACTCGAGCGGAGTACCGGACGCCATCAGCTCGCGCGCGAGCCCGGCGCCTGCTTCCGCCGCCCGGCTGATCGGCGACAGCGACATCATCTGCGAGCCGACGTGAAAGTGCAGCGCCACGACGCGGAGGCTAGTCAGTCGCCCCGCGTCGCGGATGATGGCGGCGGCATCGCCGATCGGGACACCGAACTTGTTCGAGCGGAGCCCCGTGGAGATGTGCGGATGGCTCATCGCGTCGACGTCAGGGTTCACGCGCAGCGCAACGCGCGCGTCGGTCGAACGCGCCTTCGCGATCGCGGCGATCCGTTCGAGCTCGCCGGCCGATTCCGCGTTGATGGCCTTCACGCCGATGCCGACCGCGAGATCGAGCTCGTCGTGCGTCTTGCCGACGCCGGTGAAGACGATCGCGGAGGGCGCGAATCCGGCGCGGCGCGCGACCTCGATCTCGCCCCCCGAGTTCGCGTCGGCGGCGCTGCCGAGCTGCTGGAGGAGCGACGCGATGGCGAGGGTGGAGTTGGCCTTCAGCGCGTAATGCAGCGCGTGCGGATACGAGCCAAACGCAGCATCGATCGCGCGGTACCGCGCGGCGATCTCAGCCGCGCTGTAGACGTAGACCGGCGTTCCCGTGCTTGCCGCGATCGCGGAAAGCGGAACGCCGTCGCATGAGAGCAGGTGGTCCAGGTAGGTGAAGGCGGGCACGAGGCGAACCCGTGTATGCTATCATTTCTCGTTCCCGCCGCGCGCGCGCGAATCGCATGTCCGTTGACTCACCGGCGCTGCAGCCGGCGACGCCCGACAGCCTCATCGAACAATGCCTGAGCGGCGACCAGGCTGCGTGGGAGACCATCGTCCGCCAGCACTGGCGGAAGGTCTTCAATGTCGCGTACAAGTTCGTCGGCAAGCATGACGAGGCGGAAGACCTCGCGCAGGACATCTTTCTCAAGATCTTCAAGGCGCTCGATACGTTCGACCGTCGCGCGAACTTCCAGACCTGGATCATCAGCATTGCCCGCAATCTGTGCATCGATCACTACCGCAGCGTCAGGAAAGAGCGCGAGACGATCGCTCGCGAAGTGGATGCCGGAGATCTCACGCCCGTCTCGGCCGAGATCGGGCCCGAACGCGCGCTCGAGCGGAGTGATCTTCGCGCGCTGTTGCAGCGGGCGCTCGAGCGGCTGCCGGTCGCGCTTCGAACCGCGGTGGTGCTTCGCGATCTGCAGGAGTTGTCGTACCAGGAGATCGCCGATCAGCTCGATCTGCCGGAGGGGACGGTCAAGTCACGGATCAATCGGGGCCGCCTGGAGCTCGCGCGCCAGGTCCGGCGGCTTCAGGACACAGCTGTGCCGACCGGCGGGAGGCCCGCCGGCGGTTTGCCGCGCCGCGCCAGAGGACGCCGCGGCCGAACGAGGAAACACGCATGAACCTCAGTACCGATCACGCCCAAGGCATCGCCGTCGTCCGGGTCGGCGAATCGCGCCTCATGTACCCGCTGCTCTCCGATTTCTCGAGCGCGGTCACCTCGCTCATCGCCTCAGGCGAGCGGAAGCTGCTCATCGACCTGTCGTCGGTCGGCTATGTCGATAGCGCCACGATCGGATGCCTCATGGACCTGTACCGGCAGGCGGCGGCCGCGGGCGGCACGCTCAAGCTCGCCGGCGTCCAGAAGCGCGTCGAAACGATGCTGACGATGACGGGAGCGCAGAACTTCATCGAGGTACACCCGGACGAGACGAGCGCCGTGAAAAGCTTCGGGGCATAAGCCATGCGCACGATCCGAACCTTGACGGGGACCCAGATCTCCCTCGACGGCGACCTGCTCGCGGTCCTGGAAGCGCTCTACAAGGAAGTCACGGCGCGCCGCGCCCTCAATTATTCGTTCGAGGACATGTCGCGCGAGATTCAACACCTGATCGGCCAGATGTCGGCCGACGAGTTGAAGCAGTACCTCAGCGAGAGCCTTTTCCTGAACGTGGTGTCGTACGAGAACGAGCGGCTCGGAGCCTATATGAGAAAACTTACAGGGAAGAAATGAAAAAGGTGTCAGGTCCTTTTTCGCGCGTCGCGTGACAGCGAAAAGGGACCTGACACCTTTTCGCTGTCACCGGATCACCAAATCACCAGATCGCCAAATCACCAAATGTCCCTGGCTTACCTGTCCACCCGGTTCACCTGTTCATGGCCGTGGACGACCATGGTCATGCTCTGCGACGGCCGAATGGTGTGCGGGTGCGCCGATCCGTACGGCCGGCGCGTGCTGGGTGACGCGAAGTCGGCTTCGGTGTCGGAGATCTGGACGGGGCCGACCGCGGCAGGACTGCGAAACGATCTCAACGGCGGCGGATCGAAATTCTGCGGCGATTGTCCTCTCAAGCTGCCGCTGAAAGCGGCTGACACGCCGCCCGTCAGGAGCCTGGACGTCGGGCGGCTCCCCTCGCGCCTGTACATCGAGTGCACGGCGGCCTGCAACATCTCGTGCAATCAGGCCTGCTGCGCTCCGGAAACCGGCATCACGCGCACGCGCACGGCCGGCATGCTCGATTTCGAGCTCTTCCGCCGCGTCGTCGACGAAGCCGGGCCCTCCCTCGTCCGAATCGACTTCTTCAACTACGGCGAGGCGTTCCTGCACAAGCGCGCGATCGAGATGTGCGAGTACATCAAGAGCCGCTTCCCCACGATCTATCTCTACACGAGCACCAACGGGCTGGCGTTCGACGAGGAGGGCGCCCGCCGCCTCGTGCGCTCGGGAATCGACGAGGTGACCTTCTCCCTCGACGGCGCCTCGCAGGAGACGTTCGCGATCTACCGGCAGCGCGGCGAGTTCGACAAGGCGATCCGCAACCTCCGCGCCGCGGTTGGCGAGAAGCGCCGCCGGGCGCAGGACGTACCCTTTATCAACTGGCGCTACATCCTCTTCACCCACAACGACAGCGACGAGGAAATGGAGCGGGCCAGGGCGCTCGCGCAGGACATCGGCGTCGACCGGCTCTGCTGGGAGATCACCGACCACCCGGAAAACATGTTCTCGCGCCGCTTCACGCCCGGCTCGGCCGACCTCGAGCGGATCCGGCACGAGATCTGGGATGACAACAATCTCGGGAACGCGATCCCCGGCGCCACGCCGCGCGCGCGCATCGACGTCCGCACGCTCCTGCCCGGTCCGCTTCGCGCGAAGACCGGCCGGACGATCCGCGTCCGGACCCGTGTCCACAACCTCTCGACCAGGCCGTTTCCGGCGCAGGCCACCTACGGCCGCCGCCTCGTCCGGCTCGGCGCGCAGCTCTGCGACGCGCGGGGCGCTGTCATCGAGCGCGACTACGCGCGCGCCTGGCTCCCCGCGACGCTCGCACCGAACTCCTCGACAGAGGTCAACATCGAGGTCCCCGCACCGGCCGCGCCCGGCCAGTACGCGCTGAAGTTCGATCTCGTCAGCGAAGGTATCGACTGGTTCGAGCGCTCAGGGTCGCAGACGACGGTGAAGCCGCTTCACGTTCGGTAGGGGCTTGGGGCAACGGGATGGAGTCGTTGAAGCCAGCGCCTGTAAAGCCGGTCGTCGCCATGGCAGCCCTGGAAAAGCTCGACATCCGCGTCGGAACGATCGTGGCGGTGAACGACATCGCCGGATCGGACAAGCTCGTCGCGCTGACCGTCGACTTCGGCGATCACCAGCGCACGATCGTCGCGGGACTCAAACAGGAACGGCCGGACCCGCGGGAGATCGAAGGACGGCAGGCGCTCTTCGCCGTGAATCTCGAGCCTCGCCGCCTCAGAGGCGTTCTGTCGGAAGGAATGCTCTTCGATATCGGCTATGCCGATGGCATCACACCAGTTCTCGCATGCCCGGAGAAACCGGTGCCGAACGGAACGCGGGCGGGGTGACGCTTCGCGCGGCTGGTTCCGCCACCAGCCCCAGGCGATCCAGGACCAGCAGGCTGCCTCGCGATACCGATTCATGAGGTCGGTTATTTCACGCACAGCGCAGCGTACCCGTAACGTTCTCGGACTCGACGTTGCTTAGCGGTGGCAGGAAAACGAAGAGGCTCCGCGGCCCAGAAGATAACTTCCGCGTGATCCGCGTAATCCGCGGCTCGTGGATCCGTGAAATCAGCGGCTCGAAAGAAGAGTTCCGCGCCGTCCGCGGCCTAGTTCGCGATCTGCCGCGCGCCGGCCGGCACCGTGACCGGCATGCCCGCGAGCTCCGGATCGACCGGGGTCTCGACGAACCGCCAGGCGTCGGTCTCGGCGAGGATCTTCGCCGCGAACGCCGTGTGGAGCGCGTGGCCGCCTCGGTGCGCCACGACGTGGCCGACGACCGGGTAGCCCACCAGCGCGAGATCGCCCAGCACGTCGAGAATCTTGTGCCGCACGAACTCGTCCTCGAACCGGAGCGCGTTGTTGAGCACGCCGGTGTCGCCGAGAACGATCGCGTTGTCCAGCGACCCGCCCAGCGCGAGGCCACGCTGCCGGAGCATCTCGACCTCTTTCAGGAACCCGAAGGTCCGCGCGGGCGCGATGTCCTCGACGAACGACTCCTCGCTGATCCGCAGCGTTCGGGACTGGTGTCGGAGCAGCGGGTGGTCGAAGCTGATGCTGTAGGTGACTTTCAGGTGGTCCGACGGATAGAGCGCGATGCGCTTGTCGCCCTGCGACAGCGCAATCGGGCGCAGCACCTTCAGGTAGCGGCGCGGCGACGCGAGCCGCTTCACGCCCGCCTCCTCGATGA
Organism: Vicinamibacterales bacterium; assembly: GCA_036257535.1. Taxonomy (GTDB): domain Bacteria; phylum Acidobacteriota; class Vicinamibacteria; order Vicinamibacterales; family 2-12-FULL-66-21; genus DATAEE01. The sequence continues at coordinate 23,797 of DATAFJ010000265.1, read as the reverse complement.
GGTACACGAACGGCGCGGCGCTGCCGTCCATGATGGGCACTTCCGGGTAGTTGAGCTCGACCCGGACGTTGTCGACGCCGAGCGTCGCCAGGGCGGCCAGCAGGTGCTCGACCGTCTCGACCGAGGCCGCGTCACGGGCCAGCCCGGTGGCATACTGGATCCCCGCCAAGTGATTGACTGTGGCCGGGATCTCGAGATCTCCCAAGTCCGTCCGGACAAACCGAATTCCGTAATCGGCCGGCGCGGGCTTCAGCGACAGCGTGACCTTGTTTCCCGAATGCAGGCCGATGCCCGCACAAGAAATCGCCCTTCGGAGGGTGCGCTGAGCGTTCATGTAGTCTCTGACATGGGGAGGCCTCGCCAAGTCGAGCAAACAGGCTGCCACTCGCCTCAGACGTGCCTTCATGACCGTAAGTAGCTTGATTTCAGCACGTTAACGTCAGAAATCTGGCCGCAACCGGGACTCGAACGGCCGCGATTCTGTGGCTGGGAGACCACACTCAGGCCGGGCCGAAGTGTGGCGATTGTAACACAAGCTACGCCGCCGGTTTGACGTCCAGGATGGCCCTCAGGAACCCGCCGGTGTGCGATCCGGCCTTCAGCGCGACGTCTTCCGGGGTGCCTTCGGCCACGATGCAGCCACCCGCCTCGCCCCCTTCAGGCCCCAGGTCGATGACGTGGTCGGCCGATTTGATGACATCCAGGTTGTGCTCGATGACGACCACCGTGTTGCCCTGATCCACGAGCTTGTTCAGCACGTCGAGCAGCTTCCGCGTGTCCTCGAAGTGCAGGCCTGTCGTCGGCTCGTCCAGGATGTAGAGGGTCCGGCCGGTCCCGCGACGCGACAGCTCGCGCGACAGCTTGACCCGTTGCGCCTCTCCCCCGGAAAGCGTCGTCGCCGACTGCCCGAGCTCGATGTAGCCGAGGCCGACGTCCTGCAGCGTACGCAGCTTGTTGGCGATCGCGGGGAAGTTCTCGAGGATCGGCAGCGCCTGGTCCACCGTCAGGTCGAGCACCTCCGCGATGGACTTGCCGCGGTAGCGGATCTCGAGCGTCTCGCGGTTGTATCGGCGGCCTTTGCACTCTTCACACGTTACGTAAACGTTGGGCAGGAAGTGCATCTCGATGGCGATGACGCCGTCACCCTGGCAGGTCTCGCAGCGCCCGCCTTTGACGTTGAACGAGAAGCGGCCCGGCTTGAAACCCCGGGCTTTCGCGTCCGGCATCATCGCGAAGAGCTCTCGGATGAACGTGAAGAGCCCCGTGTAGGTCGCCGGGTTCGACCGCGGCGTGCGCCCGATCGGCGACTGGTCGATCTGAATGACCTTGTCGAGGAGGTCGATCCCTTCGATGGCCGCGCACGCGCCCGGCTCGTCGCCGGCGCGGTACAGCGCGCGCGCCAGCGTGCGGTACAGAATCTCGTTCACGAGCGTCGACTTGCCCGACCCGCTGACGCCGGTCACGGAGGTGAAGACGCCGAGCGGAATCGCCACGTCCACGTTCTTGAGATTGTTGGCGCGTGCGCCGCGGATGACGACCTCGCCGCGAAGCGCAGGACGCCGCCCGCGGGGCGCCTCGATCTTGCGGTCGCCGCGGAGGTACTCCCCTGTCAGCGAACCGGCGCCGTCCCCGATGAGTTGCGACGGCGCGCCCTGAAAGATGACGTGCCCGCCGTGCTCGCCGGCGCCCGGTCCGAGGTCGATGACGTAGTCGGCGGTGCGAATCGTCTCCTCGTCGTGCTCGACGACCACCACGGTGTTTCCGAGATCCCGCAGCCGGCCGAGCGTCCCGAGCAGGCGGCGATTGTCCCGCTGGTGGAGTCCGATCGAGGGCTCGTCGAGAACGTACAAGACGCCGGTGAGCTGCGACCCGATCTGCGTGGCGAGACGTATACGCTGGCCCTCGCCGCCGGCCAGCGTTGCGGCGCCGCGTCCGAGCGTGAGATACCCCACGCCGACGTCGTTCAGAAATCGAAGCCGATCGCGGATCTCGCGCAGGATCCGGCCGGCGATGAGCGTTTCGCGCTCGCTGAGATCGAGCGCGTCGAACACGCCGAGCGCATCGCTGATCGGCAGGTTGACGTACGCGGAGATCGTCTTCCCTTTCACGCGGACCGCGCGGCTCTGCGACTTCAGCCGCTCGCCGGCGCAGCTGCGGCACGGCCGGAGCGCCCGATACGGCTCGAGCGCTTCCTGCTCGAGCCACGAGCCTTCCTCGTATCGCCGCCGCAGGTTCGGGATGACACCCTCGAAGCCGGCGCCGTATGGATCGTCATTCCGCGAATTCCGCGTCTTCCGCGTGCCTCCCGGCGACGTCCGCGGCCCCGGCTTCGCCGTCCCGGGCCCGTAGAGAACGATCTCGCGCTGCTTTTTCGGCAGCTTGCAGAACGGCGTGTCGATATCGATCCCGAAATTCCGGCCGATCGCGACGAGCGCCTCGCGAATGAGCTTCTTGTCGCCGCGCGTCCAGGGGGCGAGCGCCCCTTCGGCGAGCGACAGCCCGTCGTCCGGCACGATCCGCGCGGGATCGAAGTCGTAGACGGCGCCGAGGCCCTGACAGTCCTGGCACGCGCCGTGGGGCGAGTTGAACGAGAACGCACGGGGCGTCATCTCCGGCATGCTGATTCCGCATTCGGTGCACGCCAGGCGGCGCGAGAAGAGCCGGTCGCCCCCCTCGAACGTGTTGATCACGACGATGTCGTCGGCGAGATTGAGCGCGATCTCGATCGATTCGGCCAGCCGGCGCTCGAGCCCCGATTTCAGCACCAGCCGGTCCACGACGACGTCGATCGTGTGGTTCCGCCGGCGATCCAGGCGAATGTCTTCGTCGAGCGTCCTCAGCTGGCCGTCGACGCGCACGCGCGTGAACCCGCGCTGCCGCAGCTGGGCCAGCTCCTTCTTGAACTCCCCCTTCCGGCCGCGCACCATCGGCGCCAGGACGTTGATGCGCTCCTCCGTCGGGTAGAGCATCACCATGTCCACGATGCGCTCGAGCGACTGGGACGCGATCTCGCGGCCGCACTGGTGGCAGTGCGGAACCCCGATGTTGGCGAAGAGCAGACGCAGGTAGTCGTATATCTCGGTGACGGTTCCGACCGTCGACCGGGGATTGGAGCCGGTGGTCTTCTGCTCGATGGCGATCGCCGGCGACAGGCCGTCGATCAGGTCGACGTCCGGCTTCTCCATCTGCTCGAGAAACTGGCGTGCATAGGCGGACAGCGACTCGACGTATCGCCGCTGCCCCTCGGCGTAGATCGTGTCAAACGCGAGCGAGGACTTCCCCGAACCGGACAGCCCGGTGATGACCACCAGGCGGTTCCGCGGCAGATCGACGTCTATATTCTTGAGGTTGTGGACGCGGGCGCCGCGCACCGCGATCCTGTCGTGCGCCATGATCCCTGTCAGGAAATTTGCCGGTCGTACAAAAACCCATTTTAGCAGGTCACGGGCGCACGATCATCAGTCAGGTGTCAGCTATGAGCTTTGAGCTTTGAGCTATGAGCTTTGCCGGAGCCGGCTGTGGCGATACCCGTAGAGAAAGTACAGCGCGAGACCGATCGCGAGCCAGAGGCCGAAGCGCTCCCAGGCCTGCCGCGGCAGCCCCTGCATGATGAACACGCACCCGGCGGCGCCGAGCACGGTGACGGGCCAGACGAACGGCACCCGGAAAGGACGGGGACGATCCGGATCCGTGTAGCGCAGGACCAGGACGCCCGCGCACACGATGGCGAACGCGAAGAGCGTGCCGATGTTCGTCAGGTCGTAGGTCTCGGCCGCGTCGCCGATGAGCGCAGCGAGGGCAACCGCAATACCGGTGATGAGCGTCGTGACGTGCGGAATCCGGCGCACCGGGTGGACCTTCGCCGCCCATGCGGGTAACAGGCCGTCTCGCGCCATCGCGAAAAAGATCCGCGGCTGGCCGTACTGGAAGACCAGGAGCACCGCCGTCATCGAGATCGCGGCGCCGAGCGCGACAATCCATCCCACCGTCGTGAGCCCGGCAAGCTGCAGTGCGCGCGCGAGCGGATCGGCAACCGCGAGCTCCCTGTATGGAACCATGCCGGTCAGCACGGCGCCGATGATCACGTAAATCAACGTGCAGACGGCGAGCCCGCCGAGGATACCAATGGGCAGATTCCGCTGCGGATTGCGCGTCTCCTCGGCCGCCGTCGAGATCGCGTCGAAGCCGATGTAGGCAAAAAACACGATCGCCGCGCCCTGATGAATGCCGGTAAAGCCGTTCGGCGCAAACGGCGTGTAGTTGGCCGGGTTGATATGCATCGCGCCCACCGCGACGAAGAGGCCGAGCACGGCGAGCTTGATCACGACCATGATGTTGTTCGCGCGCGCGCTCTCGCGGACACCGCGCAGGAGCAGCCACGTGATGAACATCACGATCGCGAACGCGGGCAGGTTCACGAGGATCGGCACGCCGGCGATTCGCGGCGCCGTCTCGAGCAGCCCGTGGACCTCCGGCACGGCGCTGAGGAGCGCCGTGCGGTAGCCGGTCGTCAGCCACACGGGAAGACCAAACGGAGTGTCGCGGATCAGCGTGTTGAAGTAGTCGCCCCACGAAATCGCGACGGCGACGTTGCCGACCGCGTACTCGAGAATCAGATCCCAGCCGATGATCCACGCGACGAGCTCGCCGAGCGTCGCATACGCGTACGCGTAGGCGCTTCCCGCCTGTGGAATCATCGAGGCAAGCTCGGCGTAGCACAGTCCGGCAAGCGCGCACGCTCCGCCCAGGAGGAGAAACGAGAAGACCAGCGCCGGACCTGCCCCCAGGCGGATCACGTTCCCGCTCGAATCGACCTGGCCCGCCGCCGCGGTGCCAATGGCGCCGAAGATTCCCGCTCCGATCACCGCCCCTATGGCGAGCATGACCAGGTCGCCCGCGCCAAGAGCGCGCCTGAGCGATTGACTCGTATCTTCGCCGGCGAGCAGATCGTCTATGGCTTTGCGTCTGAACACATGCATAGGCGCGGAGAGTGTATCGCAGGGGGCCTAGGAGCCGCGGACGGGAACTTCGAGGCGGTAGACCGTTTCGGCCGATGCGACGACGAGGCCGCCGGAGGGATCGACGGCGACGCCGATGAGCGATGGCGCGCCGACGACGCGCTCGGGCTCGCCGTAGCCGCCATCCGGGCGCGGGCGCAGCCGATAGAGGCCGCTGCCGCCAGCCAGCGCGTCGACGACGTACAGCGAGCCGGAGGCGTCGAACGCCAGCCCCTGCGGACGGCCGAAGCCGGAAAACAGAACGTCGACCTGCCCGTTCTGATCGACGCGGTAGAGCGAGTCGCGCGGAGCAAGCGTGGGGACCGTCACGTAAAGGCGGTCGTCGGGACCGAAGGCGAGATGAAACGCCGCCACGCTGGCCGGGAGCGTGGCAAAGAGCGTTGCGCTGCCGTCGGGAGCAACCTTGAACACCGAGCCCGATCGGTCGCCCACGAAGAGCGTCCCTGCTGAATCGAACGCCAGGCCGCACGCGACGCCGAGATCGGTCGCGACGGTTTCGATCTCTCCGTCGGGAGCGACGCGATACACCGCACCTTCGAAGCGGCTCGAGACGTGCAGGCGGCCCTGCTCATCGAAGGCCAGCGACGTCGGGTTCAGGATGCCGCTCGCGAACGGCTGGCGCGCGCCGTCACGCGTCACCTTGAAGATCGACACCGGCGCCTGCTGGCCGCGCGTGCCGCTGAAGGTGACGTAGAGATTTCCGTCGCGGTCGAACACCGGGCTGTCCACGAGATGCAGCCCCGTCGCGATTGCCGAACCGACTTCCAGCAGGATGGCCGCCCCCGCCACGTCCTCGAGGCGGACCGGCATGCGGCCGCCCTCGGCTTCGAGCGGCACGATCACGATCAACTCGGTGCTTCGCGCGATCACGACGCGCGCCTCGTGCGGGCCGACCGTCACCCGCGGCAGCGGGCCGGCATCCCCGCCCGGATGAAAACCGGCGCCCGAAATGGTGACACGCGCGCCAGGCAGGGCCCACGAAGGCGAGATGGACGAAATGTGAGACGGGGACGACATCTGCAATTTGGTGATCGTCAGATCAAATCACGAGATCACCAAGTCACCAGATCACCAAATGATCGGCTTAGGTTTCGTCGAGCTCCGCGTTCCAGTAGAAATAGTCCCGCCAGCTTTCGGGCGCGTTGCGCAGACCGATCGTAATCCGGATCGCCGGCACGCGGTCGGGACGCCGCGGAACCCGGACGAGGTGCATCCCCGCCTCCGCGGGCGTCCGCCCGCCCTTCCGGCGGTTGCAGTTCACGCAGCAGGTGACGATGTTCTCCCAGTCCTTGCGGCCGCCTTGAGCGACCGGCAGAACGTGGTCGAACGTCAGCTCGCTCGTGGGAAAGTCCTCGCCGCAGTACTGACAGGTATGGTCGTCGCGCGCGTAGATGTTGGCCCGCGAGAACGGCACGTAGTCGAAACGGCGCTTGATCTTGACGTACCGGAGCAGACGGATGACCGAGGGAAGCTTGAAGGTGAAAGACACCGACCGAATCTCCCGGTCGTGGACCGAGATCACCTCCACCTTTCCCTGGCACCACAGCGTGATCGCCTTCTGCCAGTGGACGACCTTCAGAGGCTCGTACGTCGCGTTCAGAAGGAGCGCCTGCTCCATAGCCAATTGAAGCCATTGTGCCCGACGGCCTGCTCAGGTGTCAAGACGCCGACCGTCGTAACCCTTGCTCAGGCAGCAAGTTACATGCGGATGACGACGGCTTGCCCGCCGGAGCGCAGGGGGACCGGCGTGGCGCGAAGCCGGGTCAGGCCGCAGGCCGGACGGGCGTGCGGCTGGACCGGGCGCGACGCGCGGCCGTCGCCGAGAACTCGCGGACGATGAGGTCCGAGTCCTGGTAGACGGCCGGCTGGCACTGGCGCGGCAAGGGGGCGAGCGCCGCAGGCAGATTCGGCTCCGTCGGCTGATCGAGGAGCGCCTCGACGTAGCGCTGCGGATAGGACGGATAGTTCCGGAAGGTGGCAGCCGCCACCTGTCCGTAACGCGTCTCGAGCCCCTCGAAGTCGTACTTCAGGAACTCGTACCGCTCGGGGTCAGGGTCGGTCGCGAGATACTGACCGACCATCGCCGCGACTTCCTGGTAAAACTCCGGGCCGTGAGATCGCATCGAGCGCGCGCCGTCGGCGCGGGCCAGCTTCCGGATCCCGACGTCGTCAGGATCGATGTGGTAGAGCTCGTGGACGACCGTGTCGAGCTTCGCGATCCAGCCTTCGACGCTGGGGTAGAAGATCCGTTTCCGGCTCGCGGCGAGCGTCTGGTCGCAGAAGCGCGGCAGCGCGAGGGAGATCAAGTACTTCATTCGGCGGCCGCCGACCACGACGCAGGGCGTTTTCGTCACGAACCATGGCGAGCGCCGGGTGACCTCGCCACTCGAGCGGTCGCGCCAGTAGTAGTAGCCGGGCTCGCTCGTGGGAAGGGTCAGGCAGTGGCAGGTGGCATAGGCGCCGTCAGCCGCGGTGCGACCTAACCGCGCGAAGACGAGCACCTCGTCGAGATCGATGAAGCTGAGCCTGGGGACCCGCTCGACGATGTCGCGCATGAGCGCGGAAACCCGCTCGGTGTAGTTGAGCATGGCACGCACGCGGCCAGGCGGCAGACACACCTCGTCCGCCCATGCCGTTCTCCAGCAGATACTTTGGGGAACGGAATCATGATAGAGGCCCCCTCTGACACTGTCAAGCTCAGCGGACCCAAACATCTTGCCTAACGCCTACCGCGGCTGCGGAAACGGAATCGGGATCGGGATCGGTTGGACCTCGGGCAGGGGTTCAGGCGGCGGCTCGGGCGGAAGCGCGGTCCCGGGCATCTCCACGCTGTCCACGGGTACCGTACTGCCTTCCGGTGTGCCGGCGAGCTCGATAATCGGCGGCGGCTCGACGTAGCGCATCCGCCTGAGGATCAGCCGCTGCCGCGCCGCGAGGCGCGCCGACGGACGCCGCGGGTTCAGAACGCGCGGGTTGATGATCGCCCCGGCCAGCAGCGCCGCCTCGGGCGCCGTGATCGTCGCGGCGGACCTGCGGAAGTAGGCGCGCGCGGCCGCCTCCGCGCCCCAGATGCCGTCGCCCCATTCGATCACGTTGAGATAGAGCTCGAGGATCCGCCGCTTGCTCAGCTCCGCCTCGAGCCGACGCGTAATCAGCAGCTCGCGAAGCTTCCTCACGTAGTTCCGCGAGGGCGACAGATACAGGTTCTTGGCGAGCTGCTGCGTGATCGTGCTTGCGCCGCGCACGACACGGCCCTGCTGAAGGTTGTACTCGCGGGCCTTCAGGATCTGTTCGAGATCAATCCCGTCATGCTGCCAGAACGCATCGTCTTCGGCGACGAGCACCGCTCGTTTGAGCTGTTCCGAGATGCGGTTGTACGGCACCCAGCGGTGCTGGCGCTCAGGCGCCTTCCCCGCCGCGCGCGCGTCGCGCTCGCGCAGTTCCATGAAGGCGGTCGTCGTTGGATTGGCGTTCTGAAGGAAGCGTACGTCCGGAAGCGTGACGTAGATATACGCGAGGACGGCAAAGCCGGCGGCCGCAATGCCAGCGGCCGCGCGGCCCACGCGGCGCATCAGGAGTGATTATAGTCGCGCTTCGTCCGCGTCCTTCGTGCTTCGCGCTTCGTCTACCCGGAGACGACGATCTTGATTCGGTCTCCCGGCCTCGGCTCCTGGTTCACGTCGTAGTTGTTCATGATCGCGAGCGTCGTCGCGGGCACGTTGCCTTCGCCCGAACGCTTCGCGATCGACTGCCACGTGTCGCCCTGGCGGACGGTATAGAGATCGATGCGGTTCGGCTGGATGCGCGCCGCTTCCTCGCGGCTCAGCGGCTCGAAGCTGCGCAGGCTCTGTGCGATCGATCGCTCCACGCGATCGTAGACGCCGCCCGGCGCCAGGCCCGCGAAGATGAACACCCTGCGCTCGTGAGCGATGTGCGCGGCGCGAACGATCACCTCGCCGACGCCCTGCATGGTGCCCTGATACGTGCCGACGTAGGCCTCGAGACCGTTGATGGTGGCGCGTCCTCCGTCGACCTGTCTCAACCCGGCATTCCGCATGCCGCCGACGGCAATGCTCTCGAGCGAGCCGGACGCCTCCTGCGCAAGCTGCAGGAGCATGTATGCCTCTTCCCCCGGCGCCTTCGCCGCGACCTGCGACGGCGCGTTCTGAATTTCCCATCCCTCGGGGAAACGCAGCTCGAAGCGCATATCGGCATGAAGAAAGCTGTTGCCGCGGACGATGCCTTGCTCGGGACTGTCCCCGTAAACGATGCCGTCGATTCGGGTCAGGAACTGCGCCTCATCACGGGCGCGCGTCTGCGCCGGTACGGATGTCTTGGCCTGCGCCACCGACGCGCGGACCTGCTGCACGCGGTCGGCCGGCGCCGGGTGCGTTGCGAGCCAGTTCGGCACGCCCCTTCGGCTTCCCGTCGCGTCGTCAATTCTCGCGAGCGTCGTCAGCATCCCTGCGATGCCTTCGGGATCCCAGCCGCCCTTCGCGGAGTACTCCACGCCGAGCCGGTCCGCCTGCAGCTCGTCGTCGCGGCCGTGCTTCAGGAAGAGAACGCCGAGGGCTGTTTCCGCTACCCCCTGCAGCGGCCTCGTCGAAGGCACGAAGATGCCGAGCAGCGCGAGGCCGACGCCGGCGCTCGTCGCCTTCGAGTACGCCGCGGCCGAATGCCGGGCCGTGACGTGACCGATCTCGTGGCCGAGTACACCGGCAAGCTCCGCCTCGTTGCTCAGGTACGGCAGTATTCCGCGCGTGATGTAGATGTAGCCGCCCGGCAGCGCGAACGCGTTCACGGCCGGCTGATCGACGACGGCAAAGTGCCACGGAATGTTGGGGCGATGTGACGTACGCGCGAGGCGCAGCCCGATGTCGTTGACGTACTGCTGCAGCGCCGCGTCGCGATAGATGCCCATCTGACGCCGGACCTCGGCATCGAGTTCGCGGCCTGTCTGAATCTCCTGAGCCTCGCTCATGAGCGAGAGCTCGCGATCGCCCGTGACCGGATTCGTCGCGCAGGCTGCGAACGACGCCGAAATCAGCGCGGGAACGAGCGCTCGAAGGTAGAGCTTTTGAGCGAAGGGTCGTCTCAGCATGACGACCGTGGTCAGTGCAATTGACGTACCGCGGCGTCGACGCCGGATCCAGCCTCGAACTTATGGCCGTGCGCGAGAAGTGCTCCCTCGAAGGCACCCAGAAACTGAAGAAGAACGGCCTCTGTAGAGCCGGCGCCCATGAGACCGACGCGCCAGATACGGCCCGCGAGCGGGCCAAGCCCGGCACCGATCTCGATGCCGTCGCGCTCGAGCAGATGCTTGCGGACGGATGCTTCGGCGCCGGCGTCCATCGCGGAGGGCACCTTGACCGCATTCAGCGTCCACAAGCGTTCGCCGGAGGGCGGAAGAAGATCGAGATTCATCGCGGCGAGCGCCGCGGCGAACGCTTTGTGTGTCGACTCGTGCCGGGCCCATCGCGCCTCGAGCCCTTCTTCCTCGACGACCGCGAGCGCCTCGCGCAGCGCGTAGACGAGCGGCGCGGAAATCGTGTGGTGATACTTGCGCCGGAGCCAGTAGTCCTCGAGCAGGGCGAGATCGAGATAGAAGCTGCGTGATCGCTGGCGCCGCTCCAGGGCGTGCGGGGAAAACGCGATCGGCGCGAGCCCTGACGGCGCCCCGAGTCCTTTCTGCGAGCAGCTGTAGCACACGTCGACGTTCCAGCTGCCCGTATCGAGCGGGTGCGCGCCGAGCGACGTCACGGCATCGGCAATCGTCAACGCGCCGCGATCACTGGAAATACGTGCGACCTCCTTCAACGGATTCAGCACCCCGGTCGACGTCTCCGCGTGAACGACCGCCACGATGTCCGTGCGGCTCGCATCGAGCGCGCGGCCGACGGCATCCGGGTCGCACGCACGGCCCCACTCGACCTCCATGCGCGTGACGTCGGCGCCGTACCTCTCCAGCATCTGGGCGAGACGATCGCCGAAGTAGCCGGTGACGACGGCGAGCGCGCGCCGGCCCTCGACGATGTTCGCGACGGCGCATTCCATGCCCGCGGTACCGGTGCCCGACACCGCAAACGTGAACGAGCCGGGCGCGGCGCGAAAGACGCGCTCGAGCGCGCCGCGAGTGTCGTCGAGGATCGACATCATCGCCGGGTCGAGGTGGCTGAGAACCGGCGCGGCAAGCGCGCGCATCACGCGCGCCGGCACCGGGCTCGGGCCGGGTCCGAGCAGCAGACGCGAGACGCCGGCAGGCGTCCCCGACGCCGGGACGGGATCAGGAGGCACGGGACCGCGCCGGGGCGGCGGCGGCAAAAGCGGCGGCTATCTCGCCCACTGCCTCGCGCGAGGCGGGGCCGAGAGGCGGTCTCGGCAGACCGCCGGTGAAGCCGGCGAGATCGAGCGCCGCTTTCAGTCCCGGCACGCCGTGGACGGACGTCACCAGCTTTGCGAGCGGCGTGAGCGACTGCTGAAGTGCAGCCGCTTCATCCTGACGGCCCGAGGCAAAGAGCTCGAACAGCTCGACGCACTCGTCCGGCAGCGCGCACGCGAGCGCAACCACACCGCCCGCCGCGCCTGCCTTGAGGCTCGAGTAGAAAACCGGCATCGACCCGCAGAGGACCGCAAAGTCCTGCGCCACCTTCGACACATCCTCTGCGATCCGATCGACGTCCCCCGCCGACTCCTTCACGCCGACGATGTTCGGATGGTGTGCGAGCCGCTCCACAGCGGCCGCGGGCAGGTCGAGCCCCGTGAAGGCGGGAACGTTGTACAGGACGACCGGCACGGGGGACTCGTCCGCGACGTTCGAGTAGTGCGCGACGAGGACGTCCGTCGTCATGCGGCTCTTGTAGTAGGACGGCGGCCGCACGAGAACGGCATCGGCGCCCGCAGACGCCGCCCGCCGCGCGGCGTCGATCGTGGCCCGCGTCGATTCACGCCCGGCGCCCGCAATGAGGATCTTCGTCCGCGGAAGTTCGCCGCGGATGATTTCGACCACACGTACCGACTCGGTCTCGTCGAGGAAAGGCGCTTCACCGTTCGACCCGAGCGCGACCACGCCGGTCAGCGCCGTCCGGGCGTACCGCGCGACGTTGGATTTCAGGCCCGCCTCGTCGATCCGACCCGCGGCGTCGAATGGCGTGGTGAGCGGAGGAAAGACCCCGGTGAGGCGCATGTGCTGAGAGTACAACAGAAGGCCCTGACGGTCTCAACCGCCAGGGCCTTCCGGTTTCAGCAGGGTGCTCCGGGCCGCCGAACTAGTGAACGACTGTTACCGCCGAAACGCTGCGCCGTTGACGCCAGTCCTCCTCGAGGATGGTCCACAGCACCTGATCGAGATACTCGCCGTTCCTCAGGAACGACTTGCGAAGCACGCCCTCCTGAATCGCGCCGACCTTGCGCAGCGCGCCGTTGCCGCGGCCGTTCTGAACCGCCGCGCGAGCCTCGAGCCGGTGTGCCTTGACGACATCGAACGCAAAGTCGACAACGAGCTTCGCGGCGTCGAGGAAGATCCCCGTGCCCCAGTAGGCCGAGCCGATCGCGAAGCCCCACTCGGCTGTCGCGAAGCCAGGCTCGAGCTGGCGCACCTGGAAGATTCCGACCGCCGTGTCCATACCGGCCGGAACGACGGCGAAGCAGATGTAGTTGCCTGCCGCGCGCTCGAGATGCGTCCACGCGATGAAGCGCTCGAAGCCCTCGACCGTCGTCGGCGGCGGCGAGATGAATCGCGCGACTTCTTCGGTGGCGAGCATCGCGAGGAGCGACGGCGCGTCGGACAGCCGCAGCTCGCGCAAGGTCACCATTCCGCCGTTCAGCACGGGCAGCGCCCGTCGCCAGTCGGTCGAGACCGTCACGTTACGCGCGCTCGCCATCACGGCGTGCACGTCCATGGGCCGATCCGCTTCACGGAAAGGCATCTTTTCCATTAGAGCACCCCCCCAAGCGGCAGCGGCTCCGTTACAGGCAGCAGCTCCAGCACCTCGTCGAACTCGTGCGAATCTATGAGGACAGGCGGGGCGTCGGGATCGTCGTAGAGCGGCGTATCCTCGTCGCCATTGCTGGCCCAGGTCACGTCGTCTTCGTACCCGGAGGACGTGCCCCAGACGATGTTCTCGCCGCTCGCGGTGCCCCAGACGATGTTCTCGAGCGCATCGGCGGTGCCCCACACGATGTTCTCGCCGGAGTCCGCGGTGCCCCACACGATGTTCTCGAGCGTGTCGGCAGTGCCCCACACGATGTTCTCGCCATCGCGCGAACCAACGGTGCCCCAGACGACGTTCGTGCAGTTGTTGCCGCCGCAGTCGGTGCCCCAGACGATGTTTTCACCGCCCGCGAGCGTGCCCCAGACGATGTTCTCGGCGGAGTCCGCGGTGCCCCACACGATGTTCTCGCCCGCCTCGAGCGTCCCCCAGACGATGTTCAGGCCCTGGGTTTTCCGGGTGCCCCAGACGATGTTGGTCGCGAACGCACTCGACGTCGGCTTCAGCTTGCCGCCGCGGACCCGCTTGTTCCCCCAGATGATGTGCTTGCTCCAGCTGGAGGTCGACGGATACGGCACCCCGGACGAGTGCGCGTAGTACTCGGCCAGGGCGACCGCGCCGCGCGCGTTCACCGACCCCGCGCCCTGCGTCAGGTAGTTCACGCCGAGCAGCGGCTGCGACGTGTACTGAAGGATGGCCTTCACCGCGTTCGGCGTGAGCGACGGGTTGGCCTGCAGCATCAGCGCGACGGTGCCGGCAACGACCGGCGACGCCATGCTGGTGCCGGTCAGCGCCAGGTACGGCTTGTAGCCGAGGAGCCTCGAGCCGCTCACGAGCGACAGCGCCTTCGTGACGTAGAACTTGCTGGTCGGGTCCGCCAGCGAGACCGTGCCCGTGCCAGGCGCCACGACGTCCGGCTTCGCCGAGAAGTCGACGGCCGTGGGCCCGCGCGAGCTGTACATGCCCATCTCGTCGTCGGACCGGCTCGTCGTTCCCTCGTGGCTCGACGCGCCGACGGTCAGCACCCAGGGCGCGTTGCCGGGAGCCGTGATGCCGCCGTACTGGATCCGCCCGTAGGGGTTCTTCCCGAGGTTGCCCGCCGCGGTCACGACGACGACGCCCGCCTCGACGGCGCGCTTGGCCGCGAGCGTGAGCGGATCGTTGTTGTAAGACGTGGTGACGGCCGCGCCGACCGAGAGGTTCGCCACCCGGATGTTGTAGGCGCTCTTGTTGGCGATCACCCAGTCGAGCGCCGCGATGACGTCGCTGATGTAGCCACCGCCGTTCTCGTCGAGGACCTTGAGCCCGACCAGGTGGGCGCGCGGCGCCATGCCGGCGTGCGCGCCGTACGAGTCGTACCCGTTGCCCGCGATGATGCCGGCCACGTGCGTGCCGTGGCCGTTGTCGTCGTAGGCCATCGCACGGTTGTTGACGAAGTCGACGAACTTCACGACGCGCTGGCCCGACCCGTTGTTGGTCAGGTCGTCATGCCACGACGTGATGCCCGAGTCGAGGACCGCCACGCCGACGCCCGCGCCCGTGTAGCCCATGTCGGTCTGCACGTAGCGCGCGCCGATCGACACCGCGGTGCGATTGAGCTCGCCCTGGGTCGGACGGTCGACATGGACGCTCTTGACGAGAGGATGATCCGCGAGCTTCTCGAGCATCTTCTCGGAGACATAGGCGACGCGGCCGTTGAACGCGTGCAGCCGGCGCCCCGCGCGCCCGCGGACGTTCTTGACCGTGTCCCCGCCATCCGACGCGTCGACGAGCTCGATGATGACGCGGATGTCGCGGTTGCGCCCTTCCTTGGCTCGACGGGCGAGAGCGCGATCGAGCTTCCGGAACGCGGCGCTGCCGCTCCCCGAGCTGTTGTTGTTGCCCTTGGACCCGCCCGGGCCGCCCGCGAGCGCGGGTTGAGCTATCCCGCACACGAGGGCCAGCGCCAGCGCCAGCCTCAAGGATTTACGAATATAACGATTCACGTTTGACGGCTCCGGTTAGCTGTTTCCGACGGCGCACCCAAGCGCCGCTTCTTCGTTACGTCCGGTCGCAGTCCGGACTAATGAATTCGTGCTTTCGCGCCCCACACCGCCTTGGCCTGCCAGTCCTCGCGGAGGATCGACCACAGGCTCTGATCCAGGTACTCCCCGTCCTTGTTGAACGACTTGCGCAAGAGCCCTTCCTTGATCGCGCCGATCTTCGCCAGCGCGCCCGTTCCCCGGCCGTTCCTGATCGCCGCCCGCGCCTCGAGTCGATGCACGCCGAGCGTGTCGAACACGAAGCCGAGCGTCAGCCTCGCCGCATCCATGAAGACCCCCGTGCCCCAAAATGCCGAGCCGATCGCGAAGCCCCATTCGGCGGTCGCAAACGACGGCTCGAGTTGCCGGACCTGGAAGATGCCGATTGCGGTGTCGGTCCCGCCCAGCACGACCGCGAAGCACGCGTAGGTGCCAGCGGCGCGCTGACGATGGGTCCAGTCGATGAAGCGCTCGAACCCTTCGACCGTCGTCGGGGGCGGCGAAATGAACCGCGCCACCTCCGCCGTCGCGATCATCGCCAGCAGCGATGCCGCGTCCGACTTCCGCAGCTCGCGAAGCGTGACCATCTCGCCTGTCAGCACCGGGAGCGCCCGGCGCCAGTCGGTGGTCTGAGTCTCGTGTTGCTCGAGGGGGGTGACGAATTCGAGCTCCGAGAGTGCGTTGAGAGCGGTACTCGACATGATGAGCCGAGCCCTGGCACAGCAATAGGCCGGCCAGCTCGTCAAAAGCTGCCAACAGGACCTGTAAGTGATTACTACTGCGAAAGTTGCCGGACTATACGGAATCGAAATCGACGTCCGGAGACGCCCCTGGCCAGCTGAATGTGCTCATTATTAGAACGCGTTGCACGCGTTTTCGTCGTTTTCTGGCGGCTAACTTATTCACTCTACAAGCATTACTGAAATATGTCCCGTGCTGGCACATCATTTCGATTGTTGGACACTGATGACCTTGTGCCCTAACTCTTGTTGAATCAATCTGTTACATGATAGCGCCCGCGTCCGAGGGTCGACCGTATCTGGCCCGCCTCCGCCGCAGCCACGTGGAGACCCAGTACAAAGATGATGAGAGCGCCAGCGGGCGCGAGGAGCCAGGGAAAGTCCGCCAGCGCCCGGACGTTCCGGCCGGCATCCATCAACATCGACCCCCAGCTCGGCGTCGGGTCGACGAACCCGAGGCCGACGAACGACAGCGTCGCTTCGGCGAGCACGAAGGCAGGCAGCAGGAGGGTCACCTGCGTCGCGATCGCGGAGGCGGCGGCCGGCGCCAGGTGGCGGACGACGATGCGCACCGGACCGGCCCCGGTGGCGCGCGCCGCCTCGACGTACTCGCGCCGCGACTCGACCGCGACGATCGCCCGGACCGGTCGCGCCACGAACGGCCAGCCGACCGCCCCCAGCAGGATCGTCAGCAGCCAGAAAACCTGCCAGGGCTCCAGCACCAGCGGCATGACCGCGCGCAGCGCGAGGACAACGTAGATTGTCGGCAGGATGATGAGAAAGTCGGCGACCCCCATGAAGGCCTCATCGACGAGGCCCCCCGCGTAGCCCGCGGCCGCCCCGATCAGCGTGCCCGCGACGAGCGAGAGGAGGCAGGCGACGAGCGCGACTCCGAGGGAGGCACGGGCCCCGTGGAGGAGGCGCGCGAAGACGTCGCGTCCGATGGCGTCCGCTCCGAGAATGAGCAGCGGCGCTGCGGGGTCCGTCGTCGTCGCGAGCCGGCCGTCCCGTAACCACGACAGGGGGACGCGGCGCGACCGATCGATTTCGTAACGCCGCTCGAGAAGATTGCCGATCCGTACCGGGTAGACGAACGGCGCATGAAGGCCGCCGTCCGCGTCGATGACGTGCGGGCGCATCGGCGGCGCATACGGCAGCTCGAACTGCATCGTCGGCGGGTTGGGTGACAGGAATGGCGCGAAGATCCCGGCGACGATCCAGAGCGCCACGAGGATCGCGCCCGCGCCCCGGCCGAGCGTCACGACGCCTCTCCCGTTCTCGGGTCGGCCCAGGCCAGGGCCGCATCCGCCGCGAGGCTGCCTGCCGCGAGAAAGCAGGATCCCGCCACGGCGCATCCCGCCACGAGGTGAATGTCCCGCGCGATGAGCGCGTCGAACATGAGCCGCCCCAGGCCGGGCCAGCTCGTCACGATCTCGACGGCGAACGATCCGCTGAAGAGCGACGCGACGATGATGGCGTAGACGCCGAGCACGGGCGCGAGCGAGGCGCGGAACGCGTGGCGCCAGAGCAGCGAGCGATCCGGGACCCCTCTCGCGACGGCGGCGACCATGAACCGCTCGTGGAGCGTTTCGCTGAGCGCGCCCGCCTGGAGCCGCTCGAGGGTGCCCATCGCCGGCAGGGCCAGCGCGAGCGCGGGGATGACGAGGTGCCAGACGGTCCCGATACCGCCGATCGGCAGCCAGCCGGTTCGCGCCGCCAGCAGCACGAGCGCGAGCGAGGTGAGGAGCGGCGGCGCCGAGAGCGCGGCCACGGAGCCGGCGCGCACGAGCGGCGGGATGAGACCGCGGCGGCGGCTCGCGGTGAAGACGCCGAGCGGGAGACCGACAACCGTGGCGAGCGCGAGCGCCGTGGAGGCCAGCAGCGCCGTGTTGGCGGACCGCTCCCCCACCAGCTCGCTCACGGGCCGCTGGTACTTCAGCGACGTGCCGAGATCCAGCCGGATGAGGCGTGCGAGCCACTGGCCGTACACCTCGTGGAGCGGGAGATCGAGGCCGAGCCGCCTTCGATCCTCGGCGATCTGCTCGGGAGTCCGCGCGTCGAACGCGTCGGTCGTGTCTCCGGGCGCGAGACGTGCCAGGACGAGCGCCGACGAGGACACGAGCAGGACGAGCAGCGTCGCGAAGCCGAGACGCCGGAAAACGCGGCGAATCAGCGTGCGCGCCACGCGGCTAGCTCGCGCCTCCCGATCTGACGGCGAGGATGTCGGCGTTCCAGAGGACGGGGGGCCTGAGCGGCACCGGCATGGTGTTCAGCAGCCTGGGGCTCTTGGCTACGGTGATGCGCGGCGCCGCGACGTAGATCACGGGGATGTTCTCGGCGAGCACGCGCTGCGCTTCAGCGAACAGCCGCTGACGCTCGGCGAGATTCGTGGTGGCCATCTGCTGCCGCATGAGGTCGTCGATCAGGGCCTCCCACTCGGTCGCCGCCGCCTTCTGACCGAGGTGCCACACGTGGAAACCGCCGGAACTGATCCAGAAATCGAGGTTGTTGGCCGGATCGGTGCTCGACTGCTCGGTGCCGAAATAGACCGCGTCGTAAGCGCCGCTCAGGATGCCCTTGATCACACCGGCCGGATCGAGCGCCGTGATGTCGAGGACCACGCCCACCTTGCGAAGCTGCTCCTGCAGCATGGCTACCGTCCGCTCACGGATGGTGTTGCCGCGATTGGTGAGGACCGAGAACCGGACGGGACGGCCGGCCTTGTCCTCGAGCAGCCCGTCGCCGTTGGCGTCCTCGAGGCCGAGCGCGGCGAACTGCGCGCGCGCCGCGGCAGGGTCGTACGCGTAGCGGGGCAGGTCCGCGACGTACCAGGTCTTGTTCCCCTCGGTGACCGGCCCGTATGCCGGCACGGCGGCGCCGAGATAGACCGTGCGGATGACCGCGTCGCGATCGATCGCGTGCGAGATGCCCCGGCGGAACTCGAGCGACTGCAGCCACGCGCGCCGCGGATCGTCCGCCTTGGAGGCCGGGTTCAGGTTGATCCAGAACATGGGGGGATCGAGGCTGACGCCGGCGTCGGCGAGATCGACCCTGCCCTGGTCCTCCAGGCGCTTCAGCGAGGCATAGTCTTCCGGCCGCACGTCGCTGAAGATCAGATCGGTCGCGCCGCTCTCGAGGCGCAGGACCTCCGCGTTCATGTCGGCGACGATCTCGAACGCGATGCGGTCCAGGTACGGCAGGCTCCGGCCGGCGTCATCGCGCCGCCAGTAGCGCGGATTTCTGGCGAGCATCAGCGTCCGGCCCGGCTGATACGCCTCCAGGATGAACGGCCCGAGCACCGGCATCGCGCTTCCGGGCGTGGTGAGCCCCCAGGCCTGTTCGAACGTGCCGGCCTTGAGCGCGGGCTCGAGCGCGTGGCGCGCGAGGATCGGCAGGCCGTCCAGGATTCTCAGCCCGGGCCCGAACGGCGATGGAAAGCGGATGCGGACGGTCGACGGGTCCGGCGCCGTGACGTCGAGACGCTTCCCGTTGAGCGTCATCGCCGTCCCGATGGCGCTGTTCGCGGCGTTCGAGTAGACCGCCTCGAATGCGAACAGGACGTCGGCGGACGTGAACGGCGTGCCGTCCGAGAACGTCGTCCCCTGGCGAAGCGTCAGCGTGTAAGTCAGCCCGTCCTCTTCGGCGGTCCACTTCTCGGCGAGCCGCGGCTCGAGTTGGTCCGTTGCCCGATTCACGCGGATCAAACGCTCGTGCATCAGCTGCGCCAGCAGCTCCTCGACGTTGAGCGCGGATCGCAGATATCGGTTGAACGTCCGCGGCTCGTCGCGGAGAAGCGCGCGCAACGTGCCGCCGGGTGCGCCGCCATCGGCCGGCGAAAAATTTTTCTGGCGGAGCGTCAGGAACGCGAGCGCGCCGAGTGCAACGACGAGCAGCGCCGTGAAGATCGCGCGAGAGAATCTGGTCACGGTTTGGCTGACTGGCCAACGGATTGGCCGGCGCCAGACGGCGCCGTAGCGTCGTTTTCCGGAAGGTTCACGGGGTAGCGCCTACCCGCACCGTACGCTCTGGACCCAACCAGCCAACTTCTTGGCTGATTGACGCGGGCGCCGCGGTAGCGAAGTGGCGCCGATGGTAGGGCAAAGCGCGACGCTGCGCAACCATCGTGGACCATCGTGTCATATCGTGACCGCTCGCAGGCGGTCGATACGACAACTTGGGCGCCGCCCCGATTCAATGGCACAGCTTCTGCCTCTGCAACGCGCCAAGCACCCTGACAACCTGGTCCAGCCCAGACCGGACGGCAGCCATGGCCGACACCCATCGCTCGGGTTTTCTGAGCCTCACGTACGTCGTTCGCGTTGCGCGGCCGCTCGTCCCCGCCGTTGCGCTCTTCACCATTTTCTTCAGTTTCGGCGCCCGCCCCGCGGATGCGCAGGGGCACCGCGCGCGACTCTCGACAACGCTGGCGGTGCAGATCGCCGAGCGATCGGAAGCGCCTGCGCGGGTCATCGTGCACGGGTCGGCCGCCCGGCTCGAGGCGCTCGCCGCCCGCTATGGCGCGCGGCTCCTCCGACACATGTCCGACGGCGCCGTCCTCGAGGTCACCGGCGGTCAGCTCGACGGGCTGAGCCAGGATCCCGAGGTCGATCACATATCGGACGACATGCGGGTTTACCGCATGACGGCCGTCACGGCGGTCGCGACCGGCGCCAACCAGGTGTGGGCCGGGCTCGAAGGCCTGTCCGGCCTGACCGGCGAGGGCGTCGGCATCGCGGTGATCGATTCCGGGATCGAGCGACATCCCGCGCTCCGCACGCGCATCGTCGCGTCGGTGGATTTCACCGGCCGCGGCATTCGCGTGGGACAGCGGTATGACGACTACGGCCACGGCACGCACGTGGCGGGCATCGCGGCGGGGGCGAGCCGCGAGTTCTCGGGCATTGCGCCCGGGGCGCACCTGGTCAACCTGCGCGTGCTCGACGAGAACGGCGCCGGCTACACCAGCGACGTCGTCGACGCCATCAACTGGGCGGTCGACAACCGCAAGCGGTTCGGAATCAAGATCATCAACCTGTCGCTCGGGCACGGCGTCGTGGAGTCGTATCGCGACGATCCGCTGTGCGAGGCGGTCGAGCGCGCGGTCGCGGCCAAGGTTCTGGTCGTGGCGTCGGCGGGCAATCTCGGAAAGCTCGACGACGGGACGGCGATCATCGGCGGGATCACGTCGCCAGGGAACAGCCCGTGGGCGCTGACGGTGGGGGCGCTGAACACGAAGGGGACGCCGGAGCGCGGCGACGACGCGATGGCGACCTACAGCTCGCGGGGCCCGACGTATCTCGACGGCGTGCTGAAGCCGGACGTGTCGGCGCCGGGGAACAAGATCGTGTCGCTCGGGGCGCCGGGCTCGACGCTGTGGCAGACCTATCCGGAGCTGCAGCAATCGGCCGCGGGACGCGGCGCGTATTTTCAGCTCAGCGGGACGAGCATGGCGGCGGCGGCGGTGTCGGGAGCGGCGGCGCTGCTGCTCGAGGCGAATCCGCGGCTGACGCCGCTCGACGTGCGACTGGCGCTGCAGCTGACGAGCACGTTCCTGCCGGAGGCCGGGTTGATTGGGGCGGGGGCGGGAAGTGTGAACGTGGCGGCGGCGGTCGACCTACTTGACGGCAATGCTGCCCTCTCAAGGACGGTTGCTAACCAGACGACGCTCGCCAATGGATTCGCCTTCGGTCCATATCGGACAACGACTGCGCAAACGCTCATTTGGGGCAACACGCTGATTTGGGGCAATACGCTCATCTGGGGCAACACGCTGATTTGGGGCAATACACTCATCTGGGGCAACACGCTGATCTGGGGGAATACCCTGATTTGGGGGAACTCATCTCCCGGAGCGGAAACTCTGATTTGGGGAAACCTCTCGCCATCCGCAAACACCCTAATTTGGGGCAATACGCTGATATGGGGCAACACCCTGATATGGGGCAACACGCTGATTTGGGGCAACACGCTGATCTGGGGAAATACGGTCGCCGGGGAATAGCCGAAATCAAAACGTTGTTTCTAAAGAGGAATACAATGCAGCCGATAATCGTTTGGGGTTAGTTCGCACCTGCGGCACTGCGGTGATCCCCACCAACGCTGCCGTCGAAAAAGATGACGCAACGGCGAACCGCATTGCCGCTAGTAGGACGTTTGTACGTCGCTGCAGTTGTTATAGCTGGTACGGCTGCAGTCGTTGAGTCGTTCTACGATCTCCTAGTCGATCCCGTCGACTACCGCTGGGCCCTCCTCGCCGTTTTTACGCTTGTAAGCGGTTCAGCGACGGTCCGCCTACCCTCCGTCCAGGCAACGATCTCCGTCTCTGAAACCTTCGTCTTTACCTCTGTTCTCCTGTTTGGAGCGGCCGCAGGAACGATCACGGTCGCCCTCGACGCCCTGGTGATGTCCTTCTGGGTTGCACGTCGAAAGCCAGAACTACATCGACTCCTGTTCAACATGGCGGCGCCGCCACTTTCCATCTGGATCGCGGCGAATGTCTTCTTTTTCGTGGCGGACGTTCCGCCCTATGTCGATCAAGAGAAGCTCGTCGAAATAGGCAGTGTCGTCTTACCTCTGATTTTATTCACTGTCGTTTACTTCCTACTTAACAGCTGGTTAATCGCACTTGCGATCAAGTTCGAGCAAGGAGAAGAAGCCCTCCGGATCTGGCGCGACAACTTGCTGTGGTTGTCGCTGAACTACTTTGGCGGGGCGTCAGTGGCCGCACTGTTGGTTGGCTCGACGGTACTTTCGGGTTCTAAACAGAGCCTGAATATTACGCTTCTGCTTTTTGTGCCGCTTCTGCTCGTTCTTTATTTCACTTTTAAGACAGCATTTGGTCGTGTCGAGGACGCGAACACTCACCTTGACCGAGTGAACCAGTTGTATTTGTCAACAATCGAGACCTTGGCGATGGCAATTGATGCTAAGGATCAGATCACACACGGACATATCAGGAGAGTTCAGATCTACGCTGTCGAGTTGGCCAAGGCCGTTGGTATTAAGGAGCCTGCGACACTACGTGCAGTTGAAGCAGCCGCTTTGCTACATGACATGGGTAAGCTTGCTGTTCCTGAATATATCCTCAACAAACCTGGACCCTTGACACCAGCCGAATTCGACAAAATGAAGCTGCATGCGTCAGTGGGGGCCGACATACTTTCCTCCATCGATTTTCCATATCCGGTCGTGCCGATGGTACGACACCATCACGAGAACTGGGACGGCACAGGTTACCCCGCTGGACTAAGCAGCACGGATATTCCCATAGGCGCAAGGATCTTAGCTGTTGTTGATTGCTTCGATGCTCTCACATCCGACAGGCCGTATCGCCCACGGTTGTCTGATGAGGAGGCCATGAAGATTCTCTCTGAACGCCGGGGCCGAATGTACGACCCGCTAGTCGTTGACAAGTTTATCGGCCTGCAACCTACCATTAGCGTCGTCGCCGATGACCCTGGTGACCGAGCGTTAGTCGCAATTGCTGAAGCGTCAGTTCCAGGTGCGAGCCCTAATGACCCCTCGGCGCTCGAGGACATTTCTTCGAGCGTTGGGGAAACGATGGCGCTCTACGAATTGGCAAGGGACCTGACCGGCAAGCATGAACCCACCGATATTGTCGCTTCTCTCGCCACACATTTGAGACGATTAGTTCCCGCTTCCTGGTACGTGCTTTATTGCTACGCTTCCGAGTCGGACGAACTCGTTGCGATGTATGCGTCGGGAGAGGGCGCCGACCTCGCGATGGGACTCCGAATCCCCTTAGGCCAGCGCTCAAGTGGATGGGTAGCAGCTAACCGACAAAGTATTGTTAATTCGGATCCTGTGCTCGATTTGGGTGAAATCGCCAGGTTTGCCAAGCCACGTTTAAGAAGCTGCATAGGATCGGCCGTCCTCGCAGATGACAGACTGGTTGGAGTACTCGCGCTGTATTCGTCGACGCAGGCGGCCTTCTCCGAGCAGCATAAGCGAGTCCTCGAAATCGTTACGAAACAGATATCGAGACCTCTGGAGCAGGCACTTGGCGATCG
>DATAFJ010000261.1:0-19007 GCA_036257535.1 Vicinamibacterales bacterium | reverse complement strand
AGGGTAGGGGGATCTCATGTCCAGTCAACCGAAGACCAGCCCCGAAGTCGGAGGCATGGGTCACTCGGTCAAGCGCAAGGAAGACCCGCGCTTCCTCCGCGGCCGGGGCAACTACGTCGACGACATCCAGCTGCCGGGCATGCTGTACCTGGACATCGTCCGGAGCCCCTTCGCGCACGCGAAGATCAAGTCGATCAACACGGAGCGCGCGCTGAAGGTTCCAGGCGTGCTCGCGGTGATCACCGGCGAGACGCTTGCCAAGTACAACCTGCACTGGATGCCGACGCTCATGTCGGACACGCAGATGGTTCTGCCGACCGAGAAGGTCATGTACCAGGCGCAGGAAGTGGCCGGCGTCATCGCGACGAGCCGCTATGCCGCGGCGGACGGCGTCGACGCCGTCGACGTGGACTACGAGCCGCTGCCCGTCGTCGTCGATCCGTTCAAGGCGCTCGAGCCTGGCGCCACCGTCCTCAGAACGGATAAGAAGGACAAGAAAGACAACCACATCTTTCACTGGGAAGCGGGCGACAGGCAGGCGACCGACAATGCATTCGCGAGCGCGGAGGTCACCGTGAAGCAGGATATCTACCTGCCGCGCATCCACGTCGCGTCGATCGAGACGTGCGGCTGCGTCGCCGACTTCGACCGCGTCTCCGGCAAGCTGACGGTGTACATGACCACGCAGGCGCCGCACGCCATCCGCACGGTCGTCGCGCTCGTCGCGGGCCACGTGGGGCTGTCAGAAGAGAAGATCCGAATCATCTCGCCGGACATCGGCGGCGGCTTCGGCGGCAAGGTCCCGGTGTATCCGGGCTATGTCATCGCCATCGCCGCTTCCGTCGTTGTCGGCAAGCCGGTGAAGTGGATCGAGGATCGGATGGAGAACCTCCAGGCCGACTCCTTCGCGCGCGACTACCACATCAAGGCGGAGCTCGCGGCGAAGAAGGACGGGACGATGACGGCGCTGCGGATCAAGACGGTGGCTGACCACGGCTACGCGGATGCCGCGGCCAACCCGTCGAAGTTCCCGGCGGGCCTCTTCTCGATCTGCACTGGCTCGTACGATCTGAAGCATGCCTTCGCCGAGGTCGACGGCGCCTACACGAACAAGGCGCCGGGCGGCATCGCGTACCGCTGCTCGTTCCGCGTCACCGAAGCGGTCCATGCGATCGAGCGCGTCGTCGACGTTCTGGCGCAGGAACTGAAGATGGATCCCGCCGACCTGCGGATGAAGAACTTCATCCCGGCGAACAAGTTCCCGTACAAGTCGGTGCTCGGCTGGGAGTACGACAGCGGCAACTACGAGGGGGCGCTGAAGAAGGCGATGGACAACATCGGCTATGCGGCGCTGAGGAAGGAGCAGGCCGAGAAGCGCCAGCGCGGCGAGCTGATGGGCATCGGCATCTGCAGCTTCACCGAGATCGTGGGCGCCGGCCCCTCGAAGGACTTCGACATTCTCGGCATCAAGATGTTCGACTCGGCCGAGATCCGCGTGCACCCGACGGGCAAGGCCACGGCGCGGTTCGGCACCAAGAGCCAGGGACAGGGGCACGAGACGACCTACGCGCAGATTGTCGCCGAGGAGCTCGGGATTCCGGCGGCGCACGTCGAGGTCGAGGAAGGGGATACCGACACGGCGCCGTACGGCCTCGGCACGTATGCGAGCCGCTCGACGCCGACTGCTGGCGCGGCAGGCGCGATCGCGGCACGGAAGATTCGCGACAAGGCGAAGAAGATCGCCGCGCATCTCCTCGAGGTGAGCGAGGACGACCTCGAGTGGGAGCCGGGCAAGTTCTCGGTCAAGGGCGCGCCGCAGAGGGCGAAGACGATCCAGGAGATCGCGCTCGCGGCCTATACGAACCACCCGCCCGGCATGGAGGCCGGCCTCGAGGCGGTCAACTACTACGATCCGCCGAACCTCACGTTCCCGTTCGGCTCCTACATCGCCGTCGTGGATATCGATCGCGGCACGGGCATGGTGAAGCTGCGGCGGTTCATGGCGGTGGACGACTGCGGCAACATCATCAACCCGATGATCGTCGAGGGCCAGGTCCACGGCGGACTGTCTATGGGCCTGGCGCCAGCGCTGTTCGAAGAGATCAGCTATGACGAGGCGGGCAACATCCAGGGGGGCAGCTTCATGGACTATCTGGTGCCGACCGCGGTGGAGACGCCGAACTGGGAGACCGACAAGACGGTGACGCCGTCACCGCACCATCCGCTCGGTGCGAAAGGGGTCGGCGAATCGGCCACGGTCGGTGCGCCGCCGGCGATCGCGAACGCGGTCGTGGACGCGCTCGCGCACCTCGGCGTGCGCCACATCGACATTCCAATCACGCCCGAGAAGGTGTGGAAGATCCTGAAGGAGAAGGGCGTCGCGGAGTAGGAGAGAATTAGAGGAAAATGATCGACGCGGGCTTCTTCGCGAAACGGGTCGAGCAGAAGCCCGAGTTCCTGCAAGCGCCCGGGGTCCGGGAAATCTGCAGCGTCAGCGAGTGCATCTCGTCCGGGCCGGAGAAGTGGATCGAGCTCTGGCTTCACAACGACCTGGGTTGGTTCAACCGGATCGCCGACGCGGTTCGCGCGATTCCGGCTGGCGAGAGATCGCACTATCGCCTGTTCGCCTATCGGCTATATCCGGAAGTGTTCTCGAAACGTGGTCGCGTTCCGCTCGTGATTCCCCAGAACGTCCAACCGGAACCGATCTCGGGCGAGTTCTGTCGGCTGGGATTTGACAGTGCAAACAAGTCAATGGAGTCGGTGCTTGGGCTGGAGTGTTCGCCTTTGTCCTGCAACAGCATGGCGAACGAGATGGCCGTCAATGAATTCTGTCTGTTCTCCGCATTGACGGAGGCCATCGCGGGAGCTGAGCGCTTTGCGGCCGAGCAGCCCGAGCCAGGCGATTACTATGTGATTGAGGTGCTGGAAAGGTAGGCACGTGTCAAAACTCAGGTTGGGAACATCGATGTCCCTCGACGGCTTCGTGGCCGGCCCGAACCAGAGCGTGAAGGACCCGCTCGGTGTCGGCGGCGAACGTCTTCACGAGTGGGCCGTTTCGTTGAAGGCGTGGCGTCGGCTCACGGGCTTCCGGGCGGCGACGTCAACGAAAGCACGCGGGTCATGGAGGACTCGATCGCGAATATCGGCGCAACGGTGATGGGTCGCAACATGTTCGGCGGCCATCCCGGCCCCCTGGGACGCCACGAAGCCGTGGAACGGATGGTGGGGGAACAATCCGCCGTTTCATCACCCGGTGTTCGTCCTGACGCACCATGCGCGCGAACCGCTGACGCTCGAAGGCGGGACGACGTTCACGTTCGTGACGGACGGCATCGAATCGGCGGTGGAGCAGGCGCGGCGGGCCGCAAACGGCAAGAATGTGACGCTCGGCGGCGGCGCGAAGGCGGCGCAGCAGTACTTGAAAGCGGGGTTGGTGGACAAGATGGTCATCAGTCTCATGCCGATTCTCCTGGGCGGCGGTGAGCGGCTGTTCGACGGCGTCGACGATCTGCGCGGGCTCGAGCTGGTCGAGACCGTCGCCGCAACCGGCGTGACGCACCTCACGTTCGCCAGGCCCTGACCGTGGAACTCAAGATCGACGGGCTGTGCCCCTTGCTCCAGGTGTTCGACATGCCGACGTCGCTGGCGTTCTACCGCGACGTGCTCGGCTTTACTGTCGTCAGCCGTGCACCCGACACAGACGACTGCGATTGGGCGCTTCTCAGGCTCAACGAATCGGGGCTGATGCTGAACACCGCCTACGAGGCGGACGACAGGCCTCCCGCTCCCGATCCCTCCCGAGTCGCCGCCCATCGCGATACGGCGCTCTTTTTCGATTGCGCGGACGTCGATGGTGCCTACGCGTATCTTCGCGGGAAAGGCATCAGCGCGAGTAAACCGGTCGTGCAGGGATACGGCATGAAGCAGGTGTATCTCACAGATCCGGACGGCTACGAGCTCTGCCTTCAGTGTCCCGCACCGGCGCCCCAGAGAACGGGCTGATGACCGCGTCGCCGCTCGAGAAGCTGCGCAAGCTGTGCCTGGCGCTTCCCGACACGTGGGAGAAGATCTCGCACGGCGAGCCGACGTTCTTCGTGAAGAAGCGGTCGTTCGCGATGTTTGCGAGCGCAGACAATCATCACGGAGCCGGGCGCTACGCTGTCTGGTGCAAGGCGACGCATACGACGCAGGACCTTCTCGTGTCGAAATCGCCCGACCGCTACTTCGTGCCGCCGTATGCCGGCCCGGCGGGATGGGTCGGCATCTACCTGGACCGCCGGCCTGACTGGTCCGAGGTCACCGACCGGCTCGCACACGCGCACGAACTCGCCGTCGTGGCGCAGAGAAAACGCGGAACGCGCGGTTACTGAATCAAAAGGCTGCCGACCGTCACCACTGTCACCTGCCTCGCTTCCCCCAGCAGCCCGACCCTCCGTTTGCGGCACTTCGACTCGAGCTGCACGGCGGAGCTCGCGCGCGTTCACGACGTAGCTGCCCGCCGGAACGTCGAGTTGGAGAATGGAAAAAAGCGTTACGAGGGGCGGCTTGGAGGCGGGAGCTCGATCGCGACGAGGATTCCGCTCGACTCGTCCCGGGCCTGTTCGTGCTCGCGCCATGTCACGAGGACGCGATCGGCCGGCGTCCGATCGCCGCAGGTCAGCAACGCTCCCTTCAGGTCTTCGTGATGCGCGATGAGCCGAACGTCCTCGAACCGGCGCGCGCGAAACCGGACGACACGGTCGGCCAGCCGGACATGGGCTGACACGCCGTCGGCGTCGCACTCGATCCGCTCGAGGAAACCTTCGTCACGCCGCTCCCCGGGCTCGAGCTGCCGAAGGACCGGAATCCGCCCGGACCGGACCGCGTCGTCGCGCAGTCCGGGTGGGAGCGCGGCGATCGCCAGGATGTATTTCATCTGGTCGCGCGCATGCTGACGCAGCCGCGGACTGCGGGAGGCGAGGAGCGGGCCGAGCACGCTGCGGGCGAGGTCGAACTCGCCGAGCCGCGCCAGCGCTTCCGCGTGAACCAGCGCGTAGTCCTCACGCCCGGGCGCCAGCTCGCGCGCGTGTTTAACGGCGGCGCGGGCTTCGGCACTGTCGCGATTGTCGGAGAGCAGCGCGACCGCGAGCATTTTCCAGATGTTCGCCAGCGCAGGGCGCTCGCGCCGCACCAACGCGAGCCCGGCTCTGACCGCCGTTACGTCAGCGTCCGGTTCGAGTCCGCGCGGTTGGCCGACAGCGCAGCGGCGGCGACGAAATACTCCGTCAGCCAATCACCTGAAGGCTCCGGAGTCGCGTCCTCCTGGCTCGGACGCCCCTGAGCAGCTTGCGCGCTCGTCAGGGCGGCGGCTGCCAGCCGCGTCCGCGGAAGAGCGGGGGTGCGCTCGAGGCGAGCGATTGCCTCGTCGAACCGCCCCTGCCGCGCGAGGTAGACATCGAGGAACGCATCGACGTCCGATTCGACAAACGGCACGGCGGCAGGCCGCGTCGCGGCAACCGGGGTGTCGAACCGGAACTGGAACGCGTTGAACCGCTCGCGGTTGCCGTATTCGCGCAGCGCACCTTCGATGGTCTGTTCCTTTCCGGCGAGCCGGTGCCAGGCATCCTGAGGAGTGACGCCGCTTCCGACGGCGCTGACGAAACCTGTGAGTATCAAGCCCCGCTCCGCCTCGCCTATGAGCAGCATGTGGACGAGGGCCCACGACTGTGCGTAGAAGAGCGAGGTCCGCTCGTCTTCGTTATAGAGCGGCGAGTCTGGCGAGACCTTGAGCAGCTCGGTCATCGCAAAGTGCACCGACTGTTTCATCAACTGGAGGTAGGGGACCTTGACGCGGCCCAGCAGGGCCTCGTGCACCGTGACCTCAAGCCCGCCAACATCATGCTGACTGCGGCGGGGGCCAAGCTTCTCGACTTCGGTATCGCAAAGCCCGTATCGGACCAGTCGGTGTCACCATCGACGCCGGACCCGGCCGGGACGCTGACGCAGCACGGCTGGCTCGTTGGAACGCCGCAGTACATGGCCCTTGAGCAGATTCGAGGCGAAGCCGTCGACGGGCGCGCCGATATCTTCTCCCTCGGAGCCGTTCTCTACGAGATGACGACGGCCTTGAGTGCTTTCGATGGTGAAGACAAGCAGGAGGTGTTCAGCGCGCCGTCCGTGAGCGGGCGAACCTGCTCGGCTATCGCAGGGTCGATCCTGCATACGACGGTCTGCGCGGCGATCCGCGCTTCGACCGGATTCTCGCCAGGACCGGGTTCGAGTAGCTCGATTACCTCGCGGGCGCGATGTCCTTGCCTTCGACGCACTCGTAGGCCCGTCCCGACGCGACGTTCTTGAACTCGTCGGTCCGCCCGCTCGGCCAGGTCACGACCACGCGATCGACGCGGTCCCGTGTGCTGACGCCGAACGTCACCGGCAGCTCCGATTGAGACAGGTAGCTCGACCCGCTCTTCACGACTCGCGTCTGTGACGTCCCACCGTGGAAGATGCGCACTGTCGCACCGATGGCGTCCCGGTTCGACTTCGTGCCCACGAGACGAAGCCTCAGGCTTCGATTGCCCGCCTGTTGATCGTTCCGAAAGAGAAGGGCGGGGCCGTTGTTGGTCGTCATGAGCAGGTCGACGTCGCCGTCGCGATCGAAGTCGCCGTACGCGAGTCCACGGCCCACTCTCGGCTCCGCGAAGCCGCCACCCACGTCGACCGCGACGTCGCGGAAGCCTCCCTTCCCATCGTTCAAAAAGAGATGCGGCGGCTGCGCGTGGCCGAGATTGCCGCGAATGTTCCGCACCGTATCGTCGATGTGGCCGTTGACGACGACGAGGTCGAGGGCGCCGTCGAGATCGAGATCGGCGAAGACACAGCCGAAGCCGAGCCTGTCGCGCGAGGCGGACCCGACGCCCGCCCGCATCGCCACGTCCTGATAGCCTCCGCGGCGGCCCAGCGCGCGGTAAAGGCCGATCATCTCGCCTTCGAAGTTCGTGATCGCCAGCACCGTCCCGCCCGTGTTGTCGATGTCGCCGGCGTCGACGCCCATGCCGGCGCGCGCCTTGCCGTCCTCGCTGAAGGCGACGCCAGCCTCCACCGCCACTTCCTTGAACGTACCGTTGCGCTGGTTGCGATAGAGCTTGTTCGGCTGCGTGTCGTTGGCGACGAAGATGTCCGGCCAGCCGTCCTGGTCGTGATCGACGAGCGCGACGCCGAGCGACTTCGAGCTCGAATCGAACAGGCCGCACGTCGCGGTGACGTCTTCGAACGTGCCGTTGCCGCGGTTCCTGAACAGCCAGCACGTGTCGCCCCGATAGGCTTCGGGCGTGCAATACGACTTCTGCTTTCCGTCCAGGCTGCAGAAGACGTCGTCTTGTGCGGACCAGCGCACGTAGTTGCACACGAAAAGGTCGAGGAGGCCGTCGCGATCGACGTCGACCCACATTGCAGACGTGCTGAACGCTTCGCGTCCGCCGAGGCCGCTCGTCCGCGTGACGTCGACGAACGTGCCCTTGCCGGTGTTGCGGAAGAAACGGTTCTGACCGACGGCCGTGATCAGGATGTCGGGGAAGCCGTCGTTGTCGAAGTCGGCCGCCGCGACACCCATGCCGTACAGCTCGATGTCGAGGCCCGCGGCGCGCGTCACGTCGGTGAACGTGCCGTTGCGGTTGTTGCGATACAGCCTGAGCGTCGAGGGCTCCCGGGCGCGGCCCGGCCAGTCGCGCCCGTTCACGAGCAGGATGTCCTGCCAGCCGTCCGCGTCGTAGTCGAGGAACGCGCAGCCCGCGCCAAGCGTCTCCGGCAGCAGCTTCCCGCCGTAGGCGCCGTTGTTGTGGCGGAACTTCAGGCCGGCGGCGGCGGTCACGTCCGTGAGGCGGAACCCGGTGGATCCCTTCGTCTGCCACAGAGAAGACGGCATCGCGAAGGCCGCGACACTCGACAGGAAGTCGCGACGTTTCACAGCGGATTGACCAGGCCGTTCTGGATCGCGTAGACCACGAGCTCGGCCGTCTTGTGCACGCCGAGCGTGTTCATGATGTTCGCACGGTGCACGGCAATGGTGTTCGCGCTCAGCCCGAGCTTCGCGGCAATCTCGCGATTGGAAAGGCCGTCGCAGATCAACTGCAGTACTTCGAGCTCGCGTGGCGAGAGGCGGGTTCGCTCCCCCGATCGTGACTCAGTCTTGACCACCGCCGGATCAAGCACCGTTTCCCCCGCCGCGACTCGTTTCACTGCCGCCGCCAGGTCGAGGTCGAGCGCGTTCTTGAGGACGTAGCCCTTCGCGCCGGCGTCGAGCGCCTGCCCGACCAGCGTCTCTTCCGAGTGCATGCTCAGCATCAGGACTGCCGCGTCCGGGCGTTTCGCGAGAATGGCCCGAGTCGCGGCGAGCCCGCCGGTACCCGGCATGGCGGCATCCATCACCACGACCTGGGGCTTCAGCTCTTCGACCAGGCGAATCGCTTCCTCTCCGTCGCTCGCTTCACCGACAACGGACAGGGAGTCGTCATCTTCGAGGAGCCGCCGAAAGCCTCGCCGCACGAGGGCGTGGTCGTCGACGAGCAGGACGGTGATCTTGTCGCTCATATGGTGGTGGTGGCGGGCGCCGTGAGAGGCACGCGGACCCGCACCAGCGTGCCGCGGTCCGGCGGCGTGAGAAATTCCAGGCTGCCTTTGAGGAGCTCGACACGCTCGCGCATCGCGACCAGCCCGAGGCCTCGCGGAGTCGTCGCGGGATCGAGGCCCTTTCCATGATCTTCCACCTCGAGCTCGAGACTGTCCGCATCGCAGCGCAGCCGTACCCAGGCGCGCTTCGAGCCGGAGTGCCGCGCAACGTTGCTGAGCGCTTCCTGCAGCACGCGATACACATGAATCCGCGTCGTCGGATCGATCTCGGCGGCCGTGCCCGTCTGCTCGTACGTGACGTCGAGCCCGAGCTGCTTGCCGGCCGTGGAGAGGTACCACTGGATAGTGCTTTCGAGCCCCAGCTCTTCGAGGATCGACGGATGGAGCGTCTGCGAGAGCCCGCGCACGTTGTCGAGCGCCGCCTGCGCCACCTCGCCGATCTCGCGCAGATCCTTCCGCAGGGCCGAGCCCTCGGGCACCTGCTTCGCCGCGCGGCCGAGCATCAACCCGATCGCCGTCAGGACCTGTCCGAACTCGTCGTGCAGCTCGCGCGAGATCTCGCGCAGTGTGGACTCGCGCGTCGTAATCAGCGCCTGGGCCAGATCGCGGCGCTGGTCTGAGAGCGTTGAGAGCTGCGCGAAGAGCCTCCGATTCGATCGAATCAGGTACAGGCCCGTGACCGCGATCGCGGCGAGCGTCGCCGTGAGGAGCCAGGATGCCTTTCTTTGAACGTCCGCGTAGATGTTCTGGACCTGCTGCGCCGTTCGCTCCTCGCTTTCGTTGTTCTGGACCAGGAGCCGCGCCACCGCCGTGCTCAGAGCCGCCTGACGCGACTGGAGCGTCACGCGGATCTGCGATCGCGCCTCCTCCTGCCGGCCCGCCTTCGCCTGCTCGAACATGCGATCGACCGCTTCCCAGAACTGCTTCATCGACGTGGCCAGGTATTGGCTCTGCTCCGGCGTGCGCCGCGCGACAGCCACCTCGCCTTCACGCGCGAGGGCATCCTCCAGGTCCACGCGGATCCGATCGAACTGCGCCGACCAGGCGACGAGCGGGTACGGCTGGTCGGCATCCAGCATGTCGCGCATCGCGATCGCGATCTGGTTCAGATCGTTCTGAATGCGGAGCAGCTGCAGCGAGTCCCTGCGGTTTCGATCCGTCAGCTCCGTCTGCATCCGGCGCAGTCCGGCGATCTGACCCGAGATGTACCACCAGTACACGACGACCGTGACGAGCGTCAGCAGGAGGCCGACGACCAGTGCGGCGGTGGGCGAGGGAATTCGCGCGCGCGTCACGACGTTGCTCGGAGCCTCATCATAGCGCCCGGCAACTCACAACTCCCAACTCACAACTCCAACTCATAACTTCCGACTCACAGCTCACCACTCACAGCTTACAGCTCATAACTAATAGGAACAGATTAGCTGATTCGCCGTATTGAGCCCGGCAGTGCGCCTGCCTAGAATCGCGCGTCACTTTCCACCAAAAAAGGACGCGCGTGATGCCTCATATCGCTCTTCCTCCCGGTCTGCCAGGCATTCGAGGCCCGATGGCCTTCCGGCCGGAAACGGCCAAACCGCTCAACGAGCTCGTCGACATCCTCCTGCGCGGCCAGCACACGCTGTCGCCGGGGGAGCGTGAGCTGATCGCCACCTACGTCTCCGCGCGGAACGACTGTCAGTACTGCCAGACGATCCACGGCGCCATCGCCGCACATCACCTTGGCGGCAACGAGGCGCTCGTCCTCGACGTCAAGCGCGCTCCGGACCAGGCACCGGTCTCCGAGAAGCTCAAGGCGCTGCTCGTGATTGCCGGCAAGACCGCACAGGGCGGCAAGCACGTGACGGAGGACGACATCGCGCGCGCGCGCCGGCACGGAGCGACCGACGTTGAGATCCACGATACGGTCCTCATCGCGGCGGTCTTCTGCCTCTGCAATCGCTACGTCGACGGTCTGGCGACCTGGACGCCCACCGATCCCGATTTCTACCGGCAGCGCGCCGCGGTCGTTGCCGAGCATGGCTATGTCGCGGCGTCCGCGATCACGCCTCAGGCGGCCCACCGATGAAGCGCAGATCACTCGCGCTCGCCGTCTCGCTTGCTCTCCTCGCGGTCACGCGTGTGCTCGCCCAGGACACCACGGGCACGATCGAAGGAGTGGTCACCGACAAAACCGGCGGCGTCGTCGCCGGAGCGCGGCTGGTGGCGTTGAACGTGGAGACAGGGTTCACGAAAGAGGCCGCGGCCGGGACCGACGGCTTCTACAGGCTGCTGCTCCTCCCGATCGGGCAGTACACGATCTCGGTGAGTGCGCCGCAGTTTGCGACGCTCGTCCGCGAATCGATCCAGGTCAGCGTGAGCCAGACCGTTCGCCTGAACCTGCAACTCGAGCTGTCGTCCGTGGCGGAGACCGTAACCGTCGCCGGCGAGGCACAGCTGGTGGATACGACGACCAACGCCCTGGGCCGCGTCGTGACCGGCGCGGAACTGGTCGATCTCCCGCTCAACGGCCGCAACTTCACGCAGCTCGGCCTGCTGCAGACAGGCGTGGCGCCGCTCACGCAGGGAGTCGCGACGGCGGGTGGCAGCCTGCGGCAGGGCCAGGCATATGCTGTCAACGGCATGCGGCCCGAGCAGAACATGTATCTGGTGGACGGCGCGCAGAACATCAACCGCATGGACGGCGGCTACGCGCTGAAGCTGCCGGTCGAGGCGATCGCCGAGTTCCGGATCCTGACGCAGAGCGCGCCTGCCGAGTATGGCGGCACGGGCGGCGCCACGACGAGCGTCGTCACGCGCTCGGGCGGCAATCAGCTCCATGGCGCCGCATACGATTTCGTCCGTAACGACGTGTTCGACGCGCGGAACTTCTTCTCGGCGGAAGTCGAGCCCCTGAATCAGAACCAGTTCGGCGGCACGATCGGCGGACCGATTACACGCGATCGCCTGCAGTTTTTTGGCTACTACGAGGGCTTCCGGAACAAGCAGGGGTTTACGACGTCCGCCACGGTGCCGACACCGCAGGAGCGTCAGGGCGACTTCTCGGGCCTTGGTACGCCTCTGCTGAACCTGGCTGCCGGCGGTGTGCCGATTCCCGGAAACCGCATTCCCGGGGCCGCGATCAATCCGGTCGCGCGGAACGTCATCAATCTGTATCCGCTCGGCAACGTCTCGCCGTCGATTTACCGGGAGACGGTCATCATCACGAACGTACTCGACCAGGCGGGCGGCAGGATCGACTGGAATCTCTCCCCGAATGACCAGGTCTTCGGGCGGTACTCATACTCGGGCGGGCACAACATCAACCCCGTCTCGGTCCGAGGCACCGACGTGCCCGGGTTCCCGACGCGCGACGATTTCTCGACGCACATCGGGACGCTGGCCAGCACGCACATCTTCTCGTCGTCGCTGATGAATTCGCTGCGCGGAACGTTCCTTCGCCACAAATTTTTCTTCGACCAGCGGCTCAACCAGACGCCGCCGAGCGCGCTCGGCTTCGGCTATGTGTCGTCGAACGAGGTCGGCCAGGGTCCTCCCTTCTTCAACGTGAGCGGCTACTCGCCGATTGGCGGTGCGATCACGGGCCCGCGCAACACGACGCAGAACACCTTCGAGCTCCAGGAGAGCCTGTCCTGGACGAAGGGCTCACACCTCGTGAAGCTAGGCGGCGAGTTCAGGCGCACGTCGATCGACATGATTCAGGCCATCGCGCCGAACGCGTTCTACGTTTTCGCGGGAACGTTCCCGACGAACAACGCGATCGCCAATCTGCTGCTCGGCGCCCCGGTGACTTTCTATCAGGGACTGGGAGATTTCAGCCGCGGCGTGCGCGTGTGGGGGCTCGGCGCGTACGCGCAGGACGAATGGCGCGTCACGCCGAACGTCACGCTCAACTACGGGGTTCGGTACGAGCGCATCAATCCGCTGACGGAGATCGAGGATCGTCAGAATGCCTTCGTGCCGGGCGCCCAATCGGTCGTCAGGCCGGAGGCGCCGGTCGGTCTGCTGTTCCCCGGCGATCCGGGAATCACCCGCGGCATCGCGGAGAGCGTGCACGCGTTCATGCCCCGCGTCGGCGCCGCCTGGGACCCTACGGGAACGGGCACGTGGTCGGTCCGCGCGAGCTACGGTCTCTTCTACGACCAGTTTCAGAACGGAGCGGGCACTGCTTCACAAGTCGCAATCAGCGCCACGCCATGGGCGCAGTTCGTCCAGTTCAGCGGCGCGGGATTGAACTTCCAGAATCCGTATCAGGGGCGGCAGATGCCGGCGCCGGAAACCTTCGTCCGGCCCTCGACCGTGTTCGCGCTCGACGCGGATACCAGGCCGCCATACGTGCAGAACTGGAACGTCAGCGTTCAGCGGTCGCTGTTCGACAGGTACCTGATCGAGGTCCGCTACGTCGGCGCGGCCGGCAGGGACCTTCCGCGCAACGTCGAGGCGAACCCGGCCGTGTACGGGCCCGGCGCGACGGCGCAGAACGCCGATCGACGCCGCATTTACGCGAACTGTCCTCCAGGCGGCGCTGCGTGCGACTTCTCGACGATCGCGATGCTTCGCAGTGTCGCCAGGTCGCGCTACGACGCCGGTCAGTTGAGCCTGTCCCGGCGTTTCGGCGACGCGTTCGGCTTCAACGTGTCGTACTGGCTGTCGAAGACGATGGATCATCTGTCGGCGATGAATCTGTCCGGGGCCGCGGCGCGGCCGCTGGCGGGGGAGAACGATCTCGCGCAGAACCCGTTCGACCTCGAGGCCGAATGGGGACCGTCGCTGTTCGACGCGCGGCATCGCTTCGTGGCCAGTGTCAGCTGGATGCTGCCGGATGTGCCCGACCGGGCCCCTGGAGTGGTTCGCGCGCTGTTCGACGGATGGCAGTTCAACGCCATCGGCGCGTACAACTCTGGCACGCCGTTCACCGTCTCGGATTCCGCGAACGTCGCGCTGCAGGCAAACAGCCCACCGGTCTCCGGTTTTCCAGCGAGCCGGCCGAACCTCGTCGGGGATCCGAACGCCGGACCTCGCACCGTGAACGAGTGGATCAGCCGGTCGGCGTTCCAGCGGTTGAACATTCAGACCGACGCCGGCCAGTTCGGGAATGCCGGGCGGAACATCGCGCGCGGACCGTCGTACACGAATATCGACGTCGCGCTCGTGCGCGACTTCCAGCTCAACCCGGAGTTCCGGCTGCAGCTCCGCGCCGAGGTGTTCAACGTTGCAAACGGTGTCAACTTCGGCCTGCCGGTGGCCGACCTGAATTCGCCGAACTTCGGCAGAATCCTGTCGGCCGGCCCGGCGAGGCTCATGCAGTTCGGGCTCAAGCTGATCTTCTAACGTCGCGACGTGTCGACTGCGTTCGTGGACGAGAACGATCCGAGGTACGAAGGCTGGCGAGTCGCCGTCGCGTCGAGCGTCGGCGTCTTCGTCAGCTTTGCATCGCTCCTCGTCTATACGTTCGGCGTCTTCCTGAAGCCGATCGCCGCGGAATTCTCCTGGTCGCGCGAAGCGGTCTCGGCCGCGTTCGGCCTCGCCGCCGTCAACGTCGCGCTCGCGTCGCCGCTGCTCGGCTACCTTCTCGATCGGATCCATCCGCGGCGCGTCATCGTGCCCTGCCTGGTCGTCTTCGGCTGCGCGTTCGCTTCGCTGTCTCTCCTGACTCCGCACCTCTGGCATCTCTATGCGGTCTTCGTCCTGCTGGGCATCGTCGGAAACGGCACCGCGCAGATGGCATATTCGCGTGCGGTCTCGAGCTGGTTCGAGCATCGCCGTGGTGCCGCGCTCGCGCTCGTTCTGTCCGGCGGCGCGATTGGCGCCATCACGCTGCCACCGCTGGCCGAAGCGCTCATTCGAGCCGTCGGCTGGCGTGGCGCGTTCGCGGTGCTCGGGGGCATGGTGCTCGTCTTGGGCCTGCCGACGGTCATGCTCTTCGTGCGCGAGCGGCCATCGCCGCGCCCGGGGGAGGCGGCCGGTGCGTGGGGTGCCTCGGTTCGTCAGGCGCTCTCGTCGCGCGCCTTCTGGATCCTGGCTGCCGTGCTGTTTTTCAGCTCCATCGCACAGAACGGCGCCATCGCGCACATCTCGGCGCTTCTGACCGACCGGGGCCTCTCGCCGAGCGCCGGCGCGCTCGCGCTTTCGACGATGGGCGGCGCGAGCCTGGCAGGCCGGCTGACCACCGGATGGCTGCTCGATCGTTTCTTTGCGGCGCGGGTCTCTTTCGCCCTGCTCGGGGTTGCGGCGCTCGGGACCTTCGTTTTGTCTGGCGCGCACTCACTGCAGATGGGCGTGGTCGCCGCTGCCCTGATCGGCTTCGGGATGGGTGGTGAAGCAGACGTGACGCCGTACCTGCTGTCACGCTATTTCGGTCTGCGATCCTTCTCGGTCCTCTACGGTCTGACCTGGACGTTCTACGCCTTTGCGGGCGCGCTCGGGCCGCTGTTGATGGGGAAGGCGTTCGACGTTACCGGATCGTACGAGGCGCTTCTCGTCAGGCTCGCGATCGGTACGCTCGCCGTGGGAGCCCTGATGTTGTTCCTGCCGCGCTACGGGGCCCTGTCGCGCCCGCTCGCCTCGGACTACGCTGCCTGACACTTGCGGCCGGCCACACGAGCAGGCCAGGCCGTGCTTCCCGCCGTCTTACCTGGCAACAGCATTCGTTGGAAACCGACAAGGAGCTTCGAAGTGAGAGTCGAGGCCTTCGCCAGTCGAATCGTACTGATGCTCTCGTTCGCGATTGCCGCTCCGCCGGCACTCGCTCAATCAACGGCCGAGCCGGCCTCGCCGGGTTCGAACGGCCCGCATGTCGAAGTGACGCCGTTTGTATCGATGGGATCGGTTCGCTCTTCCCGAATCGGGACTGCCGTCACGTTTCCCGTCACGCAGACGATCGCCGTGGAGACGGAGGTCGGTTATCGGCGAGGCGAGGGAGAGATCAACGCT
The DNA here is from genome assembly GCA_036257535.1 of Vicinamibacterales bacterium. Lineage (GTDB taxonomy): Bacteria > Acidobacteriota > Vicinamibacteria > Vicinamibacterales > 2-12-FULL-66-21 > DATAEE01. Next base: position 3,464 of record DATAFJ010000261.1, on the reverse strand, counting down.
CTCAGTTCGAGCGTCAATCTGCTTTACTCGCTTCCTCGAATCGGCCGTGTGACGCCGTATCTCGCCGCCGGCGCCGGCCTCGAGGAACAGGGCGAGCCACTCTTCCAGCCGGACGGTCGCGTGGCAGTCCAGTCGAAGCTGCAGCTCGCACTGAACGCGGGAGGGGGCCTCAAGATCCCGGTGGACGATCGATGGAGCTTACGGACGGACGCGCGATGGTTCTGGACAACGGGCAGGTACCCCGCGGAGCACTATCGCGTCTATCAGGGCGCCTCGCTTGGTGTCGGCCCCCGCAAGTAGTCAATTGGCGAGCGCGAGCTCGGACTAAGCTCCCACCGACGTTCCGTCGAGCACGTCACCCGAAGAGCAGCCGGCAAGAGTCCTACGCTGTATAGCGCCGGGAGGCCGAGCGGGGCTGACGGCGGCCCGATCTCGTCGAGGGATTCATCGATACGGTCGAAACGAGCGAGTAGTCAGTGCCCGAACCAGCGGGCCATCGACCGGCCCCGGTTCGGCCTGGCGACGGGCGCCGTCGGATCTTCGCCCGCGCGCTTCGGCAGGTGAATCTTCAACACCATGTTTCCGGGCGGTTCGGCAGTCATCCAGAGATGTCCGCCGCAGTCGCCGATGAGCGCGAGCAGCGCACCGAGGTCGACGCCCGGCTTGTCGGATGGTTTCGCCTTCGCGTTCGAAGGCTCCTGACGCAGGCCGGTCGGCGAGTCCTGCCGCTCCGAGCCTCGCACTTCCGTCACAGTAATCAGCACGTGAGCACCGGGCCGGACGTTCGGGTGCTTCGCGACGAAACTGCCGTTGACGACGACGGAGGCGAGGTCGATCTTGAGGCGGCCGCCTGACGGCATGCGCTCGCGCGCGTAGCTCGCCACGTTGACGAGCACGCGCTCCACGCGCTCGGGCTCGACGTCGACGTCGGCAGCCGCGACGCTCTTGGGCAGCACGAACTCGATGTCGTCCCCCGCCACGCGCTTGAGCACGGGCTCGAGCTCTCGCAGCACAGCGCCGACGTTGACGGGCTGCATCGCACTGGTCTGCTTCTCGCCGTAGACCTTCAGCTGCTGGAGGAAGCTCGCGGCGCGCGTCACTTCTCCGAGCAGCAGCTCGCCTCGATGCCGGAGCGCCGCGTCGCTCTCGATTGCGGCGAGCCACTGACGTCCATCCTGGCTGACGTCGCGGAGGAGGTTGTCGCAGGTGACCGCGACCTCCGAGGCAAGGCGTCCCACCGCCTCCATGCGCTGGGATTGACGGAGCCTCGTTTCGAGCGCACGCACCGTCGTGACGTCTTCGGCGACGATCTCGATCGCGTCGTTCGCCGCGCTGCGGGCGAGCAGCCGAACGAGTACGCGGCCGCCGTCCTTTCTTCGCCAGGTAGTCTCGACGGGCTCGGACGTGCCGGTTTCCAGGCACCGCTCGATCAGCCAGCGGAGGTCGTCGGCCGACTCGAAGACGGATGCGGCGAGGCCGGCCTTTCGCATCTCGTCGGCCGAGCGGTAGCCGAGCAGGCCGACGATCGCGCGGTTCGCGTGCTCGAGCGCGCCGTCACGGCTGCACCGGCACACGCCGTACGGCGCGTGGTGGAACTGACGCCGGTTCTCGGTCTGGCTCTGTTCGAGCTCCGTTTGAAGCTGCGTCGCGCGTTCGGCCTGCTTCCTGAGCGCGTCCCGCTGTGTTCGGGCGGCATCCAGCTCCCGGCCGGCGGCGCCGAGTTCGGACTGCAGCCGCGCGGCCTCGCGATCGGCTGCCTCGAGCGCTACGCGAAGGCGCTCTTCGACCTGGGTCAGAGCACGCGCGGCAGCCTGCTGCGCCGCCTCGTGCTTCGCATTCTCGTTTCGAAGCCGGTCGTCACGTTCCTGTATCTGGCGCGCCAGCGTCGCGGCTTCAGCGCCGTGCCGCTGGCGAGCCTGTTCGAACGCCTGGCGAATCGACGCAAGGTCGCGCTCGACCGACGCCCGCGCGGCGATCTCCTCGGCGACGCGTCCGTCGAACTCCGCCTGCCGCTGCGCGGCCTGCTGCTCGGCGGCTTCGCGCTCCGCGTGTGCGCGCTGCTGCGTGTAGTGGACCGAGGCCTCGGCGTCCGCGAGCCGGCGTTCGAGCGTGTTCCCGGCTTCCGTCGCCTCGGCGAGCTCCGCCTCGCGCCGCGAGAGCCGCTCGGTGGTCTCGCGCAACTGCTGCTCGAACGTCTCGCGGGCTCGGGTCGCCTGCGCGAGGGAGGCGGTCAGCTCCGCCCCGCGCTGCGTGAGAACGTCTGTCGATGCTGCGGCTTCGGCGAGCTTCGCCTCGAGCGCGCTTCGGTCGGCGGCCGCCCGGGTGAGCTGCTCCTGGAGCTCCGCCTCCCGTCCGGCTGCTTCTTGCGCGGCCGCTTCACGCTCGGCGGCTGCGCGCTCTTTCGTCCCCTGTAACGCGGCTTCGCTCTCGGCAACCCGCCGCTCGAACGCGCTGCGCGCGGCCGTGACGTCGCGCAGCTGCTGCTCGAGTGCGCTTCGCGCCGCCGACGCTGCCTCGAGGCTCTGTTCGACAGCCTTTCGGGCGGCGACTTCGTGCGCGAGCCGCTGGTCGAGGGCGTTCCGCGCCGCCATGATCTCCGCGAGCTCGGCCTCGCGCCGCGCGAACTGCTCGGCCGCCTTGGCGGCGTCCGCGGCCCGGCCGCGGCGCATCTCTTCGAGCGCCGCCACTGCGTCGTTCAGGCGAGCCTCGAACGTCTCGCGCATCGACGCCGCCCGCGCGACGCTCTCGTCGTAGCTCGCCTGATGCTCGGCGAGCTGCGCCACGGCAGCCGCCAGTTCGGACGTGAGCCCCTGCCGCTCCTGCTCGCGCGCCGCCTCCACGCGCGTGTGCGCCTGTTCGAGCTCCTGCCGCCTGGCCAGCTCATGGGTGAGCTTTTCGTCGAACGCAGCCTGGCGCTGCGCTGCCAGCTCCGCAGCCACTTCGCGATCGGCCACAGCCTGCTGCCTGACCGCCTGAAGAGCAGTGTCTGCTTCGGTCAGTCGCCGCTCCAGCTGTTCGCGAGTGGCCCGCGCCTCGGCCAGGCTGGCGGTGTACTCTTCCTGACGGGTCGCCAGCTGCTCGGAGGCGGCCCTCAGCTCTGACGTCAGCTTCTGTTTTTCTGCTTCGCGTGCAGCCTGCGACTGCGTCAGTGCCTGTTCGAGGCTCGCCCGGCTGGATCTCTCCTGTGCGAGCAACCCTTCGAGCTCCGCTTGACGCCGAGCCGCGAGCGCCCCGGCCGTGTCGCGTTCTGCCGCGGCCTGTTGCTGGACCGCCTGAAGGCCAGTCTCTGCTTCGGTCAGGCGCCGCTCGAGCTGTTCGCGAGTGGCGTGCGCCTCTGCCAGGGTAGCGGTGTACTCTTCCTGACGGGTCGCCAGCTGCTCGGAGGCGGCCGTCAGTTCCGAGGTGAGCTTCTGTTTTTCCTGCTCATGCGCGGCCTGTGTCTGCGTCAGCGCCTGATCGAGGTT
>DATAFJ010000206.1:0-7711 GCA_036257535.1 Vicinamibacterales bacterium | reverse complement strand
GCTCATCTACACGCTCTGCTACATGCCGACGCTCGCGCTCACGAACTCGATCTCGTTCCACAACATGCGCGACCCGGCGCGCGAGTTCCCGGCCGTCCGCGTGCTCGGGACGATCGGGTGGATCGTCGCCGGCCTCGTCATCGGGCGACTCGGCCTGGAGGCGACCGCCGTGCCGCTGCAGATCGCGGCGGGGGCGTCCATCGTCCTCGGCCTGTACTCGCTCGTGCTCCCGCACACGCCGCCGAAGCAGTCGGGCACGAAGATCGACGCCCGCACGGTGCTCGGCCTCGACGCGCTGTCGCTCATGCGGGACCGTTCGTTTGCGATCTTCGTCATCGGCTCGTTCCTGCTGTGCATCCCGCTGCAGTTCTACTACACGTTCACGAACCTCTTCCTGAACGAGATCGGCGTGTCGGAGCCGGCGAGCAAGATGACGCTCGGCCAGATGTCGGAGATCGGCTTCATGCTCCTGATGCCCTGGATGCTCGTCCGGCTCGGCGTGAAGATGATGCTGCTCATCGGCATGGCCGCGTGGGCGGCGCGATACGTGCTCTTCGCGTACGGCGACCCTGGTCCGGGCATGTGGATGCTGTACGTCGGCATCCTCCTGCATGGCATCTGCTACGACTTCTTCTTCGTGACGGGACAGATCTACGTCGATCAGCAGGCAGATGTCCGCATCCGCGCCGCGGCGCAGGGCTTCATCGCGTTTGTCACGCTCGGCATCGGCATGTTCATCGGCGCCTGGGCGTCCGGTACCGTCGTCGACATGTACACCACGGGACCGGCCGCGCACGACTGGACGCGCATCTGGCTCGTGCCGGCCGCGGGCGCCGCGGCCGTGCTCGTCCTGTTCGCGCTCTTCTTCCATCCGCCGGCCCGCGCTCGTGCGCGTGAGCTGGCGGTGCAACCGTGAGGGCCCGCCCCGAGCGGAGTCCAGGGGTCGTCGCGGCCGCCATGGTCGCGTCGGCGGCTTTCGTCGCCGGGAGTCAACCGGCGAAGCCCGCTCGTCCAGCGCCCGTTGCGGCGTTCAGCGTGGTCGAGGCGACGATCCCGGCGATGCGCGCCGCGCTCGAGCAGCGGCGCGTGACGTCGCGCGAGCTGGTCCAGCAGTCGCTCGTGCGCATCGCGCTGTACGAGGACAAGCTCAACGCGGTCATCACCGTGAATCCGAACGCGCTGAAGGAAGCGGAACAGCGCGATCGCGAGATGTTGATGCGGAAGGTCCGCGGCCCGCTCCACGGCATCCCCATCGCGCTCAAGGACAATATCCACACCACTGACATGCCGACGACCGGAGGGGCGCTGGCGTTCGATGGGCTCGTCCCGCCGTACGAAGCGACGCTGACGAGAAATCTCCGCAACGCCGGCGCCATCATCATCGCGAAGACAGGACTGACGGAGCTCGCCAACTGGGTCGCGGGCGCGCCGACGCCGATGCCGGCGAATTACAACTCGCTGACCGGCTTCGGCATCAACCCGTACGATCCGCGGCGCGATCCGCGCGAGGCGACCGGGGACGGCCGGCCGGCGCTCGGCACGGGCGGCTCGAGCTCCGGCATCGGCACCGCCGTCAGCTTCTGGGCGGCGAACGTCGGCACCGAAACGTCGGGATCGATTCTCAGCCCGGCCAATCAGAACATGCTCGTGGCGGTGAAGCCGACGGTCGGGCGCGTGAGCCGGTACGGCGTGATTCCGATCTCCGCCGATCAGGACACGCCCGGTCCGATGGCACGCACCGTCACCGACGCCGCCATCCTGCTCGGCGCGCTGGAATCATCCGCGCCGGATTCGAACGACGCGGCGACGAAGGCCTGCACGCCGCCGCCGGGACGCGACTACCGGAAGTTCCTGCGCGCCGACGGACTCAAGGGCGCGCGCATCGGGATCCCCCGCGCCTTCTACTACGAGCGCGTCACCCCGCCGGGCGCAAAGGAGCCGCGCGGCGGCCTCAACCCGGATCAGACCAAGGCGATGGAGGAGGCGATCGCCGTCCTCAAACAGCAGGGCGCGGTCGTCGTCGATCCGGCCGACATCCCTAGCGTTGTCGATCCGGACCCGAAGAACAACTTTCTTCTGTGGAACATCTGCTCCGGCGCCAACAACGCGCGCGGGAAGGATGACGACTGTTCAGTCAATTTCAAGTACCGGATGAAACTGGACTTCAACGCCTGGCTCGCGTCGCTCGGCCCGTCGGCGCCGGTGAAGACACTGACCGACCTGCGCAACTGGAACGTGGCGCACAAGAACGCCGGCACGTTGAAGTATGGACAGTCGAACCTGGATATTTCGGACGAGATGGATGTCGAAAAGGATCGCGCGCGGTACGAAGCGGATCGCGCCAAGGACGTGCGACTGGCCGGCGCGCACGGCATCGACGAGGTCATGAAGGCCGAGCGCCTCGACGCGCTGCTCTTCCCCGGTCCGAGCGGCGCCGCGCTCGCCGCGCGCCCGGGCTACCCCACCGTCATCGTCCCGTTCGCGCTCGTGCCGAACGCGCCGCAGAACGCGCCGTTTCCGCCCGGCTTCGACGCCAGGCTGGGGCCGGCCGGCGTCAGCTTCACCGGCATGGCGTGCAGCGACCCGAGACTCCTCGAGCTCGCATACGCGTTCGAACAGGCGACGAAGAAGCGCATCGCGCCGCCGCTGTTTCCTTGACAGCCTGAACCGACTCAGCAATAATTGCCGGCGCAACTCGCGCAGCCCCCCAAACGGAAGCACTGATCGGCCGCGTCGTCACCCGTCGTAATAGCGGAGCGGGCGTCCGTGTGATTCCGGCAATCTGTCACAACTTATTCAAACCGGGAGGGTCAATGCGATCTCGCGTGCTACTGCTGTCAACTCTGCTCGCGGCGTTGACTTTGAGCGCGGAGCCGGAGGCCCTGATCATCCGGTCCGCCACCATCACGTTCGACATGACGACCGATCCTGGCGACGTGCTCGACGGTCCGGACTTCGACGTCACCGTGCGGGGACCGATCAACGATGGATCGGGATGCGACACCGTGGTGATGATCATGGTAGACGGCACCGGGACGCCAACCGACGCCGACAGCTTCTGCCTCTCCTTGACTACGGGCCAGGGGGGCTCTGACGGAGACTACGGCAGCATCGAAACCCTCTATGTCCCGACCGTCGGGCCAGTGACGTATGCGCTCTATGACATCGACGCCGCCGACATCGCGGCGTTGAGCGGCCTCGGTGACAACAACGTCGCCTACATCAACTACGTGATCAACAACGGCATCTGCGTCACCGAGCGGTTTCATCCATTGCCGGGCCGCGCCAACGGTACGCCCTTTTCGCTCTGTCGCAAGCCCGTGCTCGTCACTGGCGCCGGCCCAGGAGGCGCGCCGCACGTGACTGGCACGCAAGCCCCGGGGCTGCCCGGGTCGTCGTTCTTTGCCTATGGCGCGGCGTTTAGTGGCGGCGTACGGGTTGCCCTCGGCGATGTCACCGGAGACGGCGTTCCCGACGTGATCACGGCACCTGGACCAGGTGGCAGCCCGGAGATCAGGGTGTTCCACGGCAGAACTGGCGTCACGACCATGAGCTTCATGGCTTACGGCGCGGCCTTCTCCGGTGGCGTTTTCGTCGCCGCTGGGGACGTAAACGGCGACGGCAGATCGGACATTATTACGGTTCCCGGGGCGGGCGGCGGTCCGAACGTGAAGATTTTTAATGGCGCGACCGGAGCTCTCATGCTGAGCTTCATGGCGTACGGACCAGCGTTCACTGGCGGCGTATTCGTGGCTGCCGGCGACGTCGATGGGGATGGGAGGGCCGACGTCATCGCCGCGCCGGGCGCAGGGGGAGGCCCGAACGTCAAAGTGTTCAGCGGACAGACAGGAACGCTGCTTCAGACCTTCTTCGCCTATGACGCCGCATTTACCGGGGGCGTTCGCGTCGGCGCGGGCGACATAGACGGCGACGGTCGGGCCGACGTTGTCACGAGTCCAGGGCCCGGCGGAGGCCCGCACATCAAGGTGTTCAGCAGTGCCAACGGCGCGGAAATCCGCGGCTTCTTCGCGTATGCGGCCACATTCACGGGTGGGGTATACGTTGCGGGCGGGGACGTGACCGGCGACGGCGTCGACGACATCATCACCGGTGCGGGGGCGGGCGCGCCCTCACACGTCAAGGTGTTCGACGGCCTGACCGGCCTCGAAGTTCGGAGCTTCTTCGCGTACAACCCGGCCTTCACAGGCGGCGTTTTCGTCGCCGGCGCAGGTCAGTAGATTCACGGGCGCGTGCCACGTGCCTCGTGCCAGGTGCCCGGTGCGCGCAGGTGCCGGGTGCCGGGTGCGTTGGTGCCAAGTGCTGGGTGCCAGGTGCTCGATTCCTCGTGCGCCGTCTTGAGAGCGTGACCAGACTATCTCTTGCGTGTTGAACGGCGACGTCTTGGGTAGTGCGCGCCGCCATGCAAGTAGATGATCAGCTTTGTGCCGGCTCCGATCGCCCGGCTGGCGAGTGAACGAGATCATCGTATCCGGCCTGCGCGATGTAACCGCTTTGCAGGGCTTCATCCAGTCTGTCCTGCGTCTCCATCACAGACGCACGCGCCACGCTCATGAACTGCGCGAACTCCGCATGCGTGCGGTGCCCGAAGCCCTCCGCAGCGTTCGAGCATGCAACGCACACCGCTTCACGAATATGGTCGGAGAACCGTCGATGACTCCTGGCAGGCTCGCAGGAAGTAAATGCAATGATCTTTTGCCGCAGTTCGTTGCAAAGCTGCCGGAAAACGAGATCTTTGTAGGTTTTGGCCCCCATTCCCGATGATGGGGGCACCATTCATGCCACCGGGCACCAAGCACCCAGCACTGAGCACCCAGCACTGAGCACCAACGCACCCGACACCAGGCACCCGTTCGCACCAGGCACGAGGCACCCGGCACCCGGCACCTGAATTGGCTACGCCCAGTACGCCTCCCCCGCCGGCTTCGAGATGACCGCTTCCTTCAGAAACGCGATCGCCTTCTTCAGCCCCTCGTCGCCCGACATGACGCTGTCCTCGTGCTCGATGCTGAGCACGTGATCGTAGCCCACCAGGCGGAGGTTCGTCACGATGTCCTTCCAGACCGAGGCGCTGTTGCCGTAGCCGACCGTGCGGAAGATCCAGGAGCGCTCCAGCTCCCGCGTGTAGCGTTTGGCGTCGAGGACGCCGTTGACCGCGATGTTGCGCGGATCGAGCCGGCAGTCCTTGGCGTGGCAGTGATAGATGCCGTCGCCCAGCGCGCGGATGGCGGCGACGACGTCGATGCCCTGCCAGAACATGTGGCTGGGATCGAAATTGCAGCCGATTGTTTTCGGCGCGATGTCGCGGAGCCGCAGCATCGTCTCGGGGTTGTAGACGACGAAGTTCGGGTGCATCTCGATCGCGACGCGGACGCCCGCCCTGCGGCAGGCGTTTGCCGTGGCCTTCCAGTACGGCCTCACCCGCTCGCGCCACTGCCAGTCGAGCATCTTGGCGAACTCGGGCGGCCAGGGAGCCACGATCCAGTTCGGCTGGACGCCGCGAGGATCGCCGGCGGGACAGCCGCTGAACGTGATCACGGTTCGGACGTCGAGCTTCCGCGCGAGTTCGACCGTCTGCATGAAGACGGCGTGGTGCTCCTGGGCGATCTTTTCCTGCGGGTGCAGCGGATTGCCGTGGCAGCTCAGCGCGCTGATGACCAGGCCCCGCCGTTCGACGGCCCGCTTGAACGCCTGCAGCCGCTTCTGGCTGCTGAGCAGGTCCCCCGGCTTGCAGTGCGCATCGCCGGGGTACGCCCCGGTTCCGATCTCCACCGCTTCGACGCCGAGCTCCACCAGATAGTCCAGCGTTTCCTCGAACGGCTTCGACCCGAACAGCACCGAGAACACGCCAATCTTCATCGTCTCTCCTTCACACCTGTGCTCCCGACCTGAAGGTCGGGCCTACACCTTTGTCCATTTGCGGGTTCGTGCCGACGTCTCGATCCCCTGCAGCACCTTCTGATTTCTTACGCCATCGACGAAGCTCGGGATCGGCTGGCGCTCGTCGGCCATCCCCTCGAGCAGGTCGAACACCGTGTGCGTGAACGTGTGCTCGTAGCCGATGATGTGTCCAGGCGGCCACCAGGCCTTCACATATGGATGCTCCGGATCGGTGGCGAGGATCCGGTGGAAACCGCGCACTGAACGGTCGTCCGATTCCAGGTAGAGCTCGAGCTCGTTCATGCGCTCGAGGTCGAACGCCACGCTGCCGCGGCTGCCGTTGATTTCGAAGCGATTGTAGTTCTTGCGGCCGAGCGCCATTCTCGTGGCCTCGATCGTGCCGATCGCGCCGTTGTCGAACCGCACGAGCGCCGACGACGCATCGTCCACGGTCACGCGTCCTTTTTTCTTCGGATTGCCGACGAGCGGCCGTTCGTTGACGAACGTGTGGAGATCTCCCGCCACCTCCTTGATCTCACCGACGAGAAACCGCGCGAGATCGATCGAATGCGCGGCGATGTCGCCGAGCGCCCCCGAGCCCGCTTTCTCCTTGTCGAGCCGCCACACCAGCGGAAACGACGGGTCGGCGATCCAGTCCTGCAAATAGGTGCCGCGATAGTGCCGAATCTCTCCCAGCCGCCCCTCCTCTATCAGCCGCTTCGCGAGCATGACGGCCGGCGCGCGGCGATAGTTGTGGCAGATCATGTGGAGCACGCCCGCCTTGTCGACGGCCGCCAGCATGCGCTCCGCCTCGCGCACGGTGTTGGCCAGCGGCTTCTCGCAGAAAACGACCTTGCCCGCGCGCGCGGCGGCGATCGCAATCGGCGCGTGCAGGTCGCCAGGCGTGCTCACGTCCACGATGTCGATGTCCTTGCGCCGGACGACAGCCTCCCAATCCGTGGCGGCTTCCTCCCAGCCGTACTGCTGCGCAGCTTCTTCCACCTTTTCCCGCGTGCGGCCGCAGATGACCTTCAGCCGCGGCGTGAGGCGCGGCGAGAAGAACGGCGTCACCTGCCGGTAGGCGTTGCTGTGCGCCTTGCCCATGAAGGCGTAGCCGATCAGGGCGACGTTGACGTCCGTCATCTGGTGCCGTCCTTCTTCACCGGCTTGGCCGGCTTCTTCGCCTGGAGCGACTTGTCGAACGACCGAACGAGCTTCGCGACCGCCGCGATCTCTTCCTTCGACAGCTTTTCCTTGAACGGCAGCATCGGCGTCGACTCGACCCCGTCGGTGATCACTTTGACGATGTCCTGCAGTCGACTGCCATGCTTCCACTCCGGGTCTGTAAAGCTGAGCGGCTGCAGCGGCGACTCTCCCTCGGGGCCGTGACAGGCCTGGCAGTTCGTCTGGTAGATCTCGGCAGCGTCGATCTTGGCCGCCTTTTGCGCGAACACGGGTGCCGCGACACCGAACGACAACAAAAGAACAAGCACGGTTTGGGTCATGGAATTACGAATTCTGCCACGAACTGATGTTCTCGCGGCGCCTGAAACAAACCTTCGTCAATTGACTTCCGCCGGCCTGAATGACGGCGGCTCGGCCGCCCGCGCCTCGGCCGCGCGCGCGATCAACGCTCCGATGTAGCAGGCCGCAATCACGAAGAGCAGCGCGCGGAAGCCCGTCACCAGCGACAGATACTCCCCCACCCCACCCGCCATCGCCCCCAGGAGATTGACGCCGTAGTCGCGCGCGAGCGATGGCGACCGCTTGATCGCGGATCCGAACAGCAGCCCGGCGCACAGGATCGGGCTGA
>DATAFJ010000258.1:0-23604 GCA_036257535.1 Vicinamibacterales bacterium | reverse complement strand
GTGGTTCCACCGACCCACTCCCCGACATGGTCAACTCTAGGCGGCCGATCACTGCTCGTGCATCCTCAGCCGGCAGATCTCGATCGGCAGGCGCCCCGGATTCCCAGTGCCGGCGGCCGTGAGGAGGTCCCGCATGGATGACGTCGTCAACCGGTTGGCCCGGGAGCTGGCCGACGCGATTGCCGCCGCTGCTGCCGATGACCCGCGCGTCGAAGCGTGCCGCGAACGCGCCCGCGCGGCGGGTTATGAAATGAAAGTGTCACTGGAGGCCACTGTCGGATTTGCCAGCCGCCAGACGCAGGGTGCGCTCGCCAAGGTCGCGCCGAATGCGCGGGCGCTCGCGCCGCGCCGAAATCTCGAGATGAGTGCGACGGACCGTCGTTTTCTCCGGTCTCTCCGGATCTCCGCGGACGAATCGACGGAACAGAAAGAAGTCGAGTAGCGCAGCTATCACAAGGGCCGGGTAGAACCCGGCCCTTGCTATTCAAGCAACGACGCCCCCGTCATCTCCTTCGAAGGTTCCAGCTCCAGCAGCCGCAGCATCGTAGGCGCGACGTCGCGCAGCGATCCGTCGCGCAGCCGTCGCCCGCGCGCGCGTTCGTCCACGAGAATCACCGGCACCGGGTTCGATGTGTGCGCCGTGTGCGGCGAGTTCAACTCGCTGTCCCACATCTGCTCCGCGTTGCCGTGGTCCGCCGTGACGATGAGGCTGCCGCCGGCCTGCTCCATGGCCTTCACGATCCGTCCGAGGCATGCGTCCAGGGTCTGCACCGCGGCGATCGCGGCGTCGAGACTGCCAGTGTGGCCCACCATGTCGGCGTTCGCGAAGTTGCAGATGACGACCTGGTGCCTGCGTCCCTCGATGTCCGCGACGAGGGCGTCGGCGATGCCGTTCGCGCTCATCTCGGGCTTCAGGTCGTAGGTGGCGACTTTCGGTGACGGGATGAGCAGGCGCTCCTCTCCGACGTACGGCCGCTCTTCTCCGCAATTGAAGAAGTACGTGACGTGCGCGTACTTCTCGGTTTCGGCGAGACGCAGGTTCGTGACGCCGCTCGCCTGCAGCACCTCTGCGACGTTGCCGCTGAACCGCTCGGGAGGAAAGACGATCGGCAGGCTGAACGTCTGGTCGTACTCCGTCATCGTCACGAGGTGGACCTTGGGGCGGGCGGCGCGCTCGAAGCCGTCGAAGTCGGGGAACGCGAGCGCGCGCGTGAGCTGCCGCGCGCGGTCCGCGCGGAAGTTGAAGAACACGATCCAGTCGCCGTCGGCGATGGGTCCGACGGGCGCGCCGCGGGCATCGACGACGACCGACGGCTTGATGAATTCGTCGGTGACGCCGGCCGCGTACGAGCGCTCGATGATTTCGCCCCCAGACGCTCCCGTCGTGGCCCCCACAGCGAGCACCATCGCATCGAATGCCAGCTTCGTGCGGTCCCAGCGCTTGTCGCGGTCCATCGCGTAGTACCGGCCAGAGACGCTCGCGATTCGCCCCGCGCCCGCGCGCGCCATGACCTGCTCGAGCGCGCCGACATACTTTCGCCCGCCGGTCGGCGAGGTGTCGCGGCCGTCGGTGATGGTCTGGACGAACACCCGCGGCAGCTTTCGACGCGCCGCCATCTCGATGAGCGCGTGGAGATGGCGCTCGTGGCTGTGGACGCCGCCGTCCGAGACGAGACCGAGGAGATGAAGCGCGTGTCGCCCGTCGCGGCACCGGTCCATCGCGCCGATGAGCGTTTCGTTTTCGAAGAAGTCGCCGTCCCGGATGCTCTTGTCGATCCGCGTGAGGTCCTGGTAGACGATCCGGCCGGCGCCCATGTTCATGTGGCCGACCTCGGAATTTCCCATCTGGCCGGCCGGCAGGCCGACCGCTTCGCCGGAGGCGACGAGCTGCGCGTGCGGGTAGCGCGCGAGCAGCGCGTCGTAGACCGGTTTGGTCGCCAGCGCAATCGCGTTGTGATCGCGTTCAGCGCGCAGTCCCCAGCCGTCGAGGACCACGAGTACCAGCGGGCCAGCCATTACTTGAGCTGTTTCACCGCGGACCTGCCGGCATAGATCGCCCTGGCGCCCAGCTCCTCTTCAATCCGCAGCAGCTGGTTGTACTTCGCGACGCGATCGGTGCGGCTCGCGGATCCGGTCTTGATCTGGCCTGCGCCCGTCGCGACTGCCAGATCCGCAATCGTCGTGTCCTCGGTCTCCCCCGATCGATGCGAGATGACGCTCGCATAGCCCGCGTCGCGCGCCATGGCGACAGCCATCAGCGTCTCGGTAACGGTGCCGATCTGGTTGAGCTTCACGAGGAGCGCATTCCCGACTTTCTCCTTGATGCCTCGCGCCAGGATCTCCGGGTTCGTGACGAAGACGTCGTCTCCCACGAGCTGCACGCGGCTGCCGAGCGCCTGCGTGAGCGCTTTCCAGCCGTCCCAGTCTCCCTCCGCCACGCCGTCTTCGATCGAGATGACGTGATACTGCCGCGTCCAGTCCTCGTAGAGGCGAATCATGCCGTCCGCGCCGCGCGTGGTATCGCCCGACTTCTTGAAGACGTACTTTCCGTTCTCGAAAAACTCGCTCGAGGCGACGTCGAGCGCGAGGTACACCGTGTCGCCCGCCTTGTAGCCCGCGTGGTGCACCGCCTCGAGGACGACTTCGATTGCCTCGCGGTTCGACGACAGGTTCGGCGCGAAGCCGCCCTCGTCGCCGACGCCCGTCGACAGGCCGCGTTTCTTGAGGATGCCGCGAAGCGCGTGAAAAATCTCGACGCCCGCGCGCAGTCCCTCCGAAAAGGACGGGAAGCCGACGGGCATGACCATGAACTCCTGAAAGTCGACGTTCGTGTCGGCGTGCGCCCCGCCGTTCAGGATGTTCATCATTGGCGTGGGGAGCAACAAGGTACCTGACCCCGTTTTCCACAACGGTCGTTTTTCCGCCGCCGCGATCGCCTTCGCCAGCGCCATCGACACGGCAAGAATCGCGTTCGCTCCGAGACGGCCTTTCGTCGGCGTGCCGTCGAGTTCGATCATCTGCCGGTCGACAGCGGCCTGGTCCGAGTCGCGGCCCGTCAGGGCCCTGGCGATCTCACCATTGACGTTCGCTACCGCCTTCCGAACACCCCTACCGAGATACCGCGCCGTGTCGCCGTCGCGCAGCTCGAGCGCCTCGCGCTCGCCGGTCGACGCCCCCGACGGCACGGCCGCGCGTCCCATCGCGCCGCCTTCGAGGGAAACGTCCGCTTCGACCGTCGGGTTTCCGCGCGAATCGAGAATCTCGCGCGCACGTATCGATTCAATCCGCATCAAGTTGCCTTCTGGGATTCTGGATTCTGGATTCTGGATTGTGAACTCATCCAGCCGTCGCACCCTTGCGGTCGACATCGGCCTCGAGCTTCAGCGCCTCATCGCTCACGACGCCGATGAGCGGCTCGTCCTCTTTCGTGACGACGACGACGCCCTTGTCGGTGACCGTGTGTCGGGCGCGATCTTCTTCCGGGTCGTAGCCGATACGCGCCGCGCGCGGGATGAACACGTCCCGGTCGATGATCGCCCGCCGGATGCGCGCGTGCCGCCCGACGCGGACGCCCGGCATCAGGATGCTCTGCTCGATCTCGCAGAAGCTGTGAACGCGGACGTTCGGGCAAAGCACGCTTCCCGCCACGCGGCTGCCCGAGATGATGCACCCGGCCGAGATGATCGAGTCGAGCGCCCGGCCGCAGCGCTCGTCGTCTGCGAACACGAACTTGGCGGGCGGCGCCTGCACCTGCCACGTGCGCAGCTGCCACTCCGGGTCGTACAGGTTGAACTCCGGGTTCACCTGGCAGAGATCCATGCTCGCCTCGAAGTAGGCGTCGAGCGTGCCGATATCGCGCCAGTACTTCGAGCCTTTCTTGTTCTCGTCCGTGAAACGGTAGACGAACACGGGTTCGGAGCCGGCCACGAGCGCAGGAATGATGTCGCGCCCGAAGTCGTGCGCCGTAGGCCGCGAGGCATCTTCTTCGAGCGCACGCTGCAGGCTGTCCATCTCGAAGACGTAGATGCCCATCGAGGCGAGCAGCGGAGCGGTGCCGGCGTCCAGCTGCGACGGGCGCGGCTTTTCGAGAAACCCGACGACGCGGTCGTCGTCGCCGGTGCGGATGATGCCGAACCGCTGGGCATCCTGCCGGTCCACTTCGATCGTCGCGATCGTCGCCGACGCGCCGCGTTCGCGATGGAACCGCAGCATCTTGCCGTAGTCCATCTTGTAAACGTGGTCGCCAGACAGCACGATCAGGTACTTGGGTCCCTCCCGGAGGATCGAGTACAGGTTCTGGTACACGGCATCGGCCGTCCCCTGATACCAGTGCTCGCCGACGCGCTTTTGCGGGTGCAGGATCTCGATGAACTCGCCGAGCTCCTCGGCCACGACGTTCCACCCCATGCGGATGTGACGGCTGAGCGAGAGCGACTTGTACTGCATCGCGAGGAAGATGCGGCGCAGACCCGAGTTGAGGCAGTTGCTCAGCGTGAAGTCGATGATCCGGTAAGGACCGCCGAAGTAGACGGCGGGCTTGGCGCGATCTTTGGTGAGCGGGTACAGCCGTTCACCCGCACCACCCGCGAGCACGATCACGAGCACGTCGTCTGTCATGACTGAGCGTCACGCCGCAGCAGCACGCGCGCGGGCGCGCCGTCGGCGCCAGCCACGCGAAGCGGAAGGCAGAACAGATCGTACGCGCCCGGCTCGGCGCCGCTCAAGTCGAGCCCCTCGACGACGACGACGCGTGCGGCGAGGAGGGTGCGATGTGCGGGCGCACCAGGCTTTTTGTACTCTTCAATCGACAGGTAATCCACGCCGACGAGGCGCACACCGGAATCGACGAGTACCTGCGCCGCCGGCGCGCTCAGGAACACGAAGTCGGAGCGAAACTCCGTCGATCGCCAGAGCTCCGAGTTCCGCGTCTTGAACAACACCCGGGTTGCGCCCTGGAGAGCCTCTGCTCCGACGTGGCGCGGCTCGATGGCGCGCTCTGTGTGGACGGCGATGACGCGAGCCGGTCCGACCAGGGTCTCCAGAGGCAGCTCGTCCAGCGTTCCGCCGTCGTCGATCATGTGCCACGGGGCGTCGATGTGCGTCCCGCTGTGGGTGCCGAGCGTTAGACGGGAGACGTTCGAGCTCGCCCCGTCCGCAATCCGCTTCACCGGGACGATTTCGAATCGCGGATTGCCCGGCCAGGTCGGCAGCCGGCCGTCGAGCGGCACACTGACATCCAGAATTGGCATCGCGCTCGAAGCAGAACCCCGGATGTTATCAGAAACCGCGCAGTGTCAATGGTTTGACTTGATTACAAGGCTCGCCTATGATCTACGGAATTACCTCCGGAGCGCACTGATGACCCTCGCCCCCCTCCGACGTTCGGTCTTCTGGACGGCTGCGGCCGTTCTCGTGCTCGTTCCTGCGTTCGCCGCCGCACAGAAGAAAGAGGAGAAGAAGCTCGAGGAGGCGCAGCAGAAGGAGATTCAGGGGCTCGTCAAGCTCGTTGACGCCGCGGCGGCGGGGCAGCCCGCGCCGGCCGATTTCCCCATCCAGTTCCAGAACGATTTCCTCAAGGCGCAGGAGGGGCGCACCTACGTCCCCTTCACGCTGACGATCGATCAGACGAAGCTGCCGCCGCAGCCCGTCGCGATGTACGTCCGCGTCGTGTCGCGCGGCGCAGCCGCGGCGACGCCTCCGCCCGCCGAGAAGGACAAGAAGAAGGACGACAAGGACAAGAAAGACGACAAGGCGTCGCAGTTTCCGTTCGAGGACGTTCACTTCCTCGATCTGAAAGCGACCGAGGGTCAGCCCATTCGCGTGAGCCGCGCGCTCTCGGTTCCCGGCGGCGACTACGACGTCTACATCGCGATGAAAGAGCGGGCGCCTTCGGGAGACAACAAGGACAACAAGAACGCGCCATCTCAGAAGACGTCGGTGCTCAAGCAGCCGATCACGGTTCCCAACTACTGGAACAACGAGCTCAACACGAGCACGTTGATCATCGCCGACAAGGTCGAGCAGCTCAGCGCTCCGGTCGAGAACGCACAGACCGAGCGGCCGTACGTGCTCGGCAACATGGAGATCCAGCCGGCGGCCGACAGTAAGTTTGGGAAGAAGGAAGAGCTCCAGCTCCTGCTGCTGATCTACAACGCCGGCGTCGGGAGCGAAGGGAAGCCCGACATCGAGGTCGAGTACACGTTCCACCAGAAAGCGGCCGAGGGCGAGAAGTATTTCAACAAAACCGAGCCGCAGAAGTTCAACGCTCAGACGCTTCCGCCGACCTTCGACGTCAAGGCGGGGCACCAGGTAGTCGCCGGACAGGGAATCCCGCTGACGATTTTCCCGGAAGGGGACTACAGGCTCGAGATCAAAGTCATCGACAAGATCGCGGGCAAGTCGCTTACGCGCGAGGCCAGCTTTACCGTCGTCGGATCCTGAGGCGGGGTGTGTTCCTCGTTCCGGAGGCTTTATGAGTCGGCTCGACACACTGGTCGGGGCGGCGGCCATCGCGATGCTTGCGGACGTCCATGCGCTGGCGCAGCCGGCGCCTGCCCGAATCCCGCTGCCGGTTTCGGTTGAGGCGCGGTCGACGCACGGATCCCTGACGGGGTTCGTGAGTGACGAACGCGGCGCGGCGCTCCAGGGTGTGCTCGTGTCGGCAACGGGTGCGAGCGTGGCGCTCGCGGTCACTGACGCTGCCGGCCGGTACGATTTCGCCGCGCTGCCGTCGGGCGCTTACCTCCTGCGAGCCCACATCAACGGTTTTGCCGCGTCCCGCCGCGAGATCGTCGAGATTCGCCCGAGTTCGAACGCCGTCAGGCTGATCAGGCTTCGTCGCGAAAGCGAGGTGCCCGTCGGGACCACGGGCGTGCCGTCGCGCGCGATCATGACGGCCGGCGCATCGCTGCCGGGCACGTCGCAGACGGATCGTCCTGATGCAGAAGACGCCAGCGCCGGCACGCATCCACACGACGAGCGCGCCTGGCGGCTGCGGCACATCAAGCGCAGCGCGCTGAAAGACGAGAGCGCCCCGGGTGCGATCACAGAGACGGTTGCGACGGACTTCGCTCCGGCGTCTGCCGCATCGCTCTTCACGGCGTTCCCGTTCAGCGGCGAGCTGAACCTCCTGACCACGGGTGCTTTCGACAGCGCAACCGAGCTCTTTACGGGCGATCGGACGCCGCGCGGCGTCGCGTATCTGTCGATCGGCGCGCCTGCGGGGCTCGGCGACTGGACGATGCGCGCCGCGCTCACGCAGGGAGATGTGTCGTCGTGGATCGTGGCAGGGTCATACGCGGCTCGCGGGTCGAGCACGCATGCGTTCGACCTGGGCATGTCGTATGGGGCGCAGGAGTATCGCGGTGGAAATCCGGCGGTGCTCGCGACCGCGAACGACAGCTCGCGCCACGTCGGCTCGCTCTACGGGTTCGACGACTGGACGATCGGGCGCCGGCTGCGTCTCTCCTATGGAGTCGGGCTGTCGTACTACGACTACATCGACCGCGACGGGTTGTTCAGCCCGCGCCTCGGCGCCAGCTTCATGCCGGTCGAGCGCACCTGGATCCGCGCGCTCGTGTCGCAGCGCCAGCTCGCGCCGGGCGCCGAAGAATTTCTGCCGCCGCCCAGCGCGGCGATGATGTGGCTGCCCCCAGAGCGCACGTTCTCGCCGCTCGCGGTAGGTGACAGCCCGGAGACGTTCACGGTCGAGCGTACGCGCCACGTCGAGATCAGCGTCGAGCGCGAAATGGCCGACGCCTACGTCGTCGGCGTCCGCCGGTTCTACCAGACCGTTGACGACCAGCTCGTGACGCTGTTCGGGTTGCGCGCGTCGGATCGGCCGCGGTCCGAGATCGGCCACTACTTCGTCGCAACGGCCGGCTCGTTCGAGGCTGACGGCTGGGGCGTGCGCGTCGAGAGCCCGCTGGTGCGCCGCATCCGCGGTTCGGTCGACTACACGCTTACACGTACGCGGTGGGCATCGGCCGGCGAGGCCGACGAGATCGAGCGCTGGGCGCCTTCAGCAGTGCGCCGCGAGCAGGAAGAGATTCATGACGTGACGACCGCCGTCGAAACCGAGATTCCAGAGACGGCCACGCGTGTCTTCGTGCTCTACAGGGTCAATACGGGATACGCGCGGTCCGACATCGAGGATCTGCGGTCTGGCCTCGACGCCCGTTTCGACGTGCAGATCAAGCAGGCGCTTCCGTTCCTGCCCTTCGGGAGCCAGTGGGAAGTGCTGGTCGGTGTCCGCAACATCTTCCGGGAGCCGATAGATGCCGCCTCCGTATACGACGAGCTGCTCGTCGTCCGGCCGCCGAAGCGACTGGTAGGGGGCGTTCAGGTGAAGTTCTAGAGGCACGCCCTCTTTTCTTAGATTTCCCGCTCGTCCGGTTTTTTGGAACGCGGTTCATAGGATTGAACCGGGTAGACCCTCATCCACGGGTACTGGCTAGAAAGCCGCTACAAGACAGTAACTTACATTGTATACACGCGCTCGGGCCAGGGAACGTCCTTTGCTTTATCCGGTGAGTCCCGGAACCTCAGCTGTGGCGTCACCCGTTCTCGCGCGCGGCCGTCTCGTAGGAAGGGTGCTGCTGCCGGTAGGCATCAGCGCAATCCTGGTGTGCCTGGCGGTTGCGAACATCCTCGTCCGCGCGAGCTGGCGCGAAGTCGAGGACGGGGTCCTGTGGGGCATGCGCGACGGGACCGTCGTCGCGCAGGAGATAGCCGCCCACTCGCCCGCCGCCGCGTCCGGCATTCGCGCCGGCGACATCCTCCTCTCCATCGACGGCCGGCCGGTGGAAACGGTCGAAAACGTACTTGCGGCGATGCACGCGGGCCGGCGGGGAAGCGCGCTGACCTACACGACGCTGCGAGTACGCGACCAGCAGATTCGTCAGGTCAGCCTGGCGCCCGTGCCCGACGGGAATCGCACGCTGTACTTCATGCTCGCGGGCATCGCGGTTTTCACGCTGCTCGTCGGAGCGTCGGTGCGGCTGCGGCGTCCTTCCGATCCTTCGACGCTTCATTTCTTCTGGCTCTCGGTCGCGTTCTTCGGCGTGCTCGCGTTTTCCTTCAGCGGCCGTCTCGATGCGCTCGATCGTTTCTTCTACTGGGCCGACGTCGTGGCGCGGCTCCTGCTCCCGCCGCTCTTTGTCCACTTCGCGCTCGTCTTTCCCGAGCGGCCGAACGCCTGGGTGAAGAGCGAGTCCGGGCGCCGGCTCCTGCCGCTCCTGTACCTGCCCGCCTTCGTGATCGGCGGCGCGCAGGCGGCCGCGTTCGCCGGCCGGACGATTACGGGACGGTTCTTCAGCTCCATTCTCGAAACGATTGACCGGCTGGAGCTGGCCTATCTCGCGGTCTGCCTCGTCGCGGGGCTTGCGGTACTCGTGCGGGCGCTCCGGCGGGTGCGGTCGGTGACCGCCCGCCGTCAGCTCCGATGGATCGTCTGGGGCACGGCGATCGGCGTTCTTCCGTTCCTGGCGCTGTACGGGGTGCCTTTCGCGCTTGGCGCGACGCCTCCGCGCTCGCTGGAGTTCACGGCGCTGCTGCTCGGTCTCGTACCGCTGGCATTCGCATCCGCGATCGTCCGGTACCGGCTCTGGGACGTCGAGGTCATCATCAAGCGCGGAGTCGTCTGGGCGACGGCCGTCGCGGCGATAGCCGTCATCTACGCGCTGCTGCTTCGCGCCGCCGAGGCGGTTTTTCTCGACGGCCGGGACGAGCACAACACGATCATCGCGCTTCTCGCCACCCTCGTCGTCGTGTTGCTGGCGCGGCCGGTCAAGGACGCGATCCAGACCGCGCTCGACCGCGTGTATTACCGCGACCGCTACGACTACCGCCGCGCCCTCGTCGGCTTCGCGCGCGATTTGAACAGCGACCTCGACCTGCACCGCCTCAGCGAGCGCCTCGTCGCGCGCGTCGTCGAGACGCTGCTCGTGGATCGGATGGCGCTGCTCATCGCGCCGCCGTCCGGCGCCGGCGACTACGCGTCGATCGCCTCGACCGGGTTCACGGGGATGCCCGCCCGGGTGGTGCGCGGTTCCGAGCTGGCCTCCCGTCTGCACGCCGGGCATCTCGTCGACGTCGACGATGTCCATTCCTCGCGGCGGCTGCCGTCTGATGAAACGGCCGCGTGGCGCGACGCTGGCGTGCACTACTTCGTGCCATGCGTGTCGAAGGAAGGCACGATCGCCGTGATGGCGCTCGGACGGAAGCCGAGTGCGGAGCCGTTGAGCAGCGAGGACACGGCGCTCCTTGCCGCCGTCGCGGCGCAGGCGGCGACCGCGCTCGAGAACGCGCGGCTCTACCGTCAGCTCCGGCTGAAGGCGGACGAAGTGGACCGCATGCGGGAGTTCAGCGAGAACGTCCTCGAGTCGCTGAACGACGGCCTCGTGGTCATCGACCTCGACGAACGCGTCGTACGATGGAACCGGAAGCTCGAAGAGCTGTCGGGTGTCGTGCGCGCCGACGCCGTGGGCTCGCGCATCGACGCATTTCTCGATAGTGGCTTCCTCGAGGCCGTGCGCGCCGCGCGCCGCGACTCGCCGTCCGGTGCGACGCTTCTGCGCGTGCCGCTCGCAATCGGTCCGGTCATGGACCGCCGCCGCCTGCTCGTGAACGCCGCGGCCGCGCCGCTGCGAACGCCCGAAGGGGCCACGGGCGGCACGATCATCGTGATGGAAGACATCACGTCGCGCGTCGCGCTCGAGGAGCAGCTGCAGATCTCCGAGAAGATGGCGTCGATCGGCCTGCTCGCCGCCGGCGTCGCGCACGAGGTCAACACGCCGCTGACGGGCATCTCGAGCTTCACGCAGATGCTGCTCGAGCAGGCCGATCCGGACGACCCCCGGACGAAGGTGCTTGAAAAGATCGAGCGGCAGACGTTCCGCGCGGCGAAGATCGTCAACGGTCTGCTGAACCTCGCGCGGCCCGCCAGCGTCGAGACGGGTCCCGTGGACGTCAACGTCGTCATCAACGACGTCCTCGGGCTGCTCGACCATCAGTTCAAGAGCGGCCGGACGCAGGTGCGGAAGGAGCTCGCCAGCTCGCCGGCGCCGATCGTCCAGGGCATCGAGTTCAAGCTTCAGCAGGTGTTCCTGAATCTGTTCCTGAACGCACGCGATGCGATGCCGAAGGGCGGCTGGTTGTCGATCGCGACGCGGTTCGATCGCGGCTCGGTCGTCGTCGAAGTCTCCGACACGGGATCCGGGATTCCGGCGGAGGAGCTCTCGCGGATCTACGATCCGTTCTTCACGACGAAAGCTCTGGGCAAGGGCACCGGGCTCGGCCTGTCGATCACGTATGGCATCGTGCAGGAGCACGGCGGCTCGATCGCATGTGAGAGCGCCATCGGCCAGGGAACGCGCTTCATCCTCACGCTCCCGGCCGCCTCAGCCGGCTCCGCCGCCGCGTCCAGATAGAATTACCGGAAGCTATGTCGACAAAAGGCACGATCCTCGTCATCGACGACGAGGAGATCATGCGTGAGATTCTCGACGCTCTCCTGTCCCGGGAGGGGTACGCCGTCCGGCTGGCCTCGACCGCGGCCGAGGGGCTCGAGCTGGCGCGCACGGTCCCGTTCGACGCGGCGATCGTCGACGTGATGCTGCCCGACTCGGACGGGATCGCCGTCCTCGACGAGATCCGCCGGATCGACGAAGAGCTTCCGGTCCTGATGATCACCGCCTTCGCGTCTGTCGAAAACGCGATCCAGGCGATGAAGCGCGGCGCCTTCGACTACATCACCAAGCCGTTCAAGAACGACGAGGTGCTCGTCGTCCTGAAGAACGCGACCGAGCGGCGGCGCCTCGTCGCAGAGAACAAGGCGCTGCGGCAGAACCTGCAGGCGCGCGCGCACAAGTTCGCCGACATCATCGGACGGAGCGGCCGCATGCGGCAGGTGTTCGACCTGATCATCCAGGCGGCCCCGAGCCGGACCACGATCCTGATCCAGGGCGAGAGCGGAACGGGCAAGGAGCTGGTCGCCCGCGCGCTGCACGCGAACTCCTCGCGCTCCGAACGCGCCTTCATCACCGTCAACTCGGGGAACCTGCCGCCGGACCTGCTCGAGTCGAATCTGTTCGGCCACGTGAAGGGCGCGTTTACCGGCGCGGTCTATCCCAAGAAGGGCCTGTTCGAGCTGGCCGACAAGGGGACGATCTTCTTCGACGAGATCGGCAACATCCCGATGGACACCCAGGCGAAGCTCCTCCGCGTCATCCAGGAGCGGGAGTTCATGCGGCTCGGCGGCGTCGAGACGATCAAGGTCGACGTGCGCATCATCGCGGCGACCAACGTCGATCTGCGCCACATGATGGACGAAGGACGCTTCCGAGAGGACCTCTACTACCGCCTGCACGTGATCACCGTTCAGCTGCCGCCGCTTCGCGAGCGGCGGGAGGACATCCCGCTCCTCGTGCAGCACTTCCTCGAGAAGTACGGCGCCGAGAACAACAAGCTTGGGCAGGAAGTGACGGCGGATGCGCTGGATCTCCTCCTCGAGTACGACTGGCCGGGCAACGTCCGGGAGCTCGAAAACGTGATCGAGCGCGCCGTGGTCTTGTCCTCAGGCACACGGATCGATGCGTCGCTCGTGCCGGATTACGTCCGGAGCACGAAGCGCTTCGAGATGCCGCAGTTCGTGCTTCCGCCCGAGGGCATCTCGTTCCGCGACGTCGTCACCGACTTCGAGAAGCGCCTGATCGAATCGACGCTCGAAGCGGCCGGCGGTGTCCAGAAGCGGGCCGCCGAACTGCTCCATATCAAGCCGACCACGCTGAACGAGATGATCAAGCGGCACGACATCCGTCCACGGCGGCCGCGGCGCCCGGGTGCACCGGCCGACGCGGAAGCTGAGAACGGATTCGAGGAAGGCCGCCCGCTCGCGCCGGTTGATGACGACGCGTAGACGGGTGCGCGGGGTGCTGCCGGTAGTCAGCGTGCCGCGGCCGGCGCTCCGCGCAGCTTGTTGAACATCCGCTCGTACTTCCCGATGACGATGTCCCACCGGTAGTTGCGGCGGATGTACTCGCGGCCGTTGCGGCCGAGCGCGCGGCGCAGCCGCGCGTCGGTCATCAGGAGCCTGAGGCACTCGACGAACTCGTCGCGGTCTGCGTAGTAGAGTCCGGCGTTGCTGCGGCGGCAGTGCTCGACGAGCACCTCGCTTCGCGCGTTGACGAGCACCGGCGTCCCGACCGAGAACGCTTCCAGCGCGAGGAGCGACAGGCTCTCGAACGGCGACGGGACGATGACGACCGTTGCGGCCTCGAGCGCGGCGAAGCGTTCCTGCTCGGAGAGCTGGCCGGCGAAGCGCACCCAGGGCTCCTCGGGCAGCGCCATGAGCTTCACGCCCATCAGGACCAGCGAGCCTTCCTCTCCCGCGGACGTGTAGCTGCTGAAGTACTCGATCAGCTCCTCGCAGCCCTTGCCGGGATCGATGCGTCCTCCGTACAGGGCGAACGGGCCGTGCAGCCGGTGTCGGCGGCGGAACTGCTCGCCGCGCGCAGCCTGGTGCGACCGGAACGTCGGCGAGTCGATGTTCGAGCCCGCCGGGATGACGGCCACGTTCTCCGACCGCTCGACGTGCGTGATGCCGCGCTTGTCGGCGTAGTCGGCCGCCGCGTCAGATTGCGGATCGTCCGCGTCATTGTGATCGGTGACGGCGCCGAGGTCCGAGTAGTCGCTGTCGGCGGTCTCGGGTGGAGGCTCGATCCCGACGCCGATCACATCCTCGTCGACGGGGCGGATCGCGAACGTCTCGTGGACGAATCGGCGCTCCGCGTCGGTGTTGTAGGCGAGGCCGGCCGGCGCCGCGAAGGCGTCCTTGAAGATCCCCAGCCGGATCGCCGGCTCGTCGTGCGCGGTTGGCACGAGGATGCTCTTCGACGGCGCGATGCGCAGGCCCAGCACGGTCGGCGCGTAAAGGTACGTGAAAAACACCAGGACGTCGTATTGGTGATGCTGGCGCTGCAGGTGGTCCATGAGCGCCGGACACCATGGTCCCTGCTGTTTCAACCACTCCATCTCGTCGTCTCGCGAGTGGGGGTTGTTGTAGATCCAGTCCGAGTAGCGGTTGAACGCCTCGATGTCGCGCGTCCGCGCGCTCGCGAATCGCCGCACGGTGACGCCGCGGACGCGGTCGGTCCCTTCGGCGTACTCGTTCCGCCACGTCACGTAATCGCGCGCGCAGGTCGTGATCACCTCGACCTGGTGCCGCGACGCCAGCCGCTCCGCGATCACCCGGCAGAGATACTCCGATCCGCCGAGCACCTCGGCGCCGTAGCGCTGGACGATGAAGGCGATTCTCAATGGGTAATCCTCGCGAGCATCGCGTCGATCTCGCGCTCGGTTCTTTCAGGTCCGAAGTCCGCGACGCGGCGGCGCTGGCCGTCGAGCACGCGCCCGCGGACGGCGTCATCGTACACCAGCATCCCGAGCAGCTCGGCTGCGTACTCGAGATCCTTCGGCGCGAACTGGAGGCCCGCGCCGCCGAGCGTCTCCGGAATCACGGTCGACGCGTACGCCAGCACCGGCACGTCGGCGGCCATCGCCTCGAGAAGCGGCACGCAGAAGCCCTCATGCTCGCTGAGCGACACGTAGGCGTCGGCCATCCGGTAGTAGGTCGCGAGGTCGGCATCCGGCACGGGCCCTGTGAACACGAACCGCTCCGGCAGCATCCGGTACGTGACGATGAGCGAGCGGACCGTCGCGTGGTAGCGCGGCACCAGATCGTACCGGCCGACGAAGATGAACCGGCAGTCGCCGTCGACGTATCGCTTGTAGTGTTCCGCCAGCCGGATGTGATCCTCAATCCGCTTGTTGGGCGCCATCCGGCCCACGAACAGGATGTTCGTCAGCTCGTCGTCCAGCACCTCCTCGAGCGCGGGGCGTCGCGGCGCGTTCGTTATCCGGTTCAGATCGACGGCAATCGGCATGACGCCGGTCCGCTCGAAGCCGAGCTCCTCGAGCTCGCGCCGGTTGAACTCCGAGTCGCCGAACGCGACGTCGACGCGGCCGGCAAGCGACGCGAGCTCGGCCCGTCCACGCGATGCGAGGCGGGCGAGCGACGGATCGTACGGTGCGAAGAAATGCGCCGGCGTGATGTTGTGGTACTGCAGGAGGCGCTTGCCGCCGAGCGCGGCGAAGCGCTCCGTCATCGGCGATGGCAGCGCGAAATGAAAGATCGTGGCGTCGCCCCGCGTCGCGCTCGGATCGTCAAAAGGCTGGACGTCGCCTCGGAGCGGCTCATCGATCGTCAGCGCGTAGAGATCGGACGCGATTCCGCGGCTGCGGAGCCCGTCTCGAACGCGCCTCGCACTGTCGCCGATTGCATCCCCCTGATGCGCCGCGGGGACCCACTGATTGACCTTCATCGAGGCAGCGCCTCGTACAACCCCGGCCGCCGCTTCTTCAAGTCGGCCAGCCGCTCGTGCACGTCGAACTGCCGCCAGAAGTCGAACGCCACGTCGTGGCTCGCCCGGCGCGGCGCCGACAGCGCATTTTGCACGAAGCGGGTGAGCGTGCCTGCGAAGTCCTGACGGAGCATGCGGTCCAGCGCCGCGTCCTGGGAACGGATCACCGCTTCGCGCAGGTCAGCATCGCTCGCGACGGCATCCATCAATGCCGCCACTTCGAAGGGATCCTGCGTCTTGTACAGGACTCCGCCGCCGTCCATCGTTCCCGGCACCGCGGTCGCGGCGTACGCGAGGACCGGCACGCCCATGTAGAACCCCTCGACGATGGGCACGCAGAAGCCCTCGTGCTCGCTCGCGCTCAGAAAGATGTCGGCCACTTCGTAGAAGGCGACCAGCTGTTCGTTCGTGACGTGGCCCAGCAGATGAACGTCGGGTGTGCCGAGCCGCGCGGCGAGCGCGAGCAGCTGCGTCCGATACTCCTCGAAGCCGGCAGTCGAGCCGACCAGGAGCAGCCGCGATCGCGGGTTGAATCGCGTCCGGTATGCGTGGAACGAACGAATCAGCGCGTCGAACCGCTTGTTTGGAATGACCCGTCCCACGAACAGCACGTTCGTCCACGCATCGTCGAGATCGGCGGAGAGCATTGGATCGGGATCGACGTCGAGATGCGAGAAATCCGGTACCACCGGAAGCACACCGGTGCAGGGGAACCCCAGCGTTTCGAGCTCCTTGCGATTGAACTCGGAATCTCCTACGGCGATCTCGCACCTGTCGACGTACGCTTTCAGCTCCCGCCGTCCCAGGAAGCATCGCCTGACGAGCTCGTCGTTGACCCCTAGGAAGTATTCGGGCGGCGTGATGTTGTGATAGACGAGGATCATCCTCGCCGGCGTAGCGTAGGCGAGGCGAGAGGCTTTCGAGCCGATCGAGAAGTGATGGATCAGAAGATCGTCCGCGCCGACGCCGTCTTTCAACTCGCGGTAGTCGCGCGTCAGGCCCTCGAGTCTCGGATGGGCCGTCTCGACGAAGATGTCCGACCGATAGCCGGCCGATCTGAGCACGCGCTGGATGCCGAGCGCTTCGTGCCCGATCGCGTCGCCGTAGCTCAGCGTCGCGAGGACCTGGTGGACCTGTGCCATCTTCGTCCCTCGCGCCGCGGACCCCTGTCGACCCGTTTCGGTCCCCGGCTGTCCGGCATGCTCCGGGTGTCCGCGCGTGGAGATCGCACGGCGGCATGAGTCGAGGGCGCGGCCCGTGTCTCCTTCGCAGCGACCGGGCCCGTCGGCAGGCCGGCGAGCGTCTCTTTCGCGGGCGGCACGTCCCTTCGGCGCCGCGCGAACCATCCTGGCAGCGGTTCTATCGATCGTGAACCGCCGGACTGGTCCTCCTGCTTCAACCGCTCGAACATCTCCAGGTACTTCCGCTCGATCACCGGCCACGCGTAGTGCTGCCGGAAGTACTCGCGGCCGTTGCGCCCGAGGATGGCGTTCAGCGGCCCGCTGGCTTCGAGCGCGTAGAGCGCTTCCGCGAACTCGTCGAACGACTCGTAGTAGAGACCCGCGTTACTACGGATGCACTGCCCACGCAGCACGTCACACTTGCCGTTCGCGAGGACGGGCTTGCCCATGCCCCACGCCTCGAGCGCCACCATCGACAGGCTCTCGTAGTAGGACGGCATGATGAGCAGGTCGGACGCCGCGATCGCATCGAACTTCGCCTCGTCCGATACGTAGCCGAGGTGTCTGATCCACGGTTTCGACGGAATCGGCATGAGGGCATTACCGAGGAGCACGAGCGGGAGCCCGCCCGGAAACGTCCGCGCATACCTGTCGAAGTACTCGAAGAGCTCGCGGCAGCCTTTGTTCTCGTCGATGCGGCCGACGTAGATCGCAAACGGACCCTTGATTCGATGCTCCCGCCGGAACCGCTGCGGAATCGGCCGCTCCGCGACGTCCGATCCGATGCCCACCACAACCCCGGGAACATCCTGATTCGACGTGGCCGCCTGAATCAGCGCGCGCTCCTCGAGCGAGTTGTACATGACGGCGCGGACGCCTCTGAAGAGCGAGCCAAAAATCGCCAGGCCTGCGGCCGGATCGCGCTCGGCGGTGGGGACGAGAATGGCTTTCGACGGAACCGCGCGGGCGCCGTGCCACGCGTGATAGTACCGATAGCTGAAAAACAGGACGTAGTCCCACGCAGACGCGTGGCGCTTCAGATACCGAATCAGCTGTGGGCTGGTCGGCCCCTCGCTCTCGAGCCACCCGAGCTCGTCCGCGATCGAGTGGCGATGGCCGAACACGAGCGCGGAGCGACGGCCGAAGTCTTCCGGGTGGCGTTCCCGGGCTACCGGAAAGCGGCGCACGCGAACGCCGTCGACCAGTTCATCTCCATCCGGCAGCTCGTTCTTCCATGTGACGTAGTCGCGAGCCCTCGTGGTCAGGACCTCGACGTCAGCATGTCGCGCGAGCCGTTGCGCGAGATAGCGGGCATGCAGCTCCGCGCCGCCGTTGATGTCAGCGCCGTAGCGCTGAACGACGACCGCTAGCTTCACTCTTTCAAACGCTCGGGATCGGACGAGTCGGGTGCATTGGGTGCATCGGGTGCACCAGGTGCATCAGGTGCCTCAGGTGCTGGTGCGTTAGGTTCACGTGCCTCGAGTGTCTCGGGTACGTCCGCGTCGGCATCGGAAGCGTCGGCACCCAATGCACCCGCACCTGATGCACCTGGTGCACCCGATGCACCCGATCCGTGTCGCCTCCGCCCCCGCCGTCGCCGGCGGCGCGCGCGGCGCTCGGCGATGCCGGCGGTATCCGCCGGGGCCGCTGGTTGCCCCGATGGACGCGGGCCGGACTGAGACGAGGGTTGTGTCGATGAGGCGCCGCTGGCCGACGCAGGCGCCGCAGATGTTGCCGCGAGCACGCTCGGCCGGTACTGGACGACGCCTTCGAGAGCACGCGCCCGGCGCTCGTCGAAATCTAGGCGGCTGGAGATCGATTCGAGCCGCATCCTCAGGTTCTTGACTTCGATGCCCAGCCTCGTCGTCTCGAGGACGAGGTTGTGCATGACCTCGTAGTTCAGATCGTCGAGCGTGCGCCGGCGCTCCTCCCGCGCTTGGAACCGTGAGTAGACGGTCCCCTGCTGATGCAGGAATTGCGAAAGCCGGTTGTAGTTCAAGAACAGGCGGAGCACCGGCTTCAGCATGTTCCGAATCCAGCGCAAGAGCGGCCGGGGCGACTCGAAGAGCGTCGTGTCCTCGAACACGAAGCTCATCGGCGGCTCCCCGGTCTCCTGCGCGGTCCGGCGCGCCCGCCGGAAATGCTCCAGCAGATCTGACCGGACGCCGGACGGATCGAGGAACTTCTCGAGCTTCGCGTTTGCGAGCGCCCGGATCTCGTCCTCTGTATAGTCCGCGCCCCGCTTCTCGCGGATGCGCGACCGGATCTGCTGCATGATCTGCTCGACGTCGACCGAATCAGAGCGAATCTGAAAATCGGTCATCACGCCCTGTGGTGTTTTCGCATCGCAAACTCCGGCGCCTCGACGAGGCACGTCCCGAGGATGCCAATCGACGTCGTGAACGCCCGCGCGCCGGTCCTGGCGATCTCGGCCTTCGTATCGCCGACCACCGGATACCCGTTCGCGTCAGCCGTCACCGTCTCCCAGTTCCGGAACAACCGTCCCCAGGGGCTTCCAAGGACGTCGTTCATCATCCGGCGCCCCTTTACCGGGTACCAGAACGAGTCGTGGTAAATCACGCTCGCCATGTACGCCCATGGGGCCAGCACGGTCTTCAGCGACCATTCGACCGGCTTGCGGAGCGGTCCCCAGTAAATCTTGTGCTGCATGCGCGAAGCGAATGTCATGTCCTTGAACGGGCCGGCGAAGTGCCAGTTCTCGTTCGCAGCCTCGACGTCGCCGGTGATCTCGATGTCGCGCGGGTCGCCGCACCCCAGCCCGCGCTCGTGCGCCAATCGGATAAACTTGATCGACAGCGGGTCGAGCCCCATCAGCTTCGCCGCGACGGCGTCGATCGCGACCTGGTCGGCGCTGGCGAGGATCACGTTCTTCACGTGCGGCACCATGCAGCGCGGCCCGGGGCCGTCGCCGGCAAACGTGCCGTCCATCACCGCGAATACGCCACGGTGAATCTTCTTCTGGATCATCAGGAGATCCACGAGCGTCTCGTGAATCACCGGGTGCGTCCAGTGCCGCCGCTCGTTCAGCAGCCCCCCAAAGGCGTTCTTCATCGCGCCGGTCATCGTCGTGAACACGTGCGTCTTGACGGTCGGAAGATGGATGATGTTCTCGCCGATGAAACGGCGCGGAATCATGAACCCGTCAGGGTAGACGTCGTTCAGGACCAGGAAGCGATCCGCCAGATCGCCGACGGCGTCGCGGACATTGATCCAGTCCTCGCCCTCGTACAGATGGATGTTCCGCAGGCCGTGCGCTTCGACGACGTGGACCTGCTTGTTCTCGCGCTCGCCGAGGCGGGCATCGATGACGACGGTGCGGTTGTGACAGGCGTGAAGCAGCGACGGGTCGTAGCCGTCCGCCTTCATCGCCCTGATGACGCCCTCGAGCTGCCAGGGCGTGCTCGAGCTGCCCGGGAAGAAGAAATGCCACGAAATGTTGACCTTGAGCGCCGTGTCGGCCTCGCGCGCGATGACCTCCTGGTATCCCGCCAGGTTCATGAGACGGTGATAATCGCGGAGGACCGTCGACGGCGCCGTTCGCAGCACAGCTACTTTTGCGCGAGCCATTCCGTTCCTTACTTTAGGGCACCCAATAGATCAGAGCAATTACGGCCGCTCCCCACAGCGCCACGCAGACGAGCAGCGGGCCGTCGGTGAGCAGCAGCTCGGCCGGGCTGCCGCCCCCTTCGCGCTGGTGCACCAGATAGAGGTAGCGAAAAATGCCGTAGAGCGGGAAGGGCAGCGTCAGCGGCAGCAGATTCGTCCCGAACTTCTGAATCGTCTCGGGGCTCACCGTGTAGAACGCGTAGGCGACGATCGTCGACGCGGAGACGACGGAAATCATCTGGTCGAGCAGGTATGGCGTGTACTCCTCGAGGCTCGGTCTGTGGTCCGTAGCCTGATCCGCCAGCAGCACGAGCTCGTGCCGGCGCTTGCTGAAGCCGAGAAAGAGCGCCAGCAGCGTCGTGACGATCAGCAGCCACGGGCTGATGAGCACGGGAATCGCGACCGCGCCCGCCGCCGCGCGCAGCACGAAACCTGCCGCAATCGTGAACACGTCGATGATCACGATCTTCTTCAGGAGAACGCTGTAAAGCACCTGGAGGCCAACGTAAGCCGCCGCGACGCCCGCAAAGGCGCGTCCGATCAGGAGCGCTGTGCCGAGGCCGGCGACCGCCAGGATCGCCGCGGTCGCTCCGGCGACGGCCGGCGCGACGGCTCCCGACGCGATGGGCCTGAACCGTTTGGTCGGATGCAGTCGATCCGCCTCGCGATCGGCGAGGTCGTTGAAGAGGTAGACGGCGCTCGAGAGTGCGCAGAAAACCGCAAACGCGGCGCCGGCCCGAATGCCGGACGCCGGATCGAACAGGTGCTCGCCAAAGATCAGCCCCGCGAAGACGATCAGGTTCTTCGTCCACTGATGCGGACGAAGCGCGGTGACGAGCCCGCCGGTCCCGCTAGGCCTTGAAGCTCTTGACGGCCTCTGGAACGGAGTCGAAGGTCTCAAAGACGGTCAGCAGTTTCGTGATCGACAGCAGGTCGGTGATCCGCTTCGTCAAGTTGACCAGCTTGAGCTTGCCTCCCTGGCGGCTCACGGTCGTGTACGTGCGCACGATCTCGCCGAGCCCTGCCGAATCGATGTACGGCACGCCCTCGAGGTTCAGCAACAGGAACTTCTTCTCTTGCTGAAGCAGTGAGTTGATTTTTTCCTTGAGGAGCTCGTCCCCCTCACCCAGCGTCATTTTTCCTTTCAGGTCGAGTATCGTCACATTGTCGGCGACTCGTTCCTCGATCTGCATGGTCCCCGCTCCTCCATTGTCGAAACGGCGCCGTGCGAGGCACGGCGCCATCGTTTTATGTCTGTACTTGTCCGGGTGGGATGCGACCGCCCCTTATCAAACCCCGCCGGCACCCGCAAACTTGCGCTGCTGGAAGCATTCGCGGCAGTAGACCGGCCGTCCCTGCGTGGGACGGAACGGGACGGTCGTCTCCTTCCCGCAGTTCGAGCAGGTCGTGGTGGTCTCGACCCGCTCGCGCGAGATGGGAGCGCCGGCGGCCGGCCGCGCAGCCCGCTTCATCTTGCAGGACTTACAGCGCTTGGGCTCGTTCTTGAAGTTCTTGTCGGCGAAGAAGAGCTGTTCGCCCGCCGTCCAGATGAACTCCGTGCCGCAGTCCACGCAGTGAAGGGTCTTGTCCTGGAACTCCATCGCTCCCAGCCCTTTCAGTTGCTCGTCCGCTCCGCCCCGACCAACTCCTCCGGACTACTCCGATTCGCGACGCTGCTTCTTGCGCGTCCGCTTGCGGGCGAGCGCCTGCTTGGCGCGCTTCTTGTCGCCTGGCTTCAGATAGAAGGAATGCTTCTTGATATCCTTTATGATATCTTCCTGCTGAACCTTCCTCTAGAAGCGGCGCAGCGCGCTCTCGATCGACTCGCCTTCCTGAACTTTGACTTCGGCCAACCCTGACTCAACCCCTTTCGACCGTCGGGCGTTTGCCCGCGAACCCGCCCTGCTTTCGGCCGGTAAGCCCGTGAAACATGCGTCGGGCGGACCGTTGAGGTCCGCCCGAATGTGCTAGGCTATCACAGGTAAACGCGGATTCTAGGCGCAAAACTCCGCATCAGTCAAACCCCACTAAATCCTTTCCCTCGTTGGCTATATCGGCTTCCGGAATGAAGGTCCTGGTCGTCGGCGCCGGCGCTCGCGAGCACGCGCTCGCGTGGCGGCTCGCCGCCGACCGCGCGGTGAGTGAGGTGATCGTCGCGCCGCGGAACGTCGGCATCGTACAAACTGCCGAGCGGTCGAGCGACACACGGATGCGCTCGATTCCGATCGCGATCGATCGCAACGACGAAATATTCGCGCTCGCGGAAGGCGAGCGCATCGATCTCACCGTCGTCGGTCCCGAGCAGCCGCTCGAACGTGGCCTCGTCGATCTGTTCACGTCACGAGGCCGTCTCATCTTTGGTCCGTCGCGCGGCGCCGCCGCGCTCGAGACGAGCAAGGTCTTCGCAAAGACGTTCATGCAGCGTCACGGTATTCCGACCGCGCGATCGATCGCCTGTGATGACCCGCAGCGAGCGCTGGCGACGGCAGAGAGCGGCGAGCTCGGCTGGCCTGTCGTCGTGAAAGCGGACGGCTTGGCAGCAGGGAAAGGCGTCGTCATCGCGAGCGATCGCCGCGGGGCGCGCGACGCCGTCAGCGCCGCGATGATCGATCGCCGGTTCGGGACTGCGGGGGCGCGGGTGGTCCTCGAAGAGTATATGCACGGCGTCGAGGCGTCGTTCTTCGTGATCTGCGACGGCACGCACGCGCTGCCGCTGCCGTCCGCGCAGGATCACAAGCGCGCCTATGACGACGATCGCGGACCGAATACGGGAGGGATGGGAGCATTCGCGCCGAGCCGGCACGTCACCCCCGAGATCGCCAACCGCGTCATGCGCGAGATCGTACAGCCGGTCCTGGACGGCATGCGCGCGGACGGGCTCGAATACCGCGGGTTTCTCTACGCGGGTCTCATGCTCACGTCGGACGGACCGAAAGTCGTGGAGTTCAACGTCCGCTTCGGCGATCCCGAGGCGCAGGTCGTTCTACCGCTCATCGATGACGAGCTCGCGCCCGTCCTCGCCGCCGCCGCCGACGGTACGCTCGGCAACCGGTCGTGCCGGTCGTCGTCTGACGTCGCTGTGGGCGTCGTGCTGGCGTCGAGTGGATATCCCGGCGACGTGCGCACGGGCCTGCCGATCGAGGGTCTCGACGCGGCCGCCGCCCTCAAGGATGTGCTCGTGTTTCATGCGGGAACAGCCGAGCGCGCCGGGCAGGTCGTCACCAGTGGCGGGCGCGTGCTGACGGTGGTGGGCCGGGGCGCCACCTATGACGCCGCGATCGCGCGCGCGTATGATGGCGTTTCGGCGATCAGTTTCGAGCAGATGCACTTTCGGAGCGACATCGGGAAGAAAGCTCTCACAAGCCCTAATGCCTAGT